>JAAUOU010000054.1 GCA_012034765.1 Pleurocapsaceae cyanobacterium CSU_1_1 | reverse complement strand
ATTGTATTTTTCCGTTGGTTATATCGCCGAAAAAACATTGTTTTCATGGGTGCAAATGGTTACGAAATAATAGCCATTGGCAGCATAATTATAGTTTTTTAATCTGGTGTATTTACGACCAAATTTTTTGTTGTTTAATGTCATGGTTTTTACCCATAAATACCGTAGGGACATTCCATGGAACGTCCCTACGGGTTACATTATTAAATTGCCCAGATTAAATTAACTATTAATCAATACCTTCAATTCTGTCTTCCACTTCTTGATACAATTCCCGCAAGCGATCGAGGTTTTTTTCATTAGTTTCCCAATAACCACGACCATTAACTTCAAGCAAAGTACCGACAATCTTGCGGAAAGAATTAGGATTCATATCCATCAAACGTTTGCACATTTCAGGGTCATCAATAAAGGTAGTATTAACATCTTCATAAACCCAGTTGTCTACTGCATCGGCGGTAGCTGACCAACCCATGGTGTTAACTAAACGCTTGGATAGTTCCCGCACCCCTTCATAACCGTTACTGAGCATTCCTTCGTACCATTGGGGTTAAGCATTTTGGTACGGGCATCAAGGCGTACAGTCTCTGATAAAGTACGTACTTGAGCGTTAGCGGTAGTAGTGTCTGCGATATAAGCAGTGGGTTTCCTACCGTCATCTCGCAGACTAGAAACGATCTTTGTCGGATCGGAATCAAAGTAATGAGATACGTCAGTTAAGCTGATTTCAGAGGAATCTAAGTTTTGGAAAGTAACATCAGCACGCTTCAAGGAAGATTCAAATAAACCTCGGCTTTCATCCATGACTCCTGGGTTATCGGAGTTAAAGGCAAAGGATTTACGGTTGAGGTACATATCTTGAAGTTCTTTTTCTTCTTCCCAACTGCTGTTTTCTACTGCCAAGTTAATATTGGAAGAGTATGAACCAGAGGCGTTAGAGAAAATCCTCGTTGCTGCTTGACGCACATTAATGCCCATTTCTGCCGCTTGTTCTAAGGCGTGTTTACGCACAAAGTTCATTTCCATAGGTTCATCGGCTTCGGCTGCCATTTTGACACCGCGATCTAAAAGGTTCATTTGATTAATAAATAGGTCACGGAAAACACCTGAACAGTTTACTACCACGTCAATACGGGGGCGACCTAATTCTTCTAAAGGAATTAACTCTAGTTTATTAACCCGACCTAAAGCATCGGGGACAGGACGAACACCCACCATCCACATGATTTGGGCTAAAGACTCGCCATAGGTCTTGATGTTGTCTGTTCCCCAGAGAACACAAGCAATGCTTTCGGGGTAGTTCCCGCCGTTATCCAGCTTTTGACGCTCAATTAAGCGATCCACAACGATTTTGGCTGATTGAACCGCAGCGAGGGTAGGAATAGACTGAGGATCTAGAGCATGAATGTTTTTACCCGTAGGTAAGACATTTGGGTTACGAATGGGATCGCCACCAGGGCCAGGTAGGACGTATTCCCCTTCTAAAGCTTGGAGTAATCCACCAAGCTCATTATCAGCACAGATCTGTTCTAGGCAGAATTCTAAATATTCGATTAAAGGCTTGAGAACATTTTCATCGATGTTTTTGTAACCATGTTCACTCAAAGCTTCCATCCAAGGCGCTTTTTTACCAATATTGAAGAAGTTCAGCTTAGACACCATAGAGACTCTACCTTCGGCATCAATTTGTGCCTTAACTAAAGCACCTACCGCAGCACGAGTTGCTTGGGTAATATCTTGGAATAGCTGCACATCAGCTAAGACACCGCGATCGTTATTGATATAAATCTCATCGATATCCCTACCAATACTGTTAGCAATGATGCGGGGGAAAGAAATAATCCCTTCTTCTTCGCGGTCTAAGTTGGAAATACTAACTAAAGTAGCGATCGCTTCTTCGGCAGATGGCGGTTTACCAATGATGTGCAAGCCACAGGGAAGTAAACGAGATTCGATTTCCATTAACTGTTTGTAAACCAAACCAATAATAGTATCCCGTTCCTCTTGGGTCATTTCTTTGGCAGAATGGTCAGGGAAGGCAATGTCTTTATCGAGATTACAAATTCGCGCTTGATCCATTACCGTATCAACGATTTGAATCCCTCGCCCACCATCTTTGAGGCTTTGGTAGGAACCAATTAAATCCCCTAATTCTTTTAAACCTTTATAAAGTCCTGCGTTTTCCGCGGGAGGAGTGAGGTAAGAAATAGTTGAAGCATAGCTACGACGTTTAGCAATAGTGGCTTCAGATGGGTTATTGGCTGCGTAGTAATAAATGTTGGGAATGCTACCAATTAGGCTATCAGGGTAACAATCACCAGACATACCCATTTGCTTCCCTGGCATAAATTCTAGTGAACCGTGAGTACCAAAGTGCAGGACGGCATCAGCTTGCCAGATATGCTCTAGATAAGTGTAGTAGGCTGCAAAACCATGATGGGGACTGGCTGAACGAGAGAACAACAACCGCATCGGATCGCCTTCGTAACCAAAGGTAGGCTGTACACCGATAAAGACGTTCCCAAACTCCTTGCCGTAAATTAACAGGTTTTTACCATCACTGTTTAAGTGTCCTGGAGGTGGCCCCCAATTTTCTTCTAGCTTCACGGAATAGGGTGTTAATCTTTCATACTGTTCGACGGACATCCGATGAGCAATATTCAGTTCAGGAGAAGCATATTGGGCTTGAGCATCATGAATCACGGCTTGCATTAAGTCTTCAGCCGAATCAGGTAAGTCTTGGATGTCATAACCGTTATCTCGTAAGCCTTTCATGGCTTCATAAATCGAACCAAAGACGTTAAGATAAGCTGCCGTACCCACGTTACCTTTATCGGGAGGGAAACTAAAGACGGTAATAGCTACCTTCTTCTGTAGCTTGGGTTTCTTACGTAAACTACCCCACTTCATCGCACGACGGGCGATCGCTTCTACCCGATCCTGCAAGGCAATGGATTTACCCGTAGCACCATCTCTACCAGAGGCAATTATTGGTTCGATCGCCCCATCTAATTCTGGAATAGCAATCTGTAGTGCTACCTGGACAGGATGTAAACCTAATTCACTTTCTTCCCATTCTTCAGTAGTTTGGAATACTAAGGGCAACGCTACCATATAGGGACGGTTGAGGCGTTTTAAGGATTCGATCGCTTTGGGATGATCTTGTCTGGCGGGACCCCCAACCAAGGCAAAACCAGTTAGAGAGACTACTACATCAACTATGGCTTGGTTCTGTCCCTCTTGCCAGAAGTAAGCGTCTACGGGTTTAGAAAAGTCTAATCCTCCAGCAAAGACAGGAATGACTCGCGCCCCCATACACTCTAGTTCTTGCACCATGGCTACATAGTGAGCATTGTCTTGAGTCACTAGGTGAGTCCGTTGCAACACCAAACCAACACAAGGTGCTAAAGGATCTTTGAGATCGTCAGATATATCTTTACGGCTATTAAACCAGGCTAAATATTCTTGAATATCCTCAAACATTTTTGGTGCTAAAGGATGCCAGATTCCCATATCAGGATAGGTAATCGGTTCGGCATATTGCTTTTCGCCCTTTAGTTGGTTGGGATAAACATATTTATCCGACAACATTAATAAAAAGTTTTCTAAGTTATCGGCATTGCCACCCAACCAATACTGAAAGCTCAACATGAAGTTACGAGCATCCTGAGCTTTTTCTACAGGCAAATATTTCAGGACTTTAGGCAGAGTGCGTAATAACTTCAGCATCGCATCTTGGAAAGAACTGCCAGACTTTTCTTTACGCTTGCGCATAAATTGAGCGATCGCACTTTTGGATTGACCCAACTGTGCCATGGAAAAGCTACCCATCTTGTTCAGACGCATCACTTCAGGCATTGAAGGAAAGACCACTGCTGCGTCTAAATTATCGCGGTGAGGAGTAACTGCTTCGACAACTTTCTGGGCTAAATCTTCAACAAATATTAGTGAAGCAATAAATATATTCGCCTGGGCGACATCATGTTTAAAATTATGATAATTTTCTTCGTTTCTTAATTCTTCAATTAAATACCCACTCAGTTCAATAGCTAGGTGGGGATTATTACTATTAATCGACTTAGCTGCCTCAGTCAGAGTACTTTGATACTGTGGCTCTAGTACGACGTAGACCACCCTAAGTAGATCGCGTCCGTTAACGGCATCTGGCTTAACGTGACGAACAGTGGATTTGACCTGGGTGAACATATAGTTTTAATCTCCTGTGATAATTGGCTTTATGAAAGGCTTATATCAGAGCAGGGTAGCTCTTTATCTGCCTGGATAAATGGCTTATGTATGTAAGGTAGTTTTATCAAAAAACGCTCCTCTAAATCCTGCCTACGGATAATCTGACACAATTCGATAACAATAATTGCCGATTGCGTAACAGTTTGTAACAATATTCATGAGTGTACACTCAGGCAATTTTTACATTAATTAATATAAATAACTTTAAAAATAAACACTTTAAAAATAAACAATGTCGCCCAACTTGACAAATCACGCTGCAAGGCAGCGCAACTATAAAAGTCAGACGACAGAGAAGGTATTCCATTAAATAAATTGCGGTCTGAACCACGATTTACTACGAGATTTTGTCTTAATAAGCAAGACCCATACTGCGGGTGGTTTCTGCACCCAAATAGACGCGGATACTCAAGAAATCTGTAGGGCAAGCCGTTTCACAACGTTTGCAACCCACACAATCTTCAGTACGAGGAGAAGAGGCAATTTGACCAGCTTTACAGCCATCCCAAGGTACCATCTCCAAAACGTCAGTAGGACAAGCCCGTACACATTGGGTACAGCCAATGCAAGTATCATAAATTTTGACGCTATGGGACATTTATATATAGCTCCAACTGCGAATGTTCCGTGATCGTATTCTAGATAGAATCAAGGGATAGTTTACCCCATGGCCCTATTGTCCCTCGACGAAAGACGAGATAACTTTAAATTCTGTTACAAGCACCACGAAATATAGACCGATTTGTTGATTCTGTTTAATATTTCTTAAGGTAAATACTAACGCTAGCTTGATTTGACCGTTAAAGTTCGCTACATAATAAAGAAAGCCTACGTCATCAAAAACAATGGTTAACAGTAATTCTTCACGACAAACATCGACCACTCTGCCACCCCAGGTAACTTTAATCAATACTTACTATGGTTTGATGGGGCTACATCCTTCTGCGTCGAATATTGCAATCCGTCGTAGCTATCGTCAACTAAGTAAAAAATATCATCCCGACACGACCCAATTACCTTTTCAGGTTGCCAGAAATGAGTTTCAAAAACTGAATGAGGCTTATGCTGTCTTGAGTAGTCCTGAACAGCGATCGCTCTACGACTTGAAAATCGGCTATTCACGTCTGAATGTAATTCAAGCGCCAAGCTGGTCTAAATCGGAATCTAATCGAGATTCTAACTATTCTCGGACGGCTTATCTAGATCCAAGCGATCGCCCACTTTCTGCGGGAGAAGTTTTTGTTTTGGTATTGTTAGGCTGTACTTTTATCGGGTGTTTATTGTTAGTAGCGATTGTGGCTTATCTACGAGGATAATTAGATAATTATTTATCTTTAAACTTTACAGTTTAGACATTTGCGAAGCTTATGCTAAAGGATTAGCTTCGCAAATGCTTTAGGACACAATATTTACAGAATAAGAGTTTGAGTCCTCCTATAATCAAGCCATCTAGAATAAGACTAACAGGCTCACCATATATCTTCCTCTAGGTTAAGTGGCGCTTGGTAGGACAGGGCAATAAAATAGTTTAGGGAGGAGAGATCGCAATCTTTTTTTTGATTAAATCAACGGTTTTTCCTCAACATTAGACTAATTCTTTCTGTTTTAACCTTATAGAAAATTTATAGACATTTGTATGGCTAACTCAAATAATACTTCTGCTGAAAAAACGAGTAAGGTTTTTTATGTAGACAAAGATTTTGCTGGGAATTTGGATAAAGCGATCGCCGCTGCCAATGATGGTGATAGCATAATACTGGGGAAAGGTACTTATACCACCTCTGGGATTAACATCCATAAAGATATTACAATTGATGGCTATCGAGGGAAAACAATCATTCAGGGAAAAGGCGTTACCGATTCTATAATTACTGTAAACCCAGAGGCAAGTGGCACAACTATTCAAGATGTTGTCATTACTAATGGAAACAATGGTATTAAAGTTAAAGAGGCAACTAATGTTACCTTACAAAATCTTGATATTCATGATATCGGGATCGACAAACCGATTAGAGATGGTCAAAACAACATTGCCATCAGTATGACTGGAGCTGATGGATTTAAAATACTCGATTCAAAAATATATGATGTTGGTCGTAAAGGAATTGGTATTGATGACACTGATGGGGGAATAATTAGTGGTATTACTCTAGAAGATATTAATCTTGACGCAGAACACTCTCAAAGCTATGATGCTGGTGGAATAAAGCTTTTCAATACTAATGCTGTCACTGTTAGTGATAATAAACTCTCTAGTATCAATGCTTTCAATATTTGGAATGATATTACTAGCAACACCACTATTGATGGCAATGAGATTAGAGGGGTAGGAGAAGACTTTTTAGCCCCTGAATATAATAAAAATGTTGGGGTAGCAGGTATTTACAACGAGAAAAGCTACAAGTCAATTGTCGATAACAACATCGTCACTTCAACCAAAGATTTCTTAGCATTTGATGCTACAGAATTTACGACAAAAACTATGAAACTAGGAGATAATAATGACTTTTCTAGCATAGAGCTTAATTCCACAGACTATTGGGCAAATGAGAAATTAGAAACGCTAGTTGCCATAACTGAAGATCCTGATGCAGCCAACTTTTCTCTGTTTGAGGATGATTTTTATAACGGGGGTACTTTTGGTGGTGATACTACTGGTGGTGTCTAAATAATTTGTATTTAATTTGTATTTTTGTGTTGTTAGATTAAAACCATGATCCTAGAAGTAGCAGTCTTAAACATCAAGCCAGGTATGAATCAGGAATTTGAGACTGCTTTTGTGGGAGCTTCCCAGATTATTGCCTCAATGAATGGATATCTCTCTCACGATCTCCAAAAGTGCTTGGAGAGAGAAAATCAATATTTATTATTAATTAACTGGCAAACTATCGAAGATCATACCGTCGGTTTTAGACAGTCTCCTGAATATCAAACTTGGAAAAAACTACTGCATCATTTTTACGATCCTTTTCCCACTGTTGAACATTACCAAACTGTAATTTAAAGTCAATGAATTAGACGCAATAGATGATCCCTTGTATATACTATTCTAGGATGTCTTAAGCTAGCTTTATGCCAAACCAAATAAAGATTGTTACGAGGATAAAGTTCTGTCTGATGTAAAAGACAGAGAGTCTTAGCTTGTAACTGTTGTATACACAAATATTTAGGCAAGACAGTATAACCCTGACCAAGTAATATTAGCGATCGCACTATCCTTAAGTCGGCAACCGTAACAACTGCCTGTAGATCCAATTGGATTTGAAAAACTTCGGCAAAATAGCGCTGAATTAAGGGTAAATCTTCGTCATAAGCAATTAAAGGTAAATTCAATAGCTGCCGAGGATCGAATGGTGAGATTAAATGCTGTTGCTTCCAATCGGTGGCAGCAACTAAAACTAAAGTCTCTCGTTCAATTTCAGTAAAATCGAGGGCTTTATTTTGAGGCTCAGATGCCGTGATTGCTAAATCTACTGTGCCATCATTTAACAATTGGTAAATACGCTCTTTTCCCCCTAAATGAATTCTGACTCTAATATCGTGAGCCAGCAACGAAGCGATCGCGGGTAACACTTTGGCATCGAGAAATTCTGCGGGGGCAGCCAAATGAATTGTACCAGCAACGGTCGCAACACGAGAACGCACCGCATTAAACTTAGTTTCTATTTGTTCTAAATGAGGAGCAATAGATCTGGCTAAGTCATCGGCGATCGCTGTAGGCTTGATGCCTCTTGCATGACGGGTAAATAGTTTTTTTTCAATTAAAACTTCTAAAGATTTTATATGTGCAGATGCTGCTGGTTGAGTTAAGTGCAAGCGATTGGCAGCTTTGGTAATTGAACCCGTGCGATAGGCTTCTAGGAAAGTACGTAATTGGGGTAAGTAACTCATTAGCTATAAAAATATTTATGGCTGCTACTAATAACTATAAGTACTCTTTTGCCTGAGCTTTGATTAGGGTAAAGAAAAGCAAAGCATTATTGGATTATGAAAATTATGAACTCTCGCAAAATATTGATTATCGTTACTTCTCACGCCATTATGGACAACAGCAGCGAACCTACTGGTTTATGGCTAGAAGAATTAGCTGCGCCTTACTATGTGTTTATTGATGCAGGTATGTCGGTAACAATCGCCTCGATTCAAGGTGGTGTAGTTCCTATCGATCCTAAAAGTAAAAAGCCTATTGGTGAGAATTCCCCAACTGTCGATCGCTTTTTACAAGATAAAGCTGCTATTGCTGCAACTAGTAACACTGTTGCCATCAATAATATAAATCCCGATATATATGATGCTGTCTTTTTACCAGGGGGACACGGTACGATGTGGGATTTGCCAAACAGTGCATCATTGGCAAACATCATTTCCCAAACCTACGCTCAAGATAAAGCGATCGCTGCGGTATGTCATGGTGTTGCAGGTTTGATTGGGGCGACTAAAGCCGATGGTAGTCCTTTGGTTGATGGGCTAAAGGTTAATTCTTTTACCAATGCGGAAGAAGATGCAGTGGGACTTTCGAGTAGCGTACCCTTTATGCTGGAAACCAAGTTACGAGAATTAGGGGCAGATTTTCAAAGTGCCGATAATTTCCAACCCTTTGCGATTCAAAGCGGTAATTTAATTACTGGTCAAAATCCAGCCTCTTCTCTACTGGTGGCCAACAAGATTTTAGAAGCTCTACAGATAAAAGTTCCAGCACAAAAATAAAACTGTTCGTCTTCAAAAAATTGCCTCAAAAACAAAATGAATTACAAAATATGGATTTACATCTCAGCAACAAACTTGCTCTCATTACTGGATCAACCAAGGGCATTGGTAAAGCTTAAAAAAATTGCCTTAAAAATAGAATTTCGCGTTGCAAATTACTTTAATTATCGGCGATCGCTATAACCTTTCTTTAATGCTGTATTTCAAGTAATTGCTGCCAGTAATAGATCGAAATTAAGAACAAAACATGAATCATATAACCAATAAAGCAAGCTTATCTCAGATTGCACCAACAGAACCAGTACAGGCGATCGGCGATTTAAGAGCGATCGCTTCTAATAATTTAAATAATCAAGTAGAGTTTCGTTCGCTAACTCAGAAGCGTCATCTTTATGGTTTAGGGATGCCACTAGGATTAAACGCTGAGATTTTAGTCTTGGATGGCAAAGCCTATTTGGGTCAATTTAAAAGTCTTGCGTATGAGGTAAAAGAGCTTGATGATTTCGATATCTCGTTTCTGGTTTATGCTTACGTACCAAGCTGGACAAAGATGGAAATACCCAATACAGTGCAGACATTTACTGACTTGGAACAATATATACCCAAAGCTGCCGCCAATCAAAAAATAGAAACCTCTCGACCTTTTCTTTTTCGCCTTGAAGGAGAAGTCTCCGCTTTAGACTGGTTCGTGGTTAGTGGGATGGGTAATGGTGTACCAAACCATCTAGGAAGCTTTTTGCGCTCTCGCTATCTTGGTGGCTTAGACGATCGCAAAATCGAAGCATTGGGTTTCTATTCCCCATCTCATCGTGGAGTGCTTACTAATCCCAACAGCAACATGCACATTCATTTTAGAACTACAGACGAAAAAATATTCGTCGGTCATATTAATGACAGTGTAATCATCAAGCCAGGTTCTTATTTACTTTTACCCAATCAAATAGCCAATTAAATTTTGAGCCACCGTAGTGTTTTTGAAGATATTTATAGATGAAAAGAAATTGCGATCGCCTAATTTCTTCTCTCAAACTGAAACAAATAGTTAAGCTGAAGAAAAAGATGGCGATCGCATTGATTATTACTTAATTACTAAAAACATCTTTGATGTTATCAACAGTGCTTTCAATAATATTCTGAGTTTTATCTACTGCTTTTTTAGTTTTAGCTGCATCTTTATCTGCTTTATTTTCAATGCGATTGGCATCTTTCTTAGCTTTGTTTTCTAGGAAACTATCATTGTCTGTTGCGCGATCAACTTTACTGGCATTTTTATTAGCAGTTTCTTTTACCTTTTCTTTCGTATCTTCAATAAAACCTTTTGTTTGATCGAGATCGCGATCGGCTTTATTTTCGACGCGATCGCCCATATCTGCCAACATTACAGAATCAGCCATAGCTGTATCATTAGCTATAAACATACCCTGCCAAACAAAAGCGATAGTTAATAGACTTAAGATACTTGTGGCTATCCAGCGTTTGATAGATGAAAATTGTTTGGCGTGCATAATTTACCTTTGTATAATACTTAACAAGATTTAGATTTAGCATCCTAAGTTGTACCTTATTTAGTAAATCGCTAAAATCGCTCTTTAGATATAAATTCTCTAAATTTGTCAATAATTATAGTTGGCAAAATAAGCGTAATGCAATCAAGTTAAGTAACCTTCTAATCTTGAATTTTTAGTTTACAACTTTAGACAGATAAAAATTATACAAAATTTATCTAAGATTAAAGTTAGTTAAAAATAAATAATTTGCGGAGATAAATTATTATGAGTGCAGAAGATAGAGTAAAAGCCATAGCTAAAAATGTCGAAGGAAAAGCCCAAGAAGCTTTAGGTAAAGTAACTGGCGATCAAGGTGATCAAGCCGAAGGCAAAGCAAAACAAGGCGAAGCATCTACTAGACATGCTGTTGAAGATGGCAAAGATGCTGTTAAAAAAAGCAGTTGACTAGTTGTTAGCTATTTTAGAGTCTGAAACAGAATAAATTTATTCTCTTTTTTGTCTTTAAGTATAATAGTAAAATGATTCTGTTTCTAGAAAGCAGGATCATTTTTGTTTATAGTTTTGAAAATTAATTAAAGGCGATCGCTTTTATTTATTTAGGATAATATTTTTAATTAATTGTGTAGCCAATACTTATTACTTATTACTTATTACTCATTACTTAAGCCAAGGTTTACCGAGTGCAATTGTTAACCAAAAAGTATTGAGATCGATTCTTGCTCTACAATAAATAACCATCATCAAATTTTGAGCAATCCATGTCATCCGATTCATCATCTCTCAATATTTTGGCAGTGACTACCGACGCTAATTTAAAGAGTGTCGATCTGACAAATTGCGATCGCGAACCGATTCATATTCCTAACTTAATCCAGCCTCACGGCGTGCTGTTAGCCATATGTGCCGACACATATAAAATATTGCAGGTAAGTCTTAATACCCAAAAAATGTTGGGAGTTGACCCACAAAGATTACTCAATCAGCCTTTAACTGAGTTACTGGGAGAAAAGCAGGTAACTGCCATTGAGCAAGGTCTAGCAGGAGACTTCGATTATGTTAATCCATTACCAATTAAGCTGGGTGGAAATAATCAATCCACTTTGCACTTTGATGGAATTGTACACCGCAATGGAACAATAATTATCTTAGAATTAGAGCCAAATTTACAGACCGAGAAAGCTAATTTTGATGATTTTTATCGGTTAGTAAAACGCCCTATCAACAGAATTCAACGGGCTAATTCTTTAACAGAACTGTGTGATGCGATCGCTCAAGAGATAAAATCAATCACAGGATTTGATCGTGTGATGGTATACCATTTTGATGACTCAGGCGCAGGAACAGTAATTGCTGAAGCAGCAGAAGGACATTTAGAACCATTCCTAAATTTACGCTATCCCGCTACAGATATTCCCCTATTGCTTCCTTGGTTAGAAACCCAATTTAACGAAGAGGTAGTTTATGAAACAACTCATTTAGTCGAAGTCTATCCAAACGCAGCAAGCTATACAAAAGTTGCTAGTGGTTTATTAGCTTTATTGATTTCGCGAGTAGAAAAAACCTTGATTATCTGGTTTCGCCCAGAGGTGTTGCAGACAATAGACTGGGGCGGTAATCCACATAAAGCGGTGGAGATTAAAGAAGATGGAACATTGCGCATGTCTCCACGTAAATCCTTTGCCAAGTGGCAAGAAACTGTTATGGACAGGTCACTTCCTTGGCTAGCGTGTGAGCTAGAGGCAGCTTTAGAGTTGCGTAGCTCTATTGTTGGGATTGTATTACGAAAAGCCGATGAATTAGCACAGGTAAACAAAGAATTATCTCGCAGCAATGTTGAACTTGATGCTTTTGCCTATATTGCCTCTCATGATCTTAAAGAACCCCTCAGAGGCATCTATAATTACGCTAGTTTTTTAATTGAAGATTATGGCGAAATACTTGGTGAGGACGGCGCTGATAAACTAAACACTCTGATGCGACTAACTCACCGCATGGAAGATTTAATTAACTCTTTACTACACTATTCTCGCTTGGGCAGATCACAATTGCAGCTAAGACCGATAGATCTCAATAATTTGATTGCGGGGGTTCTAGATGTGATTAAGGCAAGCGCTAGAGATACTCAGGTGGAATTTAATATTCCCCGACCTTTACCAACTATAAATTGCGATCGCACCCAGGTCAACGAACTGTTTACTAACTTAATTAGCAACGGCATTAAATATAATCAGCAGGTCGAAAAAGTCATTGAAATTGGCTACTTAGATGCTACAGATCCAGTTGCGCTGGAAAAGATAGGCTCATATCCCGATCATGCTCAACTGAAAACTATCTTCTATGTTCGCGACAACGGCATTGGTATTCGTGAAAAACACCTAGAATCAATTTTTCGGATTTTTAAACGTCTCCACGGTCAAAATAAATATGGTGGGGGGACTGGTGCAGGTTTAACTATCGCCCAAAAAATTGTGGAACGGCATGGGGGCGAGATTTGGGTTAAATCTATTTATCAAGAAGGTAGTACCTTTTATTTTACTCTGCAATAATGTTTAATTTTTATTGGGCATATTGGTTTCAAACTGTAGAATTGCCTATTAATTAATTGTTAATATTTTATCTCTAGTGTGAATTAGTTCAAATTTAAGACTTAATTTGAGAAAGTAGGAATGCTTTAAAAACTGTCTATGAATGAAGGTTGCCAGAATCTGTCAGATTTATCTAACCACAAAAAGCTAAATTCAGCTAATTTAGAACAGATTAAAGATCTGATTGAAATTTTAGTGGATGAAGAGACTTTGCCTGATACCGATTCAGAGTCACCATCCAAACCAAATTCCAATTTATCAAGATCAGCCCAACCAGATTTAAATTTTCTTGAATCAGACTCCATAAACCAAAAAGAAATGGCCACAGAGCAGGAGAGTAAATCTGAGGAGGCAGCCAAACTACTGGCGCTGACAGCAATTGAAGAGGTGCAAGGAATCGAGACAGAAAAGGCAATCCCTGAAGATTTAGCCGATACGGTTAATAACTTGATTCCTTTGATTGTGGGATTGCTAGAGTTTAAGCTGGATAATTCGCGTGAGGGCATCATTGAGACAGTCAGACCCGTATTAGACCGTTTAATTGCCGAGCGGACTTTAGAAGACTCCCCCAAAATGGCTGCGGCGATCGCCAGAATTCTGCCCGCAGCGATTGAAGATGAAATCCGACTTAACCCTTTATCCATTGCCAGAGCGATCGCGCCAGAAATTGCCCTATCAATTAGAGAACAGATCCTGTTGGATGCAGATGCTATCCCTAAGACTTTAGGCCCAGAAATGGGCAAAGCAATCAAGGCTCAGATCGAATCTGAAAGGGATGCCATGGTCGATGCTCTCTACCCCGTGATCGGCAGTACTATTTCTAAATACATGGTGGAAGTAGTACAGGATATTAACAGTAAAATTGAGAGGACTCTTAGTCCTGAAGGTATTAAACGTAAGTTTCGCGCCAAAGTACAGGGAATTTCCGAGGCGGAATTAATTTTTCAAGAGTCGGTAGGATACCGTGTTCGCGCAATATTTTTAATCGATAAAGATTCTGGACTGATAATTCAGGAAATACAGATTCCTGGCGAAAGACACCTCGACTCTGAGATGCTGGCGGGGATGTTGACGGCAATTTGCAGCTTTGCTAATGACTGTATTGCTTCTGGTTCGGAATTAGATTTGGTCGACTATGGTGACTGGCAAATTCTGCTTGAAGTGGCGGGCTATTGCTATTTAGCTGTGATAGTTGCAGGAGAACCACCGAGAGCATTTATTACTAAAACGCGGCAAGTTTTGGGGAAAATAGTCATGGAACATGATAAGGCGATTCAAAATTTTAACGGTAATTTGGCAGATGTTCCCCTCGGCATCAAAACTAAACTAGAGCAGTTAACCGAAACCAATCAAAACAAACCGCAATCGTCTTCGCCCATTTTGCTCTGGCTGCTAATTTTTGTTCTTGGTCTAGTTTTTGTTCCTTGGGGGATAAGTAGTTATCGTGCCAGAATTGCCCACCGCATTGAGCAAGCTAGCGCCATTCAACTAGACGCTGCGCCAGAGCTATCAGTATATCGTTTAGATCCTACAGTCAAGCAGGGTAAATTGATTGTGAGGGGGAGAGTACCCGATAACTATTTGCGCGATCGCGCCGAAACCATCTTGCAAGAAATTGCTGAGAAAAATCAGCTTGAGATTGATAATCAAATTGTGGCAGTTAATGTTCCTGTTAGTCCTAATTTGGTGACAGGAGAGATTCAAAGATTGACAAATTTATTTAATCAACAGCCCCAGGTATCTATTCAGACTAGTTATCAGCCCAAGACTCTAAATATTAATGGATTGGTGCTAGATAAATCTACTCGCCAAAGCATTGGTCAAGCATTTCAGCAGATACCTGGAATTGAACAGATTGTATTTAATCTAAGTGAGCAATTATCCATCGCCAAACAGCGAATTTATTTTAAATCAGGTTCGAGCGAGCTAAATTTTGCCGATAATTTTGCTAAAATTAATGCTGTTAAACAACTTCTGCAACAACATCCTCAAGTGCATTTGCAGCTAGTCGCCTCTAATGACACTATCGGTTCTTATCTTATTAACTACAAGTTGAATTACGAACGCTGTCAAAGTGTCAAAACTGCTTTAGTAGCCAGAGGAATTCAAGCAGCTAGACTAATAAATAACTGTAATTCGATACGTTCAGCTAACAACCAAGATCCTAGTCGAGCAGACTGGTTAAAACGATATGTTAGGTTTGAACCATTTATTCCCTCGAACTTCAAATAAACACTGTATTCATGTCTACAATTACCCAAAAAATTTGTTTACTAGGAGATTTTAGTGTCGGTAAAACCAGTTTAGTACGCCGTTTTATCGAAGACAAATTTAGCGATCGCTATCTATCTACCGTGGGAGTAAAGGTATCCCGCAAATTGGTTGAGGTAAAAACTGAGATAGAAACACACCAGATCAATCTTCTAATTTGGGATCTTGAAGGCAATACCAAATTCAAATCTATTGCCCCCAGCTATCTTAAAGGGGCTAGCAGTTCGATCATTGTTGGCGATCTAAGTCGCTCTGATACCTTAAGCAATCTCACTCAGCACCTGCGGCTATTTTGGGAAATTAATCCCCAGGGACAAGTAGCTGTAGCTTTAAACAAAGCCGATCTAATTCCGCCAGAAAAATTAGCCAAATTAGTAGAAAATTACCAGTTGGACAATTTCCCCAGAGTTATCGGAGTTTATACAACTTCAGCGAAAACAGGCGATCGCATTGAGCAGATGTTTGAAGACATCGCAACAGTACTTATTCCTGCGAGGAAACCATAGAAATTCCTCTTCCTTGATCGGCAAACTCAGCTACGGTTTTGGTGGATAGCTCATGAGTTGTCATTGCCTGTAAAATATTCAAAGGGACAGTGAGATGATCCGCTCCTGCTTGTAGGGTGGCTGCTGCCTCCTGGGGGGACTTAATGCTGGCGGCTAAAATTTCTGTTTTGCTGTTTTTCAGCACGTTAGACATAGACCGCACTAGCTCTAAACCATCTCCTAATAGTTTGGTGGCGCGGTTAACATAGGCGATCGCATATTTGGCTCCCGCTTCTGAGGCGATCGCTGCTTGGGCTGGACTATAGATCGCCGTTACCGAACAGGCAATTTCTGAAGCTAAACGAGCCGTTACACGAAAACCCAACTCAGTAGCTGGAATTTTTAAGACTAACTTCTCGCCGACGATCTCCGCAGCCCGATATCCTTCTTGGATCATGCTGTCGAAGTCAGTACCACAGAGTTGGTAGTATAATTCCCCTGGACAGATGAGTGAGAGTTGTTGAAGACAGTCTTCTGGCAGTAAAGTACTTTTTTGTAATAGAGTGGGATTAGTAGTAATTCCCTTCACCCAGCCCATTGCCACCGCAGCTTTAGCTTCTTCTAAAATAGCCGAATCTAAATAAATCATTTTGAAGAAAAGCGTGTAATTTAATTCAATCAAAATATCAATTTACCAAATTCCAGCTTTTGACTTTTGACTTTTGACTTTTGACTTTTGACTTTTGACTTTTGACTTTTGACTTTTTGACTTTTTAACTCCTAACTCTACAGTCTCTATATTTATTAAAGTAAACTAGAGAGAATTAAAAAAGCTTATGTATGGTGTTAAGCTGCCAAAGCAAATTAAAACCGCGTAGTATATATATTTTGGGGAACGATTCTAGGAGACTATTACATATATGGGCAAAGTAGTCGGCATCGATTTAGGAACAACTAACTCCGTAGTGGCGGTAATGGAGGGGGGAAAACCTACGGTAATTGCCAATTCAGAAGGAATGCGAACTACCCCTTCTGTAGTTGGCTTTAACAAAGATGGAGAACTAGTCGTTGGGCAACTAGCCAGACGGCAAAGTGTCTTAAATCCAGAAAATACTTTCTACGGCGTTAAACGATTTGTTGGTCGTCAATATACTGAACTACAGCCAGAATCAAAGCGAGTTCCCTACACCATTAAGCGAGACGAATTGGGCAACATTAAAATTCGCTGCCCTAAGCTCAAAAAAGAATTTGCCCCAGAAGAAGTCTCGGCAATGATTTTACGCAAGCTGGCGGAGGAGGCGGAGCGTTATCTAGGCGAAACCATCACCGGTGCAGTAATTACCGTGCCTGCCTATTTTAATGATTCCCAACGTCAGGCGACGAGAGATGCAGGACGTATTGCTGGATTAAACGTATTGCGGATTATCAACGAACCTACCGCAGCAGCATTAGCCTATGGACTCGATCAGCGCCGTCCTCAAACCATCATGGTATTTGATTTAGGTGGTGGCACATTTGATGTCTCGATTCTTGATATCGGCGATGGCGTATTTGAGGTTAGATCCACCAGTGGGGATACACAACTAGGGGGCAACGATTTTGACCGTCGGATTGTTGACTGGTTGGCAGAAGAATTTCTTAAACAAGAAGGGGTTGACCTGAGAAAAAGCGATCGCCAAGCACTGCAAAGATTAACTGAAGCAGCGGAAAAAGCGAAGATCGAGCTATCTAATCTATCGGTTACGGAAATCAATCTCCCCTTTATCACCGCTACTGAAGATGGGCCGAAGCATATTGAAATTCAGCTTGATCGTCCTAAATTTGAAGAACTGTGTGGCGATTTAGTCAGTCGTCTGCGTCGTCCTCTCAAGCGGGCAATTGCTGATGCTGGATTAAGCCCGATGGATATTGATGAAGTGGTGCTGGTGGGCGGTTCAACTCGCATCCCCATGGTACAGGATCTGGTTCGTAGTTATATTGACCTCGAACCTAATCAAAACGTTAATCCCGATGAAGTAGTGGCAATTGGCGCAGCGATTCAGTCAGGTATTATGACCAACGAAGTGAAAGATATCTTGCTGTTAGATGTGACTCCTTTGTCTTTAGGGTTAGAAACCATTGGCGGAGTGATGAAAAAACTGCTGCCCCGTAATACCACTATTCCTGTGCGCCGTTCGGATGTCTTCTCTACAGGAGAAAATAACCAAACCGTTGTCGAAATTCATGCCCTTCAGGGTGAACGGGAAATGGCCAACGGCAATAAATCTTTGGGTAGATTTAAACTGACGGGTATTCCTCCTGCCCCCAGAGGTGTTCCCCAGATTCAAGTGTCGTTTGATATTGATGCTAACGGGATCTTGCAGGTAACAGCCAGAGATAAAACCACTGGAAGAGAACAGGGTATTACAGTTTCGGGGGCTTCCACCTTGAGTGACGCTGAAATTAACCGCATGATTAGTGAAGCGGATAAATTTGCCGAAGAAGACCGCTCCAGAAGAGAGCGCATCGAAAAACGCAACCGTGCCAAAGCTTTAACGGATCAGGCACAACGCAAACTCAAAGAAGTAACCCTCGACTTCGGTAGTCAGTTTGCCAGCTATTATCGCCGTCGTATTGATGTTCTGTGTGAAGAAATTCTCAAAAGCCTCGAACAAGATGATGAAAGAAGTTTAGATCGCGCTGAAGGAGATTTGCAGGATACTTTATATGAGCTAAATCGTGAAATTAGACTGCAATATGACGATGAGGATGATGATGACTTCTTCGGCGCAATTAAAAAAACCTTCTTAGGAGATGATGACGATAAGTATACAGAAGACTATTCCTATGATCCTCGTCAAACAGACTATTATGGCGGTTATTCCGATCAAGGTGGTGGCTATAATTCTCCTCCTAGCCGCGATGTAGATCGTACCGCTGGAGGATATGGCAATGATAGTTATGGAGATGGGTACTACAATAATCCCTCTCGTCGTCCTAGCTACAATGATAATCTGAATGATGGTTATGACGATTACAATAGTCAATCTCGTCGCGATTCTGGGGGATATAGCGATCGCAGCAATCGCACTAATAAAGGCTACGATAATCCTGCGCGTCGCCCTGGTTATAACGACGATCCTTACGATCCCTATAGTAATCCAGCCTCTTCTCCACCCCGCAGAGGAACGCCTCCAAGTCGCGTTGACTCCCAGACGGGTAGCCGCGATAACTATCCTCCCCAAGACCCGTATAATAGTCGCAATCCTTCCCGCAACGATTCTTACAGCAATGACTGGGATGATGAAGACGATGAGTGGTTCTAGCGGTTCTAACGTCTGGTAACAAATAACCCATAATCAACAATCAACCAATAACTGAAATATGCAGGAAGTGGGTAATTATTATGAAATGCTGGGGGTGACCAAAAACGCCTCTAGTAGTGAAATTAAAAAAGCTTATCGTACCTTAGCCATCAAGTACCACCCAGATCGCAATCTGGGTAATAAAGCTGCCGAAGAAAAGTTTAAGGACATTAATGAAGCCTACGAAATTCTGTCTGATCAAACTAGACGGGTTCAGTACGACCAATCCCTTAATCGTAAAAAGTTTATTAATAAAACTGGGTTGGGTAATTTTGGGCGTAATAATGGTGCGGAGACTAAAGCAAATACAACCAACCGTGACCGCAGTCGAGTAGAAAGTGAGGACTTTCGCCCAGGCACAACGAAAAGAACCAGAGTAGTTAATTCTCGTCCTGCTAGCCGTGACATTGAAGCAAAACTCACCTTGGGTTTAGATGAAGCCTATCGGGGAGGCAAAAGGAAGATTCGTTTGGAAGATGGCAGATCCCTGGAGGTTGAGATGCCAGAAAAAATGATCGATGGGCAACGTATTCGTCTAAAAGGACAGGGAATTGAAGCAGGCGATCTGTACCTCAAAATTACTGTGGCACGTCATCCCTTCTTTGAAATCCAGGGAGAAAATATTTATTGCCAAATTCCCGTAACTCCCACCGAAGCAATTTTAGGTAGTGCGATCGAAGTCCCTACTATTGATGGTTTAGTTAAGGTGAGCGTACCAAATGGAGTACGCTCAGGTCAAAGATTGCGCTTGGCTAATAAAGGCTATTTTGATAAGTTAGGCAATAGAGGCGATCAGTTAGTAGAAATCCAAATTTTTACCCCCAAAGAAATTACTGAGGAAGAAAAAGAACTATATGAAAAGCTAAGATTATTAGAGCAATTTAACCCCCGTAAAAACATTTTGAAAAGTTTATAAATAACATAAATTATTAATTATTGAGGGATATGCTGCTTGATTGGATAAGCTGTTAATCATTTAATTTACTTGTGATGACTGACTGGGAGACTGAGTGACTTAGAGACTGGGAGTCCTAAAGGATAAGCTCCGCTTCGCTCCGCGTCAGAGTTTAAGAGTTTTTTCCTTAGACGAATAATATGCAGCTTAAATGCGTAACAGCTTAGAAGAAGCACAAGGTATTATTGCCGACTTACTACAGCCTCTTTTTCCTCTTGCTGCTGGTGTAATTTATCTATCGCTAAGACGATAGACTTCCTCTGCTACTCTTTTTAAACGTTTTAGTTGAGCCTGCATATCTTTTTTTGTCAAACCCGCCGCAAAATTATTAAAGCCCCAGCTAACTAGGGGATTAGGAATTTCAAATTCAAAACGATTGAGCAGAAAAGTACCGTCTTTGGTGGGTTGACATTCCCAGCGATCGCGCCCCTTGAAAAAGCCGTCAAACTCCCAAACAATTAAACCTGGTTCTCTTTGTGCAACAACACTTCTCAAGCTAGGCTCCAGTAAAGGAATTTTAATTGTAAAACGACTAAGACTACCTACCTGAGTATTCCAAACCCCAATTGGTTTACATTCCACTAAAGGATTTAGCCAACGATGCATTAACTTTAAATCGGTTATACATTCTTCCGTAATCACTGAACTTGCTTTAATCTGAATAGATTGTTCAAAAACTTGTGGCGGCATAGATTTGTTCGCAACAGTGAGAGTTTAAAAAGAAAAATATGAATTGTAAAGCTAATTTTAAATAAAGCCTAATCTTAATACTATCTTAATTTTAAAATTAAAGATTACAATACAAATCTTACTGGTAGTATCATTCGTCACTATTTAAAACTCAAATATTAGATAGAATATTAAGTTTGAACTACGCAGATTAGCTGAAAAAGAGCTAGAATTGTTAATTTTTTGAAGTATTGGCGAGTTAATTTGGCATAATTATCGCAGAAAAATATATTTGCTTGTGAATAACAAGATATCTGTATGATTTACCGCTAAATTTATAGTGGAAATGACACGATGAATTAAGACTAAAGAAACATGACACAAATAATTAGTAATATTTCGTCACTACTAGTAGATCCGTTGCTTTTGGCACAAGCAAGATCGGGTAAATTCGATCAAATCTTCTCTCCACTTGGACTTAACCTGGGAGAGTCGGTGCTGAATCTACTCAAGGCGCTCGCTATCTTTATTGTTGGTTGGATTATTGCCACCGTTATTAAAGGTCTAGTTAAAAAAATTCTCAACAGCACCAACATAGACAACAAACTTGCTGCTGCTGTTACAGGACAAAGAGGAGGTGATGCTTTTCCAATTGAAAGTTGGATTTCCACTGCAATCTTCTGGATCATTATGCTGTTTGTAATTATAGCTGCACTCAATGCGCTAGAGTTACAGGCAGTGTCCGCACCTTTAAACACGCTGCTAGATCAAATTACTGGTTTTATACCGAAATTTATTGGTGCTGCTGTCTTGCTTGGTATTGCCTGGGTAGTCGCGACGATAGTTAAAACTATTGTCACTAGAGGATTAGGCGCATTAAATATTGAGCAGCGCATGGGTCTAACTACAGCCGACACAGGGGATTTTTCCTTAACCGATACTTTAGGCAATGCTTTGTATTGGTTTATCTTCCTGCTCTTTCTCCCCGCAATCCTCAATGCTTTACAGCTTAATGGAACTCTAGAGCCAATTCAAGGAATGCTCAATGAGATTTTGGCATTGCTACCTAATATTTTAGGTGCAGTAATTATTGCGGGTGTATTTTGGTTTGTAGCCAATATAGTTAAACGTATTGTTAGTAACCTATTAGCAGCGACTGGGATAGATAATATTGGCAGGAAAGCTGGCTTAGGTGCAGGAGGAAGAGGACAATCTTTATCCTCTATTATTGGCACTGTCGTTTTTGTGCTGATTTTGATTCCTGGGCTAATTTCCGCTTTAGAACAGCTACAAATTAATGCTATCTCCGCACCAGCTACAGACATGTTGAATCAGGTCTTAGACCTGTTACCCAAAATATTTGCAGCAGGCGTAGTTCTAGCTTTCTTCTATTTTGTAGGACAGTTTGTCTCAGATTTTGTTACCAATATTCTGACCAATTTGGGTTTCAATAACTTGTTGCAGTGGTTGGGTATTTCATCGACAATTCGTGGAACAGGTGCTATTCCCAGTACACCGTCTTCAACCGAGCCTATTGACCTAGGCTTAGGCACAGAACAGCCCACCATGATTCAAACTGAACCTACAATGGGTTCAAAAACTCCGTCAGAGTTAGTCGGTTTACTCTGCTTGGTAGGAATTATGTTGGTAGCTACTCTTACCGCAGTGGATATCTTAGGTATTCCTGCCTTAGAAGATGTTTTCCGCATTATTTTAGCGATCGCTGGTCAAGTTTTAATCGGCGTAGTCGTTTTTGCGATCGGTTTATATTTAGCTAATTTAGCTTATAGTCTCATCCTGTCGTCAGGAACTTCTCAATCCCACTTGTTGGCTCAGTCAGCACGAGTGGCAATTATTGCCTTGGTTGGCGCAATGGCTCTGAATCGTATGGGTATTGCACCTAATATCGTCAATCTAGCCTTTGGCTTAATTCTGGGTGGTATTGCTGTGGCGATCGCTCTAGCCTTTGGTTTAGGTGGACGAGAAGTTGCTAGAGAAGAATTAAAATCTTGGGTTAGTTCTTTTAAAGCAAAATAAAATCTTAAGTTCTGAAATAATTTCTAAGTTTTAGATCAAAACCATAGCTTCCAGCAATTATTTACTGGAAGTTTTTTTGCGCTTCATTTTTTCTTGATTCACAGTTAGACGTAAAATATATTCATTAATGCTCATCTTTTGCAAATTGGTGAGACTAAATATGGCAAACCAATTATCGATCGCACCGTCACCTATGACACTCCTCTAGAGGATGCTGCTAAATGTGCTTTGCTGTCGATTGATTCGACTATGAAATCAAATATTTCGGTGGAACCACCAATCAATTTGATTATGTATAAAACCGATAGCTTTGAACTGCGCAATAGTTTAGAACTTCGTCTTGGTGCGCCTTATATCGCTAAAATACGTAATCTATGGGAAAGCTTTGTCCGCAAGGCTTTTGAAGCAATGCCCGATATTGAATGGGAAAACGAAAATCCCTCAGATGAACCAGGCGAAGATATTTATTTAGATTAATTTTTCTATTTCTCTACTTCCTCATAGCAATAAATCAAATCCGCTGATCCGAACAGTATTGATTCAGGGCTAATTGCGATCGCTGTTAAGCTTTGTCTAACTCGGTAAAATATACTATATTAGTAGGTTAAAATAGTTTTTGTTTGAAAGCAAAAGAAAATATAAGTTAGCAAAAAATTGAAAGTTGTAGATGATCGGCTTGGCAAATATCAAGCTGGTTTGAGCTGTAGAGCTTGATGTACTTTAGTTTTGAATAATCTAAAGCTAGGACGTTTGTCAGCAATTTTTGTTCAATTTTGGCTAGCTGACTAATTACTTGGACTATTTATGCAAGAGTACAAAAGAAGTATTGTTATTTTTACCTATATAGCTATTTTTAGCTTAATTGTTCCAGCTATTTTTTGGTTTAACAGTCTTTCTCAAGATCGAAAACAGGCAAACAATCTTGTAGAAGAAAAACCGCTGATTCCTCCATCTGATCGCTCCAAGAACCAGCCAGAGCAGAATTTAGACATAGCAAAACGCATCAGTGTCGGGGAAAAGATTTTAATTGCAGCCGATCAAAACCCAGATAAACAAGCTGCTATCCAAGCATTTGCTGCGGGAAATTATCGCAATGCAATTACTAAATATGATGCTTCCTTGCAGATTCAGCGCAACGATCCTGAAGCCTGGATTTATCAAAACAATGCCAAAGCGATCGCCAGTAATAATTTCTTCAAAATTGCTGTATCTGTTCCCATCGGTGGCAACCTTAATGTTGCCAAAGAGATTTTACGTGGTGTGGCGCAAGTTCAACAGGAAGTAAATAGTAATGGGGGAATTAAAGGTAAACTTTTGCAAGTTGCGATCGCCAATGATGATAATGAACCCTCAACTGTCAAGGAAATTGCTCACTCCCTCAGTCAAGATGACCAGATTTTAGGGGTGATCGGACATAATTCTACTGAAGCTTCAGTGACAGCAGCACCAATTTATCAGCAGTCAGGATTGGTGATGATTTCTCCCACCAGCGTTGGTAGTAGTTTATCTAATAAGGGTAGCTATATCTTTCGCACCACTCCTGATACTCGCACCACCGCCGATATTTTAGCTCGTTATACGGTGCAATCAGCTCGTAAAAGTAAAGTTGCAGTCTGTTCCGCTTCTGATGCTAAAGCCAGTCAGTCTTTTAAAGATGCCTTTGAATGGTCTATTTTTCAGGCAGGAGGCAAACTGATTGAAACTAATTGCGACTTTTCTCAACCTAATTTTAATCCTGTTGATGTTCCTACTCAAGCTATTAGCACTGGTGCCGACGCACTGTTGCTCGCTCCTTCACTTTACAATATCAATCAACGATCGCTATAATGCAAGCCAATAAAAAACGATTACCTTTACTGGGAAATCAAACGATGTATAACTTTGAAACTCTACAACAAGGTTCGGCAGATGCTAACGGCATGATTTTATCAGTTGCTTGGCATTCAGGAGATAATGTGGATCGAGTCTTTACTCAGGAAGCTCAATCACAATGGGGTGGTAATGTTGGGTGGCGCACCGCGATGGCTTATGATGCAACTAAAGCGATGGTTGTCGGTTTGGAGTCAGAGTTAAAACCCACTCGCCAGCAGCTACAGGCAACCTTAGCCAATCCTGATTTTGCCTTTCCTGGTGCTACAGGCATAGTCAAATTTTTACCTTCAGGCGATCGCAATCTTAAAGGTGTTTTGGTTAAAGTAGAGTCGGGCAATCAATCTGGGGTGGGCTATGATTTTGCTCCAGTTGAACCTTAACAATAATGTCAAATTTATGAACAAATTACATACGTCAAGATAGATTGCTTAGAGCAACCACGGGATTGAGCAGAAGCGTTAGCGATTCCAATAATAAAGAGCGATCGCAGCAGTTAAAATCTGAACAGCGATAATTAAAGCTACACAAGCAGACCAACCACCCAAAGACCAAACAAAGCCAGGTAGAATTGCGCCCACACTACCACCCAAATAAAAACAGGCAACATACAGTCCTGTGGCAGCAGAGCGAGCTTGACCAGCCGTTATCCCTACATAGCTTTTGGCTGCTGATTGACAAACAAAAACCCCAGCAGAACAGATTGCCAAGCCGATAATTACTAGCCATAGTTTGGGAATTAAAGTGAGCAATAAACCCAAACTAGAAGTCAGAATTGCGGCCGCCAAGACTAAACGATAGCCAAGGCGATCGAGCCATTTTCCCGCAATCGGGGTGATGACAACACCAAGCAAATAAACAAAAAAGATCGAACCCAATGCTGCTGTATTTAAGTTAAACGGAGGTGCCACCAAGTAAAAGTTAACGTAAGTAAAAGTACTAACATTGGAGAATAAAACGTTAAATCCTACTGCATAAGCTGCCAATAAAGGAGGATTTCGCAAATGTTTGGCGCTCGCCAAAATCGAAGTCTGAATATTCTGCTGTCGTTTAAAATTCCGCGCTTTTGGCAACCATGCCCAAATTAAAGCACCAGTGGCAAAATTTAAGCAACCCAACAGTAAAAAAGCACCACGCCAACTAAAATGAGCAGCAATTATTCCTGCTAAAAAGCGTCCTAAAACACCGCCCAGGATATTCCCAGTAACATAGGCAGACATTACCGAGCCAACTTTTTCCCTTTTCCATTCTTCGCTGATATATGCCATGGTTACGGCGAAAATAGCTGGCATAAATAAGCCTTGAACAAAACGCCAGCCGATTAAGGAATCGAGTCCTGAAGCTGTTGCAGCAAGGAAAGTAGGCACAGAAAGACCCAAAACTGCTGCAACAATAATACCTTTGCGGCCGATTAAGTCAGCTAATAAACCGATAAAAGGAGCAGAAATTGCTACAGCGATGGTGGTTGCACTAACACTTAGACTTACTTCTACTTTTGAAGCATGAAAAATCTCAGTAAAATATGGTAAAAGTGATTGTGTGGAATACAAGTGGAGAAAAGCACTGAACCCTGCCAAAGCAACTGCTAAAATACTTTTGTTGGACTGACTTAGGTTGATTATGCGCTTTTGCTCGGCAACTGTCTCATTTTTCATTAAAAAGTTATGGTTGTCCGTTTGCTGCCATCGAAGCTACGGGTTGATGCCTTGAAGTAACTGGATTGGGATTGTTACTCATTCGTACTCTAATTAAGTGGCGTTGACTGTCCAGATAGCTAGTACGTCCATGTAGGATTCTATGATTATCACAAAGAAGTAGTGAATCGTCAGAGAGATAATAATTTAAGACATTAACTTTATTTTCCAGAACATGATCTAGTATTCTTAATGCTTGTCTAGCTTCAGGGGTTTCGAGGTCTGGACGAACTTTAAATCCTTTTTCCAAAGTGTCGTAACGAAAACGAATAAACGGTTGTTCAGATTGTTCGTTAAAAATTGGCGCTAAAGTTGTCTCAATCGAGTTAACAGTACCTTTTTGAGTAAAAGTAGTGGGAATTCGGAAAGGGAATAAATGTGTTGATAAAATTTTGAAGGCTTCTGCTCCCTCTGCTGTCTCTAGTAAACGCTCTTTAATTTCATAGGCGTTACACAAGATTGATTTACCACCTCCACATCTGGCTGAACGAATTGTATAAAGTAAAAAGTAATCTTCTGGTTGAGGATAGTATTGGGTATCAGTATGAAGTTCAGCGCGATCGCTATGTTCAGAAAAGGTTGCAAAATAACCTGGGGGAAGTTCACGAGCCTTAACATCCCACAATAATTTGCCTTGACGGGGATCCGTTGGAGTTGGATAACCTAGAGCTAGACTGATTGCATAGATTAGCTTACTGCGATCTCTCTCAGAAAAAGACTGAAGCTCAATTTCATCGAAAATAAAAGCACAATATCCCTCTTTTCTAAGCGCTTTAACATTTTGATTAAGAACTTTAAGATCAGAAATTTCTGACAAAATAGTCTGACGTAATTCGATTTCATTTAGATGAGGAAAAAACCTTGAGCAATATTGTTTCCGTAAAAATCATTGATGATTTTTACGATTTTAGCCCGTAGATCCTGCCAAATGTTAGGAATAATAAAGCGACCGAGTCCACAAGCTAAGTCCTGATGATGAAAAAGCATTATTCTCCTATTTAAGGTGTAAACTGACTTTGATTGTTAAAACCTATCAATCTAAAATTAAGCTCAAATCAATTGACAGACAGTAGTCAAATACACCTTTTAGAAAAAATAATTGAGTATTTGCATTAATTTGTTGAGTTTATTGCATTAATAATTTTATGGTGATTGCCTGTAGAAAGACTATATTTTAATGATTATATGAAATCAAAAAAAGTAAGTATTCTTGTGAAAGATACAGAAAAATGTTCGATAGCATTACAATTTAGCAACGCCAAAATATCAATACAGCAGCAATTCAGGAAATATGCTTTTTAAAAGCTCAAGAAATACTCTAAGTTACTAAAAAATAATTGCCGATTGTTGAACAAATAAAAATATTTACTATATTATTTCCTTTAAACTTACTTTTGATGTATTTAATACATTTAATTTTGCTTAAAATGCATTTGCAGCTTATTTTAAGCGTTCAAAATAATTTATAATTGTCAGAGCAAACTGTTTTCGCCAGTTAGTTTAATATAGTCAAGCTTTTATCAATGCTGTTATTAAAATGCCACAACAAATCCCTCAGAACTTTAGTCAAGGTGATTCATCAGGAAAGTTAGTCTTATCACGTCGGTCGACTTCCACCACTCATCCATCTTTACAAGAACAAATAGAAGCTTTAAAGCAGCAAAATGAGCAATTAACGGCACAAGTCAATCAACTACTTACAAGAGACGGCATTAATTCCAGCAAAATCAATAAGTCTCGACATTTCTGGCATAATTTAAGACAATATCTTGCCAGAATTAATCTTGGTTCAAATCATCAACCTATATTTTCGCTGAATGAAATTCTGTTCTCTTATGTTGGCAGTTTTCTGGGTATTGCCACTTTGGCTTATTTGAGCGTTAATTCTGGTTATCCTTAATTGCAGCCCCCTTTGGAGCAGCAGCAGTATTAGTTTTTGCCGTACCAAATTCACCTTTAGCTCAACCTCGTAATCTTATTTTTGGTAACTTCTTAGGTGCGGTAGTTAGCGTAGTGATGGTTTTTTTATTTGGTTCAGAGCCTTGGGTAATGGCTTTAGCCGTGGCAACTGCAATTAAACTAATGCAACTGACAAAAACGCTGCATCCTCCTGGTGGGGCAGTTGCTTTAGTTGGGGTAATGAGCAAAGCTGAAATAAGCTTTATTTTTACACCTGTTCTTCTCGGTTCAATAATTTTATTGGTTTGTACGATTGGATTTAATAATTTGATGCCAGGGAGATCTTATCCGAAACGTTAGGGATGATGAGGGGGCGAAAATATGGCGAAATTACTTAAAAATGATGAATTTAAACCGCAAAAGAAGACAGTCTTGTTTGATTATTCTGGCTACAGTTTTTGGTAGCGCCGTAGTGGCAGCCACACCAAAAGCTAATTTAGATTCTGCCAAGCAAATATTTTTGACGGTTGCTGATGTAGCTATGTGTATGGTTATCTGGGATATTTACTTTGAAGAAAGTTTATATCAGAAAAATATTATATCTATTTTACTAGAGTTATTTTTTGTCATTATTTTGAGTGCGGTTACTGCTTATATAGCTTCTAAAGGAATTACGGTATTGGGCGATCGCCTGATCCCCTGGTTAGGTGCAATGGGTTGGTGGATCGTTGGGGCGATCGCTTCTGTGGCAGCTTGTTTCATTGGTGTTGCCTGGACATTTTATTGTGATGATCTCTATAGAAGTTAAGATCTAATTAAATGTGTAACATCAGTGATTAATCCAAGCTGCTTCGGAAACTAAACAGATTCCACCAACTTTTTTGAGTAGAGGAGTAATTTCTTCAATCAAAAGATTTAGCTGTTCCTCATTAGTGCAAACTGTCAAGATATAAGCATTACTAAATACCCTGTCAAGATCGGTATCGGTGAAACCGCGATCGCCTTTTCCTGTCGTGTTGTCAATAACGGTATAGCCAGATACATCAACTTTGTCCAGAATTGCTAGTACCCGCTCAAGTTTGAGGCTGCTGATGATGATTTCTACTTTGTGAACTGATTGCATTGTTTATACAAATATATGTTTAATTATTTCTAAATACAAAGGAATGCCAACAATAATGTTGAAGGGAAAGGTAAGAGCTAACGCCATAGAAACATAGAGGCTGGGGTTAGCTTCTGGTACAGTCATTCTCATCGCTGCGGGAACAGCAATATAAGAGGCGCTAGCGCATAAAACCGCAAACAATAAAGCATCGCCTTGTGTAAAACCCAAAACTTTGGCAATACCAATCCCAATTAAGGCATTAACTATGGGAACAAACACAGAAAAGCCAATTAAAAATACACCAGTTTTGCTTAAATCTTTGATTTTTTTAGCAGCAACTAATCCCATATCTAATAAAAAGAAAGTCAAAGCACCATAAAAAATACCTTGAGTAAATGGCTCTAGTTTTATCCAGCCTTCTTCTCCTGTTAAAATGCCAATAATTAAACTACCAATCAACAAAAAAACTGAAGCATTTAAAAAAGCTTCTCTTAAAACTTCACCCCAAGAAAAATCAGATTGCTCTTGTTCAATTTTGACCTTTTGGGAAGTACTCGCTCCTACTGATAAAGTAGCAGCAGATGAATACTGATATTGATCCTCTGGGCTAGATTTAGATTCAAATTCTGGCTTAGGAGCAAATCTTTTGACCAAAATAATCCCGACAACAATTGCTGGGGATTCCATTAGTGCCAATGCAGCTACCATATGTCCACCGTAAGGAATTTGGAGTTTTTCTAAAAAAGAACTAGCTGTAATAAATGTTACTGCACTAATTGAACCATAAGTAGCCGCGATCGCGCAGCATTATAGCTATCCAGCTTGAGCATATATTCCCAGGCAGTTGCAACAATTGGAACATCCAGATCAGCACGTGGTGCCAGGATGACACAAGGGTTTAGGCGTTGCAATTCACGCGTCAGATCCGCAAGTTGCTGAACAGTTGCGGCATCAAGATCCGTTCGGTAATGAATCATCACCCCACCATGCTCAAGATTATGTACCGTAATCGTATCGGAAATCGGCCGCGTCTGGACGCCCCAGGGGGCCACGCCACCACCCCAATGGTACCCCGAAGTGGGCGGATTCGAATTATAGGCAACAGGCAGTGGATCATTGGCATTCTGGATGTGAAGGCTTGGGCCATTACCTGGTATATTGGTGCCAACAGCAGCGCCTGTGTTGCGCATTACAGCAAACACAATCGCAGCAACAATAATCAGAGCCACAATTCCACCCCCAATCAGGAGTGGGGTGTTATTCTTGCGATCCTTCCGTACGGTACGCCCGCCTCCACTACGGCGCTGGCTAGTGCGTGTCATTGGTTGCTCCTGCAAAATCCGATTCAATCCGTGTATTTTACACGATGTAAGCGGCAACTTGGGCGGCGATACGTGCATTCTGTAAAAGTAATGCAATATTGGCGCGCATACTTTCACCACTGGTTTCTTCGGCAACGGCACTTAACAAAAGGGCGTTACTGCCTGGCCACGTACTCCTGCGCGTACCAGGCGCTCCAAAGCACGCCCAATCGCCGCTTTGGTCTCGCCAGGCGCTAGCGCTGTTTCATCCGGTGGAGGCACCGCTAATATGGCCCCGCTTCCGCCTCCCAATGCGCGATGAGCCTGCCAAAATGCAGCAGCCTCAGCACTGTTCTGTACGCTTGCCGAGACCTGTAACCCACTCTGGCGGCTATAAAATGCCGGGAACTCTGATGTTCCCAAACCAAGGACTGGTACGCCAGCGGTTTCTAGGTACTCGAGAGTTGCAGCAAGATCAAGGATCGATTTCGCGCCCGCACAAACCACCAAAACCTGAGTTCGTGCAAGTTCGGTCAAATCCGCCGAGATATCCCATGTTTCACGCGCACCACGATGGACACCGCCAATTCCACCAGTTGCAAACACCTGTACTCCCGCCAATGCTGCTAGTGCCATGGTTGCTGCAACCGTGGTTGCACCATCACGCTTACCTGCAACAGCCGCAGCAATATCGCGCCGCGATAGCTTCACGTATCCCTTCCGCCTGCGCAAAATGGCGGATTTGTGCTTCATTCATTCCAATCGTCGGCACACCCGCAACCACGCCAATTGTTGCCGGAACCGCACCCTGGGAACGTACCTCGGCTTCCATGGCCTGGGCAAGTTCTACGTTCTGTGGGTAGGGTAAGCCATGGGCGATTACGGTGCTTTCGAGTGCTATAACTGGTTGGTGCGCTGCAATCGCCGCTCCGACATCTTCACGATGGATACGTTGGCGTGGGCGTACTACAAGGGCGGACGCTTGGAAGATGCGCGGACCGCAATGGCCAGCGCTTTGAGGACCGGGACCCGAGATGC
>JAAUOU010000170.1 GCA_012034765.1 Pleurocapsaceae cyanobacterium CSU_1_1 | reverse complement strand
GTGAAATTGGAGTATATCCACATGAATCCTTTCCAGGAGCATTGGAGTTTGATTGATCGGCCGGAAAAGTGGAAGTATTCGAGTGCGGGATTTTATGAATTAAATGAAGAGGGATTGATCCAGGTAGCGGATTATAGAGAATATTTTTAGATAAATTGGTCAGAATAGTTTGTTCTGCCTCTTGAGGATCTATTTTCAGTTGAGCTAGCTGTTTAATCAATGGTGCTGCTGTTTGTGCTTGTAGCCAAAGTGACAATTCGGCGATCGCTCCAGAAGAATGATCTATTTTAAGCGCCGCTTCTAGAAGTTGTCTTGCAGCATCTAAATTGCCCGACTTGAGGGGTGTATTGGCTCGATCCAAACACCAGAGAAAATGATTAACCCTAGACTTAGCGGTAATTTCGGCACAGTATTTGGCAGGAAGATAGCTCTCGGAAATTTCAATTGCCCGCAAATGATCGTATCCCGAAGCACCAGTCAGGTTTTCAGCTATGGTTACGCTATTAGTCTGCCGACGATAATGAGCTAAAATTCCAGGCTCGTACCACCAATCAGAGAAAGAGGCAATCCGTTTATAAAGTTCCCAGTCACAGGTGAAGAGAATATCAGGTTGGTAGCCCCCTAATTTTTCATAGCTAGCCCTTTTAATTACTATGGAGGGAGGGCTAGTGGAATTTACTACTCCGATCTCTCGCACCCAATCTTGCACAATACCGCGATAGTTTTCTAGATTATGTTCTTCGGTATATAAAACTTGACGATGTTCGTTGATTGATTGATGACCAGTAAAAGCCGCTCCAACCGATTCTGGACAGGTTGCTAAACTTGTTTTAAACTGCTCGTAGAATCCTGGTAGTACGTAATCATCATTGTGTAGCAGATGAATCCACTCTCCCCGACAAAGAGCTACCGCCGTATTCCAGTTTTGCTGTAAGGGGATAGTTTCGGGCAATCGATAGTAGCGAATAATTCCCCGACCCAAATCATCAGGAATTTGCCATTGAGGAGGATTACTGCCGTTATCTAAAACGATAATTTCCATCTCCTCTGCACCAGTCCACCGAGAAAGCACACTAGCCAAACATTCTGGAAAATATTCAGGACGGTTTACTACTGGAATCACCACACTCCAAAAAGGTCGCTTCCCATTTTCGGTGACTGGAGGAATAGCTGGAAAATCGTGTCCTCCTATGGTTACCGTTCCCGAAGGGATGGGCGGAACTGGATAATTTTCGGCAAAGCTGGCTATATTTGCTGAAGTGGCAATCGCCTGAGCATAGGCTGGATTAATTAGCTGGAGTCCTTGTTTAAAACTGGCTGTAGCTTGAGTTAAATTCCCCAGGTCTTGATATACCTGCCCCAAACTATAATATGCTTTGCCACAATCGGGATCTAATTGCAGAACTTGCTCATAACACTCCCGTGCCTGGTCTAACTTTCTTTGTTGCTGTCGAATCGAGCCTAAGTCATAGTAAGCCTCAGCCAGATCGGGCTGCATGGAGATTGCTTGAAGATAGTAAATTTCAGCAGTTTGCCCATCTCCCACCCTGTGACGACCCAAACCCAATTTGTAGTTTAACTGGGCATAATGAGCTTGTTTTTCGGGCGATAGTTTGCCTTGAGCAAACAGGGCGTTCCCCCAGTTAACATCAGCTTCGATGCAGTTGGGCAGTAGTTCCAGTGCTTGCTGATAACAGGAGGCTGCTGCTGACCATTTATCCTGCTTTTGCAGTACATAGCCTAAGTTGTTATGAATAGGCGCAGAATCTGGTCGGAGATTTAGGGCTTGTCGATAAGCTTCTTCGGCTGCTGAGAATTGACCTTGAGCTTGACGCAAATTTCCTAAACTAAACCAAGCTTTTAAGAAATTAGGCTGTGCTTGAACAGAGGCACAAAAATATTGCTCTGCTGCTGCTAATTCATTCCTTTGTTGCGCTATGCGTCCCAAGCCATATAAAGCTTCTCCATGGCTGGGCTGTGCGGCTAGCACTTGAGAGTATTGTTGCTGTGCTTCTTCTAAGCGATGATTCTGATAATGCTGTTCTGCTAGTTGAAAAGCTGCATTGATTTCGGCGCTATCAAATCGACTTGGTTTATCAGCGATCGCCAATAAAAAATCTTCTAATGCTCTGACGGGTTTTAAGTCTCCGTAGCACTTATGTTTATTAAGAGCAATTTGTTGGGAGCTATGGTGGCGATCATCACGATCTTGACCCAGACGCACGGCAATCTGCACATATTCATCTTTATTTTGAGCGATCGTCTCTTCAATACCCATCATCTTCAAAATTGCCAGGGTATGCCGACTACGCATCAATTCACCAGGCAGGGTAACTATGGGCAAATTGTATACAGTAGATTCTAGGGTGGTATTTCCTCCCGACCAACCAATATTATCTAAATATATATCGGCGATCGCCCCTACCCCAGCAAAAACGGTTGCACGCATTAGAGGCAAAAATATACAGTAGTCTTGATAATTTAAACCAAATTTTTGGAAAGCATCAGCTAATCGCTGACAAAAGACATTAGTGGCTAATTCGCTTTCTAGTTTGATAAAGACAAACTTGGCATTAGCTACTTCCTGAGCGATGCGTGGAAAAACATCGTCGTGCTGTGGTAAATATTTAAATAAAGATTGACAACACCAAAACATGATGTCGCTGGCTAAGATGCCTATATCTTCTCTCTTTACTGCCTCTGGTTTAATTGGGATTAGTTGGTAACACACCCCCAGATTAGGCAATCTAACTAAATTCTCAGTATAGTGTGATTGAGCGTTAGCTGACTCCATTAAATCACTGCTCAAAAAGTAGTCAATTGTTGGTAGTCCACTAGTTTCAGGATGCCCCCAGGAGGCAATTTGCACGGGAGCTAATCTTAAGCAACCTAGCTGAACGGCGATCTCGTCCATCCCAAATTCAGGAAAAATCAGCACATGTAAATTGTCTTGGGCAATTTTTTCTGCCCATTGCTCAACAGAAAAAGCATGATGCTCAAATCGATCAAATAATTTTGCTGCTCTTGTCGTTTGCTCATCCCGTCGCTCCCCTGTAAAGTAGCCAAATAGTTCAAATTCACTGCGGTCTAAGTTTTCTACCCAACCCTGCAAGATAATTTTCCAGACTGAATGACGATTAAAAAAGCCCGAAACAAAACCGACACGAATCTTTTCTTGAGCCTTCAGCTTGGGCATAACTAACGGCTGACTCCATTGGGGATAGCGACTTGCCATTAACCCCTGTATCAAGCCTCCATAAGTCTGCTGTAGATCGCCATCGCACTTTCCTTGATAAGCTAGATAAAAAGGCTGGCTTGAACCAACAGCCATCGCTGCTGCTTGACGTTGCTCTAAATCTGCTTGCTCATAATAATCGACTAGACTTTGTAGCTGTCTTTGATATTCATGTCTTTTCGACTCAATTTCTGTCTTGTCTGCATAAATTATGGGCAGTTGACTGACTACAAGACTCAATCTAGCTAATGATAATCGGGGTCTAAATCTAAAGCGGCTTGAAAAGAAGCGATCGCCTGCTCTGTTTTCCCTTGCTCTAGCAGTGCCGTACCCAAGTTATAGTGAGCTTCTACTAGATTGGGCTGGAGGGCGATCGCAGTTTGCCATGAGGCGATCGCTAACTCTATTTGACCATCTTGGCTGTGCTTAATACCAATATGAAAATGAGACTCGGCAGATTCTAAACCTTTTGAGCCTGGGATTTTAGCAGATTGAGATTCCATCGCTTTTAATTCATAAATTTAAGTATTTAAAAAGTATTCAAAGAAAAATAGAAATAGAAAAATAAATAATTAGTTTTAAAATGCTCAAAAGCCAATAAAAACTATTGACTTTATTGAAAAAAAGATACTCTTAAGCGAAGAGCATCCTAGTTATTTATTAGGCGAATATTTCTTTCACCTCAGACAGTGGTGGATCAAAGAACAGAATAATCTAGCTTTGATCCAAGACTATCTAATAAAGTTGAACATCAGTAGCAACACCAGTGAACACAGAAGTATCCACTTTGGAGTTTTTACCATCTACTGTTACAGCAGTAGCAGTACCAGCACCAGTAGCAGCGCTAAGGCTATAAGAGGGAGCAGCAGCAGATCTAGTACCTGTTAAAGTGTTAGCAGTTGTAGATTGCCCATATCCTTGCGCATAGACATCAGCAGAAGCTACTCCTCCATTAGCACTAACATTTCCTCCTGTGTAAGCACCAAATCCGCCATTGATATTTTCAGTTCCATCGCTTGCTTGGATGAATCTTAAGTCTTTAATAATCATAGTGTTAGATAACCTTGCTAAAGTGTATAGTTTGTTTACAGTTCGTGCTAATCTTACTACATACATGTAAAACATTTTTAATGTATGCATTAAGAGCCAAAATTATGTTCACAGTCTAAATAGTTAACTCTTTTTTGTTTAATATTAGACCTTGCTACGGGTATTCTACAGACTAAAAGGACAATTAATTAGTCAACTTTTTTCGTCTTTACTAAACAATAGAAGAGAGCTTTGTCGCAGCTTAAATTTAGAAATAATCAACATTTATGGCGTTGGCGATCGCATAATATTGTTGATGCAAGAATCAGGGAGAAAGCAACTTTTCTGGGATCTGATTTCTCAATTAGCCTTCCTTATTCATCAACGCCTTTTGTTGATTTTCTCTTAACCAGAGAGAGTTGTTGATTCAACCATATGAATGAACCTTAGATAATACTACTGGTTAATTCATGGGTTGAGACATTGCTGGTCAAAACCTGCAATATAGCTAGACTAACTGAGAAGCAGCTCGTTTATGAGTTCATAAGACCCACCAGAGTGACTACTAAGCTTGTATGAGCTGCGTCCCTTGCCGTGTTTCTTAACTACTTTGCCTCCAGCTATAGATACAGAGTAAACATCATCTCCCTCACCTTCTATTGATGTTATGGAAAAAGTTTTACCATCGATGGTAAAAGAATCTGATGTTGAGGAAGATGAAGTACCTCCTCGGATAGGAACTTCGCTTTTTTCGCACTCTTGATCACAAGAGTTGAAAAATTCTAAATCATAGATAATCATTGGATATTACCTTGTGCAGTTGTAAGTTTTGTCAGAGCTTGAATGCAGTGAATACATCTTGATGTATTCACTGCTATTTAAAATTAACTATCTATTTAGACTCAGAGTAAGAACTTGAGCCTGCTCCACTGTAATTGCCTTCAATAGTTAAAGTATGTGTGTAAGTGAAAGCTTTGGTGTTTTTACCATATGCTTCGGCTACTGCATCAGCCCCTGCTACATTGTAAGGGCGTTTGTAATAACACGAGCAACTTCCACCTTTTACTTCAGTTTCAGTGGCGGATTCGATGTATTGTAAATCGG
>JAAUOU010000169.1 GCA_012034765.1 Pleurocapsaceae cyanobacterium CSU_1_1 | reverse complement strand
CCAGTAAATATATTAGTTATTTTCTTCAATTCGTATGGCTTTATGTATAACTTAGATATTAATTTTTTGAGAGATAGACAGCCAAATCAATCTATCAATCTCAAGCGTGATTTTGTGCAAAAGAAAGAACCTAGTCTAGCTGATAAAATTCCGCTGGCACTAGGTGCATTTGTCTTTATTTTAGCTCCTGCAATTACTTTTATGTATTTAAAAAATGTGCAGGCAAGCACGGCAGAAGTAAAGACAGAAATTAAGCAAATTGAGAGTGAAATTGCTGATTTAGGTAATCAAAATAAAAAAATTGAGGCTGCTAATGCCGAACTAGAAACAGTACAGAAGGAAACTACTGCTTTGGTTGGCGTATTTGAAAAAATTAAGCCTTGGGCGGCAATTATGCAGGAAGTGAGCGATCGCACTCCGCCAGGAGTTTTGGTTGAATCAATCCAGCAGACTGGTGGGGTTGTTGCTCCTGCTAGTGACAGTGACACTACTAAGGATGCCAAAGATCAAGATAAAGATGCCAAAGATCAAGAGGCTGAAGCTGCTACTCCTCCCCCAGCTACCGATACTACGGGCATTAATCTAGCTGGGGTGGCTCGTTCCTATGAAGATGTCAATGATTTTGTCTTATTCTTACAGCGATCGCCATTTTTTAATCGTCAACAGGTTCGTCTTAATGAAGCTAGCCTGACTAGTTTTCCTGTGGAAATAGAAAATCAAGATCAATTGCCCAAAAATGCGACGTTAGAAATTCCTGAAGGCATCAAATTTACGATCTCAGCCCAGTTAAATAATGCACCCGCTTCTCAACTCAAAGGAGAAATCGAGAAAAAAGGCTCAATTGGTTTAGCTACGAGATTAAACACCTTAGAACGTAAAGGAGCGACTTTAAAATGACCTTTGCAGATGATTTTGCCTCAGAAGGAAAGGCACTGGAGGAAGACTATCCTTCTGCTTTTGGGATTACCTTTACCCCAGTAATTATGGGGGTAACCATCGCCGTTGCGGGGATTACTCTAGCCATATATGGCTTTTTTAAATATGTCCAGCCTGCTCAAAAAAGTTATCAAGAGGCTTTGACTCAAAAAGAGACTTTACAGGCACAGTTAAACAGTATCAAGACAGGAGATTTACAGTTAAAGCTAGCTCAATTGGAGTCGGATCTGGCAGCCAAAAAAGTGATTAAATCTCGCGTTTTGGCAATGTTCACTAGTGAAGCAGATCTTGAAACATTACTCATTGATTTAAACGGCTTCATTGCTACAAATCAGGGGAATTTAACTCAGTTTCAACCTGAACCAGAGATTGCTACTGTTAACGATGCTTCCTTGGGTGCAGAACTTCAAGGAAAACTCAAAAAGAAAGGAATTTCTTTAACTTTTGAAGGAACATTTAATGAAACTAAAGAGATTCTTCAAAGCTTAGAACGGCTGCAACCATTACTTATGGTACAGACGATTAATTCGACTGTGAAAGACAAACCTACGGCTATTTTAACTGGGGGCAATAGCTCAATTGTGCCACAGAAACAGGCTGAGTTAACAACGCAAATCAAGCTGGACGCTATTTTACCTACGAATCAAGCAGAACTCGAACAGGCGAAAAAAGTAGATGACCAGGCTTCAGTAGAAGAACAATCAGACAGAGATAAGCGTAGACGTGAACGTGACAGTAAAAAAGACAGTGAAGCTAAAAGCGAATAGGAAGTAGGGGCGATTCGCGAATCGCCCCTACTAGCTAAATATTATTTACTTTATTTACTAACTGTATAGGTTGAGGATTGAACAGTGAAAAATTATTGTGATCGCCTTGGTTTTTTGACCGCATTAACCGTTATGGTAACCGCAGCTCCTTCTATGGCTGCTACCAATAAAATTACCGATCTGGAAATTGATAAAAGTAACAATCAACTAGAGTTAAAACTATCAGCAACTAATAAGGCTGATGCTTCTTTTTATACTCTCCGTGGTGACAATACTATTGAAGCCAATATACTCAATACTAGTTTAGATTTACCAGAAGGAAGTTCTTATAAACAAGATAATCCAATTGCTGGAGTTAAAGCCCTAGAAATTAATCAAATTGATGGCAAAAATACGCAAATTCTGATCTCTACTGAAGCTAATACTCCTGTAGAATCTTTATTAAAACAAGAGGGAGATGATTTAATTCTCACTCTTAATCGAGTCACTAAAGCTGATACTTTAAAACAAGAAATCAAAGAGTTTGGACAAAAAACTGTAACTAACCTTAAGCAAAGCTATAAGTCAGCCTTGGGTCAGTCCAAAGACAAAGATAATGAAAAAGCAGAAGATTCTAACAAAGCTGACGCAGATTCAGATGTTTTAATTCCCAATCCTGAAGTTGTAATTGACGATAATCGCGTTAATGAGGTCAAAGAAAAGGTTTTTACCGCTCAAGATAGCGAAACCGAACTAAACGATTCCACTGCCCCAGCAACTCTACCTCGCGCTGCTGCGCCTCCTGTGGGAGATATGGCGGTTTCTAATATCAACACCATGCCAGATATGGTAGATCTCGGTTCTAGCGCGATGGTTTCTAACTTAGTATTGCGTGATGCACCTGTTAGAGAAGTCTTATCTATGCTCGCTAAGACTGCCAATTTAAGCCTAGTATATGCGGGTGGGGATGCAGCAGCAAATGGCGATCAAGGCAATGGCGATGGTGAAGAAACAGGCCCAACTATCTCTCTAGATTTAGACAATCAACCCGTACAGGAAGTATTCAACTCTGTACTGCTCATTTCAGGATTAGACGCAAATCGTCGCGGAAATATTATCTACGTTGGCAAACAATTACCCGCTCAAGCTCGTAATTTGATTAGCCGTACAATTCGTTTAAATCAAGTTACGGCGGAAAATGCCGCTTTGTATCTAGCGAGTCAGGGAGCAGCAGGTAAAAGACTTACTAATGAAGTAGAAGAAATTATCGATCCTGAAACAGGTAAAGTTGTTCAAAGAAAAGAAACCAATCCAGAGTTAAGCGATTTGGATGGTGGCAGTGAAGATGAAACAGGCACTCAAGCATTAATGCTTAAAGGTTTACAAGTTTCCACTGATGGTAGATTAAATGCCATTACTTTAGTAGGAGAACCTCGTAAGGTTGAGGTAGCAACTTCATTTCTAACTCAATTAGATGCTCGTCGCCGTCAGGTGTCGGTTAACGTAAAAGTAATTGATGTTAACTTGCTTAATCAAGATGTCTTCAACAGTAGCTTTTCCTTTGGCATAAATGACAGCTTTTTTAGCCAAGATAAAGGTTCTGCATCTCTAAGATTTGGTGAATCAGCTCCTCCTACTACTGCCCAATTGAATAGTCCCACAGGGCGTGTATCTAATCCACCAGTCATTAACAATCCATTTGCTGGAGCTAATACTTTTTACGACTTTAATAGCACAACGGCTGTTCCTGGAGCATCACCAGGAATTATCGATTTGAGCAATAGTGGATTAGGACAAGACAGAAGCGATGCCAACTTTTTCAATCGAATTGCCGCAGTATCTAATAATCCTTTTGCTACAGGAATTACAGAATTCACGAACGGAAAAGATGGCAAAATTGAAATTGATGATTCTGGTAATGTTCAACTTACTGATCCTACTGACCCTACTGCAACATCTTCATTACCAAGTCTCTTTCAGTATCCTGATAAATTCTTGGCTTTACTAGAAGCAAAAGTTACTAGCGGTAATGCAAAAATCCTTACTGATCCCACCCTAATGGTTCAGGAAGGACAACAAGGTACTGTTAAACTTGTACAAAAAATTGTTGAGAGCGTCAAAACTGAAATTGATGGAGATTCAGGGGCAAGAACCATTACCCCCCAAATAGGTGAGGCTGGATTGTCTTTAACTGTCAACGTCGAAAGAATTGACGATAATGGCTTTGTGTCCATGTCTGTTAGCCCTAAAGTTAGCTCCGTTGGCGCAACTCAAACTTTTGATAGTGGAGGTGGAGCAGAGAATATACTTAACTTATTGAGTGAACGTGAAGTTAGCTCTGGTTTAGTCCGCCTGCGAGATGGTCAGACTTTAATCCTTTCAGGGATTATTCAAGACCAAGAAAGAACTGAAGTTTCTAAAGTACCTATCTTGGGAGATATTCCTTTGCTTGGTGCTTTGTTTAGAAGTACTGACAAGACCAATGAAAGAGCAGAAGTAATAGTTTTGTTAACTCCTGAGATCGTTGAAGAGGATGCGGGGTTAGCGAGTAACTACAAGCCGAGTAAAGAAAGCCGTGAAGTCCTCGAAAAATCGGGGGTTGACGTACTTGGTAAATAAGGCAATTTACTGATTTTTAGGCTGGTTTGTGGGGGGCAAAAGTGGAAAAATTGTTGAAATCTAGATAAATTAATGCTTTCAACGATCCATATTTGCCAAGTAGAGCTTAGAATAAGGCAGTCACGGATTGATCTGGCTATGGTCAGTGACCCATACCGTGACTGTAACTAGAGAAAAGTCTATAAAATGTTGTGGGGTTTTTGGACTCTGATGCTATAAATTAGGCTGGTCACAAATTATTTTCGTTATTAATGGCGCAAATCCCTGTGAACCTTGGTTAATCCATTTTCTAAATCTAAGTTCTCTCCCGTGGAGAACAAAACACAAAACACACAAACCATAAGTAAATAATAATCAGGAAATTACCATGAACAAAGGAGAACTAGTCGATCGCATTTCTCAAAAAGCGACTGTCACCAAAAAGCAAGCGGACGCTGTATTATCCGCAGCTATCGAAACTATCATGGAAGCTGTCTCTGATGGAGATAAAGTAACCCTAGTAGGATTTGGTTCTTTTGAACGTCGCGATCGCAAGGAAAGAGAAGGACGTAACCCCAAAACTGGTGAGAAAATGTCCATTCCCGCGACTAAAGTTCCCGCTTTCTCGGCAGGTAAGCTATTCAAAGAAAAAGTAGCTCCTGGTAAAAAGTAGTTTTTGAGATAGCTAATTTATCTTGAATCGACCACATCACGGTGGAAATTTGAATTGGGCGGCCAGAATTGCTGGTTGCCCAGTTTCTGCTTTAACGGATTTTTCCGCTAGTATTAACCCGTTGGGTACTCCCCAAAGTGCGATCGCCGCGATCGTTAACAGTACACCCCAGTTAGGCGCTTATCCCGATCCTGAATATACCGAATTGCGGTCGCATTTAGCTCAACATCATCAGATCGATCCTCGGTTTATCCTGCCTGGAAATGGTTCGGCCGAGTTGCTAACCTGGGCAGGAAGAGAACTAGCGCAACAAAATTTCACCTATTTAATTACCCCCGCTTTTAGTGATTATGCCAGGGCATTAAATGCCTTTGGCGGAAAAATATTACCCTGTCCATTGTCGTTCGATTCCCTGGGTAATGGCGATTCCCTGGGTAGGGGCGTTTCGCGAACGCCCTACACATTCGCCCCTACAATGTCG
>JAAUOU010000053.1 GCA_012034765.1 Pleurocapsaceae cyanobacterium CSU_1_1 | reverse complement strand
GTTACGACTAACAGCTTTTTCTTTACGGGATGTCGCCTCTTGATAGCTTTTTAATTGAGCTTCTTGTTGCAAAACGCTGTGTTGTTGTTGGCTTAGTTCGCTTTGTAATTTTTGGCTTTCTTGTTCTTTTGTTGCTAATTCAAAAGCTTTTTGGTTATATTTTTCCTGTAAAAGAGTACATTCTCTTTCTAGCTGGGCTGTTTGCTGCAAAGAAACTTCATGTTGGTTAGAAACTTGTTTAATGAGCAATTCTTGATTTTCGATTTGTTGTTGAGAGCCTGCTAATTGCTGCATTAGTAAAGCGACTTGTTCTTGATAGCTTTCCAATTCTTCTGCTTGTCGAGCCAGTAACATATCACTGTTGCGCGATTTTTCAACGTATTTGTTAAACTTATTGTCAATTTCGGCTAATTCTTCTTCAAGACGATTGACCTTTTTAAGCAACTTACGGTTGTATTCTCGCAGTTTATGAGCTACTCGTTGCCAATTCATAATTCCAGTCAATGATTCATTTTCGGCTGAAGCTGCTTTTTGAGGGGAACAATGTTGCGGCGAATCATTATTGCTCATTGTTGATTCACGAACTAATTCTTGAGAGTGGTTTTGATGGGAAACAGTAGCTTCAGCATCGAAGGAATTAAAATTTTGGTTGGATTCGTTCATAGTTTTGGTACTTTCTACTGATTGAGAATAGAGCAATAACTAAATCTAAAGTGTGTGCGTATTTTCTCGCAATTAATCTGGTATTAATTATTATTTAATTGCATTTAATTGCTTGAGCTGCTGAGAATTTCAAATATAGTATAAATATAAAATAAGACAATTTTTCTTTATTTTCTCTTTTGCTTATGCTTTAGATTTGATTAGATATAGCTTAAACCTTGTGTCAAAAAATGCCAAGGTTTGTTAATCTTTGATAATTGTTTCCCTCAATAGTTGTTGATGTATTAAAGCTCGATTCACTAGTGATTGAATCTTGAAAGGCTCACTTGCTGGCTGCTCTAATTGTGCTAACCAAGCAGCACTAATTATTTCTGGCTCATGAGGCAAGTCTTGTAGCTCACATCCTGGCAAGCTGAGTTCAGACATTAGTTGAGAAACTTTGGGATCGTAGCTTAAGGCAAAACAGCGGCAACCTTCGGCTGCTGCCATAATTAAACTATGTAATCGCATGCCGATCGCCATATGTACTTCCTTAAATAATCCTTTTAATTGTTGAGGATTGGGAATCGACATGATCGTGCAGTCTTGTTGTATTTTAACAGCAATTTGTTCGGCGATCGCGCGATCTTGAGCGGGTTGAAAAGGGATTAATAATATAAAGCAGTTGCTTTTAAGTTGAAAATCCTTGAGAGCTTGTATTAAAATTTGAAGTCGGTTGACGGTTAACAAAGGATGCGATCGCAATACCACCGCCACAATTGCTTTATCGGTATTGGGTAAGGCTGGTGGAGTATCACTTTGTAATGCCCAAACAGGATCTGGGGCAACTATGGGTTCAATCTGCCAATTATGCAGCAATTGTGCTGAGGCTTGATCTCTAACGCTAATAGCATTACAGCCCAGTAATACCTGTTTAGTTAACCAACGAGTAATTGGTTTATTCAAAGGGCCAATCCCCTGCGCCCAAGCAATAGTTTTCAAGCCTCTTTGTTGCGCCAATGCCATCAAACCTGCATAGTAAATTGGGCTAGCAATACTTGTAGCATCCTGCATCAAGCTGCCACCACCCCAAATAAAGACATCAGACTGGCTAAGAATTTTTAACAGGGCAAAAGTAGATTGCGATCGCAACTTGCCACACCGTAACTCTCTTTTGTCGCCTGGGGATTACCAGATAAGACAATTGGCTCAACCCCTGGAGGCAGCATTTGTAACAATGACACCAATAATGCCTCGTCCCCTGCATTACCCATGCCATAATATCCACACAATACTGCTCTAGTCGGACTCATTGGTTCTGTTATTTTTTCTGTTAACTTAATACTGTTGAGTTGAAGATAGCATTGTTTGGCGTTGCTGATATAAAACATGAACTGGTGTTCTTCAGTTTCTTTTTCGGCTTTTGCTTAAAAATTGCCAACCATCATCCAGTTTGATTTAGTCGAAGTTTTCCATGAAATTAACCCTCTCTCGTCTAGAAAATCTGCTGTTAACCGCCTGTGAAGATACCCCTTAAGGATAGTGATTTTGAATTTCCCGATCTGCTGGGGGCAGCCTATGAATGGCTAATTAAGTATTTTGCCGATTCAGCGGGGAAAAAAGCAGGAGAATTCTACACCCCAGCCGAAGTAGTGCGGGTCTGTGTCGAGGTGTGCGACCCCGAAGAGGGCATGAGCGTCTACGATCCTACCGTCGGTTCAGGGGGCATGCTGATTCAGATGCGGGACTATCTGCGGTCAAAGGGAGGCAGCGCCGATGAGCTAGCGCTCTATGGTCAGGAAAAAATGGGTACTACCTGGTCGATCTGCAAAATGAATATGCTGTTACACGGTATTTCCCATGCTGATATTCGTCAAGGGGATACGATTCGCGAACCGCAGCATTTGGGGGACGACAACGAACTAAGACGCTTTGATCGCGTGGTCGCCAATCCCCCTTTTAGTCAGAACTACATCAAGAAAGACCTCAAGTTTCCTGGTCGTTTTCCCGTAATGATGCCTGAGAAGGGCAAAAAAGCCGATCTGATGTTTGTACAGCATATGCTGGCGGTGTTGAAACAGGATGGTCGGTTGGCTTCGGTGATGCCCCATGGGGTTCTGTTTCGCGGTGGTGAAGAACGGGAAGGGCGCAAGTATTTTATCGATCGCGGTTATCTGGAGGCAATTATCGGTCTGCCCAGCAATCTGTTTTACGGGACGGGGATTCCTGCCTGTATTTTGGTGCTGAATAAGGCGGGGGCGAGCGAGCGCACAAATGTCTTATTTATTAATGGCGATCGCGAATACGGAGAGGGGAAGGCACAGCTTAAGGTCTTAAAAAGCCTCGCGGGTAATCTCTATACCGAACTCCAAGCCTTGCCCGAACCACCCCAGAGGTCAAAGAAAAGCTATTACTGCACCGAAGGCTTTAGCCAAAAAGAACCCCAATTTAACAACGGTCAGCGCCTCGTGGCACTAGCAGCCCAGGTAGGCTATGTCAGTGAATATATTACCCCTCTCAAAGAAGCGATCGCAGCATGACAACACGCCTATCACCAAGCCTCCACCATCACCACTAGCCTGGAACATCACAAAGTTTTAGAAGACGAAGTAAAAACCCTCCGCGCCACCATCAAAGCGATCGAAGACAAGCGGGACGAACTAGTCCAAAGTGCGCGAAACAAAATTTCTACCGACGAAGCGCGAACAGTAATCGTCGAACGACTACGCCAAACCCTGATGGATATTTATGAAACTTATTTAAGGGCTGACCAACGGGCTTGTATTCGGGCAATTGAAAACCTTTGGGGCAAGTATGCAGTAACGGCAAAGGAAATAGAAGCGGAGAGAGATGAAGCATCAAGGCAGTTACAGGCTTTTTTAGTGGAGTTGGGTTATGAGTGATTGGACAGATATGACCCTAGACGATGTTGCTTACATTCAGATTGGTGGTACTCCATCAAGGGAGATTTCAGCTTATTGGGCTAGTACTCCTGATTCAGGCTTTCCTTGGGTTTCAATTGCTGACCTAAAAGAGAATGTGATTGTAGAAACAAAAGAAAGAATTACTGAAAAAGGTATATTACATTCAAATGTGAAACCGATAAGTGCAGGCACTCTTATTATGAGTTTTAAGCTTAGTATTGGTCGTGCTGCTTTGGCAGGAGTCGATCTTTATACAAACGAAGCAATTGCAGCCATTAAGCCAAAAGACACTCGTATTTATTCCGAGCTACTTTATTATGTTTTGCCAATAGTTGCTCAAAATGCCATTACTGACACCGCAGTTAAAGGAGCAACTTTAAATAAGGCATCACTTGGTAAACTTTCTTTCAGAGTTCCAAGTGAATGTAGAAAACAGAAAAAAATTGTAAAAATTCTCAACACAATCGATCGCACGATCGCCAAAACTGAAGCCCTAATCGAAAAATATCAGCAGATCAAGGCGGGACTAATGCACGACCTATTTACTCGTGGTATTGGTGCTGATGGTAAACTGCGATCGCCCCGCGAGGAAGCTCCTGAGCTATATCAAGAAACTGCGATCGGCTGGATTCCGAAGGAGTGGGAACTTGAATTTTTAGATCGGCTAACCCAAAGAGGAAGTGGACACACTCCAAACAAAAGTATTGATAGTTACTGGAGCGGAGGCTTAAAGTGGGTATCTTTAGCTGATTCAAGAAAGTTAGATAATCTGTATATTTCCGATACCGATTTAGAAATCAGTGAGCTTGGAATTCAAAATTCCTCAGCAGTTATTCACCCCATAGGTACAGTTATAATGACCCGCGATGCTGGTGTTGGTAAAAGCGCAATAATTTCAGAACCTATGGCTGTTAGCCAGCATTTTATGGCTTGGCGATGTGGAGACAAAATGAATAGCTACTTCCTTTATTATTTATTGGCTTCAGTACAAAAAACGGATGTTTGAGAATGTGGCAATGGGTAGCACAATTGTTACTATCGGTTTACCTTTCTTTGCAAAATGCTTTTATTTCTAAAGGCGATCGCCATTCTAAAACAGAGCAGGAAAATAGCGATCAGGATTTTTTTCCAGAAACCAGGCTTGGATATACTTAAACTAGATCATTTCTCCGAGGAAAAGGGATTATGCAATTACAACAACTACAAGCAGAAGCTGTTAAACTTCCCCCACAAGAGCGTCTTGCTCTAGTTTCGGCAATTATTGAATCTTTGCACAATGTTTCTGTTTCTGAAAGCGATCGCTCTGCTGCGATTAAACGGATGCGGGGTTTATTAACAACAAATCGACCTGCACCGACTGATGAGGAAGTATCTGTCATGCTAGAAGAAAGACTGACAGAAAAGTATAGCTAGTGAAAGTTTTAATCGATACTAATATCATCTTGGATTTTCTACTGCAAAGAAAACCTTTTTTTCAAGATGCAGAACTTTTATTTGAAACTGTCAGCACTGGAAAGATTATCGGTTATGTAACGGCAACAACCCTTACAGATATTTTTTATATTGCTCGCAAACACTCAGGCAGTATTGAAGTTGCCCGACAAGCTGTTTTAGAGACATTAACAGTAATGTCTATTTGCTCTGTTGATAGAGCGATTTTAGAATCAGCTTTGAACTCTGGCTTTGACGATTTTGAAGATGCCGTGCAGATTTTTAGTGCAGTCGCTCAAAATTTAGATGCGATTGTAACTCGCGATAATCGAGGGTTTGTGAGTTCTCCCATATCTGTATTGTCGATTCAGGAATTACTACAGCAAATTGAAACGTAAAACGATCTCGCAATTGCCATAGCAGCAGAATTAGAACCTAAAAGCGATGTTTACTCTTTAATTCCCTATCTTCCAAAAACTCCCTTCTTAAGGCGAGCCTAAAACAAGGAAGGAAAATAGCGATCGGCGATCGCACTCTTCATCTCAACGTCTAATGACACAATCTACAATATTAGTAGAGGATTCTAGACCGCACATCTAAAATCCTCTCAAGATCATTTTCAACCTCGATCCTCATTATAACTATGACTAACATTCAAATCGAATCTGACCTTAAAGATATCCTTAATAAACTTGACCAAAAACTTGATAATATAGGCGATCGCCTCACCAGACTTGAAACAGGTCAAGCGACAATTGAAGGCAAAATTGAAGCCGTTGATCAAAAACTATCGGGCAAAATTGAAGCTGTCGATCAAAAACTCTCAGGTAAAATTGAAGCTGTCGATCAAAAACTCTCAGGCAAAATTGAAGCTGCCGATCAAAAACTCTCAGGTAAAATTCAAACTCTTGACACCAAAGTCGAGCAGTTAGATAAACGCATTAGTAATAGCGAACTAACCAACCGTGGTATTTTGATTGGCTTAGTTGTTATTATTCTCGGCGGTGCTGCCAAATTTTTTGGTTTTATGGGTAATTCCTAATTTTCTTCGTTTGCTCTTACAAGTTATGCCACATTGTTCGATATTTTTGTTTGATATATAACTTGAATCGGGCATAGCTTTTTGTGACTCCTAACTCCCTAATTCCCCACCTCCCTAACTCATGTCCGAATACACCGAAGTCGAACAACCATTTCTACAGCAGTTGCAGACCTTGGGTTGGCAGATTATCGACCAGGGTGTAGGCATACCCAGCGATTCTAAGAAAAGCCTACGGGTCAATTTTCGTCAGTGGTTACCTTCAACCGCAAGAAGGCTCCCGCCATGCGGACTACGGCACTATCACCTCTGGGGCAGAACACTTTTATCCCTGGAAAACCCAGTATCCCCAGGCTGATGAGATTGCCGAGGGGATGAATCCCCAGGAGCAGCTAATTAACGGGATGCTGAATAAAACCAATCTCCTCAATATTTTGCGTACCGCTAGCGTCTTTATGGATACCGATAGTGGTAAGCGGATTAAAGTCGTTTGTCGCTACCAGCAGTTTCGGGCTGCGAATAAAATTATTGAACGTCTGCGTCAAGGAAAAACCACCCCAGAGAGAAGCGGCGTAATTTGGCATACTCAAGGGTCGGGTAAAAGTCTGACCATGGTATTTGTGGCGGGGATGTTACGGGCTTTCCTCGATTTAAATGATTATAAAATTATTTTGATTAACGATCGCGTCGATTTAGAAGAACAGCTAGCTAAAACCGCTACCCTGATCGGCGATCGCGTTAATACAATTGATAGTCGTGCAGCCCTCCGCAGCCAGCTTGCTACCGACACCTCCGACCTAAATATGGTGATGGTACATAAATTTCAGCAGCGCGATCGCTCTTTGCCCCTCAAAGTTGCCGCAGCTTTGGGAACATATCAGGCTATACCCAGCAATCATACTTTTGGCGTGGTTAACAGTTCTGACCGTATTGTACTGATGATCGATGAAGCCCACCGCACCCAGGGTTCTGACTTAGGGGATAACATTTTTGAAGCCTTCCCCAATGCTGCCCGCATTGCCTTTACTGGCACGCCCTTAATTACCGAACGCCACGGTACGAAGAAAACCCACATGCGCTTTGGTGAATACATCGATACCTATCGACTGATGGATGCGGTCACCGATGGCACCACCCTGCAAATACTCTATGAAGGTCGCACTGCCGATGCTGCCCTCAAGGATAAACATGGCTTTGAAACCCAGTTTGAAAATCTGTTTCAAGACCGTACTCCCGCAGAATTATTAGCCATCAAGAAAAAATACGGGGCGACAGGGGATTTACTAGAAGCTGAAGCCAGGATTAAAGCGATCGCTCAAGACCTAGTACACCACTACCTAGAACAGATCTTCCCCAACGGCTTTAAAGCCAGGTAGTTTGTCATTCCAAACTGGCTGCGGTACGTTATCAAAAGGCGATCGCCCAAGCTTTAGACGCAACTCTAGTGCAACTATCTGCCCAGCCTAATCCAGATTTAACTTATATTAAAAAAGTGCGCGCCCTAAAAGCAGCGGTAGTGATTTCGGGAGATGGCACTAATGAAGCAGCATATGTTACTGCCGTCCGTAAAGAAGCTAAAACCAGTGATGCCGTGAATAACTTCTGTAAAGCAGCAGCAGTAGAGGCATTTAAAGCTTATTTTACTACCAAGGGTCAGCAGCGATTTGGCGATCGCGTCAACCACTTTGCTCCAAAAGTCGGCGTTCGGATAACGGGAATCAAAATTAAAGACTTGGGTTTTCGCTGGGCAAGCTGTGGTACTAGTGGAGTCCTGAACTTTCACTGGGCATGTATGATGGCACCCTTGAAAATTATTGACTACATTGTTGTCCACGAACTGTGTCATTTACATCAGCGCAACCATAGCGATCGCTTTTGGAATGAAGTAGATAAGGTAATGCCCGATTACGCCGAGAGAAAGGAGTGGCTCAGAAAACATGGAGCGAGTTTGACATTATAAACATCAGGTAGCAATAGACTTTAGTGCCTTCACCAGTAATGAGTAATGTTGCTAACGGAGTTCAGCAAAAGGCGAGATAATAATATAGTACTGATGATTTCAACAGGTAGATTGAAACTCATGCTTCGAGCTTAAAGATATAGTCATTCCAAATAAGAACCAGGTGATCTTAAAAAAAAGTAGTAGGTAGTAGGTAGTAGGTAGTAGGTAGTAGGTAGTAAGTAGTAAGTAGTAAGTAATATTTAACTTTGTCATCAATACAAAACTACCATAAGGAAATTAATTGGAATGACTATACTTCTAAAAATACTGTATCGTTATTCACTTCATTTTTCTTTCAAAATTGATCAAGTCGACCTTATTTAATATTTAACTTAATATTTAACTTTTTTCTCACTATGGATAATCCTATTTTTGATCGGGCGTTGGTTCAATATCAATCAAGTTTAGACAGCTTATTAAAACGACTACAAGTATTTGCTACCGAGATTAATAATCAACAGCTACAGGTAACTATTCGTAATTTACGAGCCAATATTAATGAGCCATTTTTATTTGTGGTGGTAGGAGAAGTTAAGGCAGGTAAAAGTAGCTTCGTGAATGCTTTGTTGCAGGCAGATATCTGTAAAACCGCAGCCGATCCCTGCACCGATGTAATTCAACAGCTTGTCTACAGTAAGGAGCAGTTTGAGCAGCCTATTGGTCAACATTTGCGTAAGATTGGTTTGCCCAACGAGATTCTTAAAACTTTATCGGTAGTAGATACTCCTGGGACAAATACCATCGTGGAAAATCATCAGGAGATTACTAAAGATTTTATCCCTAATAGTGATTTGATTTTCTTTATCTTTTTTGCTAAAAATCCTTATACTCGCAGCGCTTGGGAATTATTAGACTTCGTCAATAGTGAGTGGCGTAAAAAGGTGGTATTTGTGCTGCAACAGGCAGATTTAGCTAAACCTGAAGAATTAGCCAAAAACCAGGAAAAACTAGCAGAATTGGCGGGGCAAAAGGGCATACCGTCTCCTGTGGTGTTTGCTACTTCCGTTGAGTGGGAAGTAAACGGCGAACAAGATCTGAGTGGTTTTAAAGAAGTCAGAAATTATATCCAGCAAACTCTCAAAGATGGCAGCACTAAAAAATTAAAACTTCAGGGAGTGAGGAAAACTAGTGAGCAAATTATTGATTTACTGAGAAAAGACTTGGTGATGGTGCAGCATCAGCTAATTAAAGATCAGGCAGTTGTCAGCAAGATCAAAACCAAATTACTGCAAAATAAGCGACAGTCAGGCTTTGAACTAGAATCTTTGATTAACCGACTACTCACTAAATATGATCTAATCACCACCAGAGTTAAAACCGATTTTCGCGAACAACTATCGCTATTTACATTAGTAAAAGGTTCATTTGCCGTACTGTTTCGGACTAAAAAATCTGCCCCTAGTTGGATGGATGAGCTTAAGCAAAGCTGCGAGAATGAACTTAAGAATTCCCTGGGGGAAATATCTCAAGATGGGATTAAACACTTTGTCGGGGGGATTAAAGATTTACTCCAAAGTTTAGTAGATGACTTGCAGGATATCAAAGTCAACCACGTTACTACTAATACCATCACCGTCAATACAATCGAAAGTCGCCAAGAAATAGTTGAAGATGTACAGCAAAAAGTTGCAACTCTCCTAGACGATAAAAGTTTCCTCCATTCCATTGAATCAGTCAATGCCAGCGTTGCCCCTAGATTTTTGGGAGGTAGTGCAGCTACCGTTGCGGGTACAGCGATCGCTGCCCTGACAGAGATAGTATTATTAGATATTATTGGCACTGCTTTTGCTGGAGTTGGCTTGTTGTTTGCTGGTGGAACTTTAGTTTTGAAAAAGCGCAAGATTATTAAGCAGTTTGAAGAGAAACTAGACAATGAAAAAACCCGTTTTGAAAGCGAGCTATCTGCTAAGTTAACTTCTAAGTTAGACATTATTTACGAAGAAATCGAACGCAACTTTGCCAATATTTATAGTTATGTTGCCGCAGAAGAACAAAAGGTTATGCCTTTAGTAGAGCAGTTTAAGCAAATTGAGCAAGAGACAGCACAATTAACAATCAAGTAATAAATTGCCCTGAATAAATTAAAGCTTAATTTTCTCTCTAGTACTGGTTGAGCAAATTTAAACTAATAATTTTTGATAGAATCTTAAGAATATCCATACATAGCAACTCCGCCCATGAAATCCGACTATCTGGAGAGGATTCTTAATGCCCGCGTTTATGATGTTGCCCAAGAATCACCCTTAGAATACGCGCCTAATTTATCAGCTAGGTTAAACAATAAGCTGCTGCTAAAGCGGGAAGATATGCAGTCGGTATTTTCGTTTAAACTCAGAGGGGCATATAACAAGATGGCAAAACTGCCCCCAGATGTTCTTAAGCAGGGAGTAATTGCCGCCTCCGCAGGTAATCATGCTCAGGGTGTAGCTTTAGCTGCCCAGCATTTAGACACCACGGCAATTATTGTCATGCCTGTAACTACTCCCCAGGTAAAGATAGATGCGGTCAAAGCCCGTGGGGGTCATGTATTATTATGGGGAGATACTTATGATGATGCCTGCGCCCATGCCAAGGAACTATGCCAACAAAAGGGTTTAACCTTTATTCATCCTTTTGACGATCCTGACGTAATTGCTGGACAAGGAACTATTGGCATGGAGATTTTAAGGCAATATCAGCAGCCAATCCATGCTATCTTTGTTGCCATTGGTGGAGGTGGCTTAATTGGCGGGATTTCAGCATATATCAAGCGATTACGCCCCGAAATTAAAATTATTGGGGTTGAGCCTGTAGATGCCGATGCTATGTATCGATCGCTCAAGGCTGGATATCGTGTCTGTCTCCCTAGAGTTGGTTTGTTTGCCGATGGGGTAGCAGTACGGGAAGTGGGAGAGGAAACTTTTCGCTTATGTCAAGACTATGTAGACGAGATTATTTTAGTTGATACAGATGATACCTGTGCTGCCATTAAAGATGTGTTTCAGGATACCCGCTCGATCTTAGAGCCTGCTGGAGCATTAGCGATCGCTGGAGCAAAAGCCTATGTCGAACGAGAACACATTACAGGAGAAACCCTAGTGGCGATCGCTTGTGGGGCAAATATGAACTTTGATCGCCTTAGATTTGTCTCGGAAAGAGCAGAATTTGGTGAACGTCGTGAGGCAATTTTTGCCGTAACTATCCCTGAAGAAAGGGGCAGCTTTCTTAAATTTTGTGAGTGTATCGGCAAACGTAATCTAACCGAATTTAACTACCGCATTTCCAATGAGCAGAAAGCCTATATTTTTGTGGGTATTCAGATCGAAAATCGCGCTGATGCAGCCTCTATAGTCGAGACTTTTGTAGCACAAGGATTTGAAACTATCGATCTCACCGATGACGAACTAGCCAAAATGCACCTGCGTCATATGGTGGGCGGGCGATCGCCTCTGTCAGAAAACGAACTGCTCTATCGTTTTGAATTTCCTGAACGTCCAGGGGCGTTAGTCAAGTTCTTAAGCTGCATGAGTCCTAATTGGAATATTAGTCTGTTTCACTATCGCAACAACGGCGCAGATTACGGACGTATTGCAGTAGGAATGCAAGTTCCGCCTGAAGAAATGGCTCAATGGCAAAAGTTTCTCAACTCCATTGGTTACCGCCACTGGGACGAAAGCTCAAACCCTTCTTATAAGCTATTTCTTAGCTGATCATCTTTTAAGATTGAGGCGATTAAGAATTCGATTAGCAAGTTGTTGAGCAAGAACTGGTTTGATGACTAGATCATTAACACCACTGGCAAATACTTCCGTGGAAATCGAGTCATCACGATGAATACTTAGAAATAAAACTGGTAACTTAGACCAGTAGGGATGAGTTCTGAGAACTTTACACAGTTCAATACCGCTTAGATGAGGCATTTCTATATCCAGTATGAGTAGATCGGGTGCAACCGCTTGAAGCACATCCCAAAATTGTCGCGGATCGTCTAGGGTAGTAAGTTTAAATCCCCAGGGTTTCAGTAGAGTTGGTAACGTCTGCAAAAATTCTATGTCGTCATCGACAATCATAATTTTTTTATCTAGAGATGAATATTGTGCTGCTTTTTGGCAAACAGTAATGACTTGGTGAGGATTAACTGGCTGGGTAAGATAAAACTTGCCTCCGTGCCGTGCCACGAGTAAACGATCTTCAAAGCGATCGCGATCGGCAATGACGATTACTGGTATAGATGGCGTAAGTAGTTTAAATTCGGCAATTAAGCCCAAATACTCTTCTTTAGTAGGTGATTGAGCAGCATCTTCAGCAAAAAATACTTTGAGTACCACCGCATGGGGAAGTTGTTCGCCTCTGATTTGTTTTTCTTCCAGCCAATGCTTAACTTTTTCAGGAGTAGAAATTGTCTTAGTGCGAATTTCTCGATCTATTGCTTCGGAACTCAACTGCTCGGTAAATTGCTCATCTTCGCCAATGATCAATAGTAAAGGCAAATTATCGGCGAATTTTTGGGATATTTGCTTAACAATATTTTGTTTGAGGGCTAATTCTTGTCGTAAAGACGCAAATTTATGTGACAGTAGCAGTAATTGATTTGAGTCTTGACTAAAATCCTCTTGGAGTAGTTGTTCTATTTCTTTAGCTAATTCAGAAGCTCGGTCTAAGCCAAATTGCCCTAAGTTTCCCGCCAAACTATGAGCGGTAATAATTGCCGAGAGGCGATCGCTAATCTCTAAATTACCCGCATCTAATGTTGCGATTGCTTGAGCTAATGTTGCTAACTGTTGTTCTCTTTTGGACTGATGTTTTGACCAAATAGAGGTTAAGGCGGTAATGTGTTGCGATCGCTTGTTTGATTGCTCAGGAGAAACTGAAGCTGTATTGGGAGTGATGCACCACTCATCTTTACTAACATCATGATCTTGAGGAAAAGCTTTCAGACAATAGCCTTGTCCCCTGACAGTGGTAATTAAATTATCAGGAAAGCCCTTTTCCTTTAATTTTTGGCGTAAGCGTCGCAAATGAGAACGTACTGTGGCGATCGCTGGATATTCGGTAGATGACCATAGGCGATCGATAATATCTTCAACCGAAAAGACTTCTTGACTATGACGTAAAAACAACTCCAGCAATCGATATTCTTTGGCGGTTAGAAATAACGATTGTCCCTGATAAATAACTTCGCTAGTACAAGGATTTAATTTTAGATCTCCCCAATGCAATATAGGTAAAAAATCACAGGTCAATCGACGTAATAAAGCGCGGATACGGGCAGCTAACTCTTCCACATCAAAAGGTTTGCAAATATAATCATCCGCCCCAGCATCAAGACCACGAATTTTATTTTGACTACCACTACGAGAGGTCAATAAGATAATGGGAGTATCATAATCATGAGCGCGAAAACGTTGGCATAACTGAATTCCATCCAGCTTGGGCAAAGACCAATCGAGGATAATTAAATCATAGGTATAGGTAGAGCCATAAATCCAGCCTTGTTCCCCATCTGTTGCCACGTCCAGGGCATAATTTTGTTGAGCAAGAGTTTTGGTCAACAGTTCTACTAAAGCTTCATCGTCATCAACTAATAAAATTCTCATTACTCATTACTTAATTAAATTTTCCATCCCAATATTTTGGCTATTTGACTAGCAAGAGTCATAGAATTAAAGGGCTTGGTAATTACATCCACCACACCTAAGCTTTGAAACTGTTTTTTTTCCGCAGCTTGGGCTTTTGCCGTTAAAAAAATAACGGGGATAGTACTAGTTTTGTCGTTGTTTTTTAGGTGTGATAAAGTATCAATGCCGTCCATCCCAGGCATCATGACATCGAGTAGAATTACGTCAGGCTGATGGAGTTGGGCTAAATCGATTCCTACTAAACCAGAAGGAGCGATCGCCACTTGCCAACCTGCTTCGATGCTGATGCCCACCTGGACTACCTCCTGAATCGTTTCTTCATCGTCGATGAGTAAGATATTTTTTTTAGTCATGGCGATCGCTTTCTAGTTGAATCAGTTTGGGTAAGGTGAAGTAAAAAGTACTGCCCTGTTCTAAACAACTTTCAGCCCAGATTTTTCCCCCATGTCCTTCAACTATCTGGCGACAGATAGCCAAGCCTAAACCAGTACCTCCTTTCTTACGAGCATCAGAAGAATCTACCTGTTGAAACCTCTCGAAGATGGTTTCTAGGCGATCTTGGGGAATACCCTGTCCTCGATCCTGAACAGCAAAAGTAATGTAGGAGATTGATTGATTTTGGCGATGAGGCAAAGCCGACCCTATATGCCCTAAAGGACTAACTTCTTGCTCAATAGCCTTATGCTTGCGGTATCCCTTTGGGACAACGGGGGGCCTCGGTGCGGCTTGACCGTGAACCCCCGCAATATGCGGAGCGGTATCCTTGAGGACGCGATCGCAATTTTGATGAGGACTTATTGATGCGGAGAGCATTACAGTACTTTTAGGAGGAGAAAACTTGATTGCATTGCTGACTAAATTAGTCAGAGTTTGCACTATGTAATCTCGATCTGCCCACACAATCAGATCGTTGGGTTTAAACGATAGCTGAATCCCCTGTTCTTGAGCTAAGTTTTTCATGGCTTGAACAGCTTCGACCATCAATTCTTTAGTTTGACAGGCTTGTTTGTTCATGTTGATTTTGCCTGACTGAATTCTTTGGAGATCGAGAACATTATTGACTAGATGTACTAGTCGCTCAGTCTGTTCGTCGGCAATTTTAAGCATCCGCTTTCCTTGATGAGAAAGGCTGCCTAGTTTGCCCGTGGCTAAAATTTTCAGAGAACTATGTATAGAAGTTAAAGGCGTTCGCAGTTCGTGGCTAACGACAGCAAGAAATTCGTCTTTCATCCGTTCGATGGCTTTGCGATCGCTAATATCACTAGTCAAAGCAAAAAAACCTTGAATTGTATTCTGGGATTGAATATGAGGAATATAAGTAACGCTGAGAGAATGCACACATCCATCCTGCAAGACTAAATCTCGCTCGTAGGTAACGGTTTCACCTTTAAGTGCTGTGGCTACGTACTGGCTAATTTGTTGGTATTCGTCTTTGCCATGAACTTGGATAAGATGGCGATCGCTAATTTCTTCGGGAGATAGTCCTAACCAAGTTTGATAAGCCTGATTATTAAAGCGATAATGCTGTTGGCAATCTACATAGGCAATCAGTACAGGTAAACCGTTGGCAATTAAGCGCAGTTGCTCTTCACTGTGACGCAGTGCCGTTTCTGCTTTGGTGCGTTCACGGAGTGCGGCTTGCCGTTCGCTAATTTCCTGCCTTAATTTAGCGGTACGTTCAGCAACTATACCTTCCAAATTTTCGAGCAATTCCCCTTGAAACAAAGCAATGCCAATTTGATCGGCTAATTGTTGCATTAGTTCCTGTTCAAACTCAGTCCACTCTCTTGGTGCTTGACATTGATGGGCAATTAATAAGCCCCAGAGATGTTCACCCTTGCTTGAAGACTTAGCATTTTGAAGAATTGGAACAACTAGCTTGCTTTTTATTTGCCACTCCTTCATAAACTCAATTAGGCATTCGGCTAATCCCGCATCTGGTGCATGAACATTAGCGATCGCTCTGACTCTTCCCTTAGTATATAGCTGGCGATAATCTTCGGGAAATACTTCTTCGGGAAATTTTACGCCCAAGATAGGCTTAAAGTCTGGTAACACAGCTTCTTTAATGGGCATCCCTGTACCGTTACCAAATACCTGATAAATTAATACACGATCGGCTTGTAAGATTCTTTGTACTTCGGTTACGGCAGTTTGAAGAATCTCTGGTAGCTGTAAAGATTGACGAATTTTGAGGGTAACTTCAGCAAATAGTCCTACCCGTTGGTGATGGAGATTTAGTTCTGTTGCTTCTTGCTGTATAGAATCTGTAATGTCTCTAAAAACCAGTAAGTTGTGGTGGGGTAGGAAATCTTTAACCAAGGTATATTCAGCAACCTTAGTTTTTCCCTGTGGTTGTTTAAGCTGAATTTTGGCTCGCTTTTGTACCTGTTGACCATCTATAGATGACAGCAAGAAATCACCGATTAATTTACCAATCAGCTTTTTTTTTGTTGCGCCAAATAACTTACAAGCAGCAGGATTGATTTCTGCTATGCGATCTTGGCGATCAAGAATAGCGATCGCCTCTGAAGAATGCTTAAATACTGCTTCTGAGAATGACTTTTTGGTTGGAGATTTTTTTGCTCCCGCCATGATTGAATTTAAATTTATAGTTACCTTACGTGAACTAAGCTTAACTGAATTAAAGTTTATTAAAAAAATGTGAAATTAAAATTAACGAAAAACAACTAAGTTATATTAAATTCAAAACTAGCGATTGTAGGAGCTTTCTCGAACTAGCCCCTACAATTACTGGTAATGATGACGTTAAACCATTGCGATCGTCTAAAATCAATCTTGATCGTCTTGAGTGACCTTCTTGTTTTTATGGCTGGTAGCTTTATTTTCTTCAGAACTATTGCTTTGCTTTTGCTGTTTAAAAGCTTCTAAGGATTGGATCTTAACAATCGTTCCCCCCATTTTGCCAATACGCTGCATTTCTTCATTCATGCGACTATAAGGAACAGATCTAAAAACGCTGCTACTGCTACGAAATTGATAGTTGTTACTATCGTTATTTTCGCTTTGCCTCAATCCAGTTACTTCATAAACAAAAACTCTATTTTTTGTAGGCGAACCAGAGTTGCCTCCAAGTACAGAGCTGCCTAACATAATTTTTCCTCCGTAATTAAATCAGAAACTAATGTTCTTAACCCGAACTGACGTTAAGCTAAAGTAACGCTGGCAACCTTTCCGCCCATTTTATTGATTTTGGTCAACGTGGGGGTAAGTTGATCGTAGGGGACTAAGATCGCTTTATTTACCCGACGAACCTTGGGATATCTAGGCAAATTCATTGCCGATATTTCAATACGATAAATACGATTGTCTTGATTTGCAGTTCTGAATGCTTTCTTGGGGGCATTTCCTTGACTAGATTCTTGATAACCCCAGCCTACTCCACCACCTGAAGGTGCTATAACCGCAGAAGCAGCATTTTGAGCTAGATCTTTAGCCAAACGTGATGTTTTTCCTGCTGCCTGAGAGCGATCGCTGTTGGCATAACCGCGATATAGCTGAAACATACGGGTAAACCCAACGGTTTTTTGTTGAGTTTGTGTGGCAAAACCGATGTAATAGGGAACTACATAATCACCAAAGTTGGCTTCATATTCTGCCGAGTCAATATAGTCATCAATATCTGCTTCGTAACCTTTAGTCTGATACAGATCGAGATGATAAATTACTTCAGCCTCGTCATAGGCTGCTCGCCCTAGTAGGTGCTTGAGGTTTAATTCAATCACTCTAGTTTGAAAATTGTCATATAAAAATTTGGTTTTATAGAGTTCGGATTTAGCTACCGCCCGTACAAATTCCCGCACCGTCAATGAACCATTACAGAGTAAAGATTCTGTTGCGGTTAAACGCTCAGACTGCATAATATAGTCGTTGCCCAATACCTGCCGATAAACGGCGTTAATTACTGCCTGGGCATCATCTTGTGTCCAATTAGGACGTAATTCTAGCGCTTGCTGGTCACTAAAAGCAGAAACCCCCAAACGAGAAGCTGCTGTTGTAATTGCCACTGACTATTCTCCTAAATGTAAATATTGCTGGAGTTTTGAAAAAGAGCTAATAGCTAATAGCTACTAGCTAATAGCTTATTAAGCGTTAGTAATACTGAGAATACGACTACCTTGCTGATTCAGCTTTTGCATAGTTGCAGAAAGTCTTTCGTAAGGAACGACATATTCCTGCATACTGCGACGTACTTGAGGCGCACGTCCGATTGTTCCTTTGGTAACTTTTACCCGATATAAACCACCTCGCTCAGGAGTGGTTGTGCCAGAAAGAGAACCATTTCCCCCAGGACTACGTACGGAAGTCGCCATATTGCGAGCCAAATCGTAGGTTAAACGAGGGCTGCCCGTATTACCCTGGGCGCGATCGCTATTGGCATAACCTTGATAAAGTTGGAACATTCTGGTAAAACCAACGGTTTTTTGTCCTACTTGGGTGGAAAAACCCCGATAAAAGGGAACAATATTATCGCCAAAGCTCTGGACATATTCTTCAGAGTCGATATAAGAATCGATATCTGCTTCAAAGCCTTGATTTTGATAAAGATCGAGATGCTCAACAATTTCTGATTCATCGTAGGGCGCACGACCAAGTAAATGTTTGAAATTTAATTCGATAGTGCGGGGATGATAGTTGTTATAAAAGAATTTTTCCCGATAAAGTTCTGACTTGGCTACTGCCCTGACGAATTCACGGACTGAGATCGAACCATCTGCTAAAAGAGATTCAGCACTGATTAGACGTTCCGATTTCATTAAATGGTCGTTGCCCAAAACGTGTCGATACACGGCGGCGATCGCTACTTTTGCATCTTCTCGACTCCAGTTAGGACGCAGTTCTATTATATTAGTCTCATCAAAGGCAGAAATTCCTAAGCGTGATGCTGCTGCAATTGCCATTGTTTATACTCCTAATTTTTTTATTGGTATGGTGATAAATCACAGGGCGTGGAATAAGCTGCTTGCCCTCAAGAACTAGCGAAGTAGTATTTCCGCCCACTAAAAAAACTGCTTGGAATTTACAGTTAACCATTAAACAAAAAGCAAAGCTCAATAGTTATCTGCGATTCCAAGCTGCTAGAGAAATCTAGCTAAGAGCGTTAATTGCGTACTCAATGTAAGAGTTAGCTTCTACAGCAGGATCACCACTTAAACCATGATTAGCTTTAATGTATTTAAGAGCTTCTACATACCAGCTAGGAGACAGCTCGAAAGTAGTGTTAATTTCCGCAACTCCCGCAATTAGATAATCATCCATAGGGCCCGTGCCACCAGCAACTAGACAGTATGTGATCATTCGTAAATAATAGCCAATGTCGCGAGCGCACTTAGCTTTACCTTCAGGAGTAGAGGCATAATTTGGTCCCTGCATTTGAGTAGTGTAGGGAAACTTGGTGTAAACTGCTTGCGCTGCACCGTCAACTAGTTTGTCTGCTTGATTAGTTAATCCTTGAGCAGCTTCTAAACTTGCGTTAGCTTGGCGAAAACGACCAAATGCAGTTTGAATTTCGCTACTGCTTAAGAAACGACCTTGAGAATCAGCAGCTGATACTGCTTCAGTGATCGGAGTTTTCATGATTAAATGACCTCTGGGAATAATTTTTTACTATGTTTAACTAAAAAATGAATCTAAGTAAAAGCTCAACAGTAATCTTTTTACCTATTACCGATTACTTATTACTTAAAAGAAACTAGCCTACGGCAGCAGCAGCACGATCAAAATAGCTGGATACTTCTGACATTAGAGAACTGCAATCTCCTTGAGTTACACCATTTCTGTCATTAGCCAAAGCGATCGCCGCAGCTTTCATTTTGCTGACAGCTTCTGCTACAGAACCACCAGGAACTCCCAGAGCAACATAAGTTTCGCGCAAACCATTTAAACAACGATCTTCTAAAACACTGCCATCGCCAGAAAAAGTAGCATAAGTGACATAGCGTAAAATGATCTCCATGTCTCTTAAACAAGCAGCCATGCGACGGTTAGTATAAGCGTTACCACCAGGGGCAATTAACTGAGGCTGTTCGGCAAACAAAACGCGAGCAGCATTTGCCACGATCGCGGAAGAATTACCAGTGATGCGGTTTACAACATCCATACGTTTGTTGCTATCTGCCACCATCTTTTTGAGTGCCTCAAACTGACCTTGATTAAGATAATCTCCTCTAGCATCAGCTTGAGAGATGACTCTGGTAAATGCGTCAAACATCAATATTTCTCCTAAATCTTGAATTTGCACCAAATGAATTACTCGAAAAAACTGATTCCTAACTTTTAGTTAAAAACTTTGTAGGCGCACAATAGTTAAAAGTAAGATTCAATACTTTGATTGAACTTTAATAACTTAAGCGAACAGCGATAAAGCTTTTTAAGTTAGGAGATTCAGTGACATTTGGATAAGTTTATTCAACCAAAGTGTTTGTGCAATTCTTGTGCAATCATGTCTTGAGAAAATAAAGTTTTGTATGTTTTTGTAACGAGGAGTAATTAGTAATTATTAATCACAAATCATTCTTGTTTAAAAGTAACTGGCTGATAGCTATCTGTAGGCTGAATTGCCGAAATTTTATCAGCATTTTGATTAATGCAGCCATCCCGCTTACCTGCCACATACTGACAAACTCTTGCCCAAAGCCTTGTGCGATCGCCTGGTTGACCAGAACTAAATATTACTTCGCGATCGTCTTTGATTTGCACTTGACAAACGGGGCAAATTTCGATGTTTTCTGACGACATAAAACCTTACCAACTATTGATTGCCCTATTATCATACGTATTTTTGTCGTTAATGCTAACTATTGCGCCACGATCTCGTTCAAAAATAAAGTCGATCTGTTTTATTATCTTGCAATGTATAGAGCAGCGCTACAATGCAAATAACGCCGTCTTAGTCGCCTTGGATTGATGACATATACTACCGATGAGCTAATTAAAATATTAGACTGTGAGCTAAAAGAAAATTGGAAGGGTAAGCGTATAGTCTTATCCTCGGCACAGCGTATTAATGATCCAGTAGTTGCTAAAGCTCTTAATATGGATCAGGTAAATAAGGTTTTTGCCTATCGTGATTTTCGTAGCCAAATTCATGAATACCAACAGCAACAGGGAGTTTCGGGCATAATCTGGCGTTCTTGCACTTTTAAGCAACAGAGTATTACTTATCCTGAAATTCATAATCAATTGATTCCAGTAGAGGGAGATAAAGAAATACTAATTGCTGCTCGAACTAAAATCTTAAATTTTTGGGAACGGGTTACTTCTCAGATGAAGTTTTGGTTAGTTAACCATCAAAAAGACCATCAAGGCAATCACCATCAACTAATATCCAAGGACTATCTACGTAAATTAATTAGTCAAACAGAATGGGCAGAAATTGATGCTGCCCGTACTGAAATCTATCTGGGCTTGTGCTGGGGTGATCCGCAAGAATCTCAGTATCAGTGGGCAAAGCCAAAATCGGGTTGCGATCGCATTATCGCTACGGTATCGGAACCGAGCGCAATCAAGATATAGTAGTCTAGGCTAATATCTGATCTGTCTCAATTAACTCTCAATTAACTAAAATTTTGTACTGAAATTTATGTCTCAACAACACGCAGTAGGGGTAATTCAAACCTTGGGTTTTCCCTCTATTTTAGCAGCTGCGGATGCTATGTTAAAAGCTGCTCGCGTTACTCTAGTGTATTTTGACAAGGGCGAAAGTGGTACTTTTGTAATTGCGATTCGTGGACCAATTTCTGAAGTAAGACCTTCGATGGCAGCAGGAATAGCAGCAGCCGAAAATACTTTTGGCGGAGAGGTAATAACTCACTATACCGTGCCTAATCCCCCAGACAATGTAGTTGCTGTTTTACCCATTGAATATACTCCAGAGGTAGAGCAATATCGCTTTTAAGCAATGACTAATAGATAGCTTAATCTATGTTAAAACTACCCCTAGTCAGCTAAGATTAGTATTCGTATCAAGTAATTTTAAATTACTTAATTTGTATTTGTAATTAATTTTGTAATTAATAATTTAAGGAGCAAAAATTTATGCCATCTCAATCTGCTGTAGGCTCGATTGAAACAAAAGGATTTCCAGGTATTCTTGCCGCTGCTGATGCTATGGTAAAAGCTGGTCGTGTTACTTTAGTCGGCTATATTCGTGTCGGTAGCGCCCGTTTTAGCGTCAATATTCGCGGAGATGTCTCAGAAGTTAAAACCGCTATGGCTGCGGGGATCGAGGCGGTCAAAAAAGCTGAAGGAGCTACTTTAGAGTCGTGGGTAATTATTCCTCGTCCCCATGAAAATGTCTGTGCTGTTCTGCCTATTGACTACACCGAAGAAGTGCTGCCCTATCTAGATCAAGTAGAAGGTAGAACTTTACCCGTTGCCCCTAATAATTAAAAAAGCTTTTAGGACAGTGTGGCAACGGTTCAATGGTTGTGGTTGAACCAGACCAAACCTGGTATTCTCAAGTTCACCCAGAGGAAGTTGATACCGTAATTAAGCAACACATTATTGGGAAATCTCCTGTCAAGGCAATGTTATACTCCAAATTCCATCAATAAATTCATCGATCTTGATTGGCTGTGTCATTTAATTTCAAATTAATTTCCAAACAGACAAAAAGAAGATTAACTGGCAAAATCAACCTGTGGTGAAATTTCTTACAATTTAAGGTAATTTACCATTCTGGTGTTCTTGAAGCGAGTTGACTCAATGATTAGTAAACCTCCTTCCAATGGTGACAATGACAATGCTAAATCACCTATTAGTAAAGCTGTTACTCAAGTAGTGCAGCAAATTCAGTCTAAGGTTAATTTTAATGCTGCCAATTTTAAATCAGGGACAGTAACCCCAGAATTGAGAATTAAGGAAGCGAACGGCAAAAAACAAAAGTATCCCTTGGTGGGCGATCGCTATACTCTAGGCAGAAGTTCTCGCTGCGATATTAGTATCCGCAACCCTGTAGTTAGTCAAACTCATTTGACTATTAAAAGAAACCGTAAAAAGCCCAGGTCTTTTATTATTCAGGACGAAAAATCTACTAACGGTATCTATCGCGGTAAACGTCGTCTGCAAACTCTATCTTTGTTTCATGGAGAAAGTTTTACCCTGGGCCCTCCAGAATTGGCGGCGGGGGTGACTGTCGAGTATTTTAATCCACCTCCTTGGTGGATCTACTTGATCCGCTATTGTCTTTATAGTTTAGTGGGCATATTGGGGCTGCTATTATTATTTTTGAGTATTGAGTGGTTTAAAGTACCTGTTTATCCAATTCCCCAAGAATCGACTCTGCCAATTGTGGTTTATGCCGAAGATGGTGAAACCCCGATTAATCCTACCGCCAGCAATAATACTCACCGTGAGCTAAAAAAACTCTCGGATTTTTCCTCTTATTTACCCGATGCGGCGATCGCCTCGGAAGACAGTCGCTTTTATTGGCATTTTGGGGTCGATCCTATCGGTGTGACGCGAGCAGTATTTATAAATTTGACCCACTCTGAATTGCGTCAAGGTGCAAGTACTTTGACACAACAGCTAGCCCGTAGTCTGTTTCCTGAAGTTGGCAGACAAAACACAGCAGGACGAAAACTGCGAGAAGCTATAGTCGCTTTAAAACTAGAAACTTTTTATAGCAAAGATTTTATTCTGAAAACCTATCTTAATCGAGTTTATTTAGGTATTGGTAGCTATGGTTTTGAAGATGCAGCACAATTTTATTTTGACAAGTCGGCTGCGGATCTAGACCTTTCTGAAGCAGCAACCTTAGTAGCTATTTTGCCCGCACCTAATGCCTATAACCCTGTCAAGGATTATGATACTGCGATCGCTCTGCGAAACCGTATTATCGATCGCATGGTCAAACTAAAAATGGTAAGCAAAGAAGAAGCAGATCGGGCAAGGCGATCGCGTATTGAAGTGAGTCCTAGCGCCCGTGAAAGTTTCTCCAGTACTGTAGCACCCTATTTCTACAGTTATGTCATCGATGAACTGCAAGAATTATTAGGTTCAGACGTAGCGGGGGAAGGTAATTTCATTATCGAAACAGCTCTCAATCCCACATTACAACAAGAAGCTGAACAATCTCTAGAATCTTCTGTCAGCAATGATGGCGATCGCCTGGGCTATTCTCAAGGGGCAATAGTAACATTGGATCGTAAAAACGGTAATATTTTGGCTCTAGTCGGGGGTGTAAACTACGGAGAAAGTCAATTTAATCGAGTAGTACAGGCAAAAAGACAGCCTGGTTCAACTTTTAAAATCTTTGCCTATGCCGCAGCATTAGAAGAGGGCATAGATCCCAATACAGTATATTCTTGTGCGCCACTATCCTGGCAAGGACAGCAATATCGTGGTTGTGAGCGCAGCAGTGGCGATATTGATATGTATGAGGGTTTAGCCCAATCAGAAAACGTTGTTGCTCTGCGAGTGGCTCAAGAGGTCGGGCTGTCAAAAGTCATGGATGTAGCGCAAAGATTTGGCGTAGCTTCCCCACTCACAGAAGCTCCTGGGTTGGTGATCGGGCAGAGTGAAGCGACTGTACTAGAAATGACTGGCGCTTATGCCACCATCGCTAATGATGGTATTTGGAATAAACCCCATGCCATTAACCGTATTTTGGATGGTAGTGACTGCAAAGATTCTAAAAAAAGCGATACTTGTCGGGTAATTTATACCTATGAGGATGACAAAGAAACTTATCATGACGCGATCGCTCAAAATGTCACCGATCAGCTAACAGATATGTTGCAAGTGGCAGTAGAAGAAGGTACGGGGAAAGCTGCTTATATCGATCAAGGTGAAGCAGGCAAAACTGGGACAACCGATCAAAACGTCGATCTCTGGTTTATTGGCTATTTTCAAGATCGAGACTTTGTAACAGGGATTTGGCTAGGAAATGATGACAACTCCCCTACTAATGGTAGTAGCTATCAAGCAGCTAGTCTGTGGGGAAATATATGAAACAAATAGTTGCTAATTAATTAAATTAACTTTGTCTTACTTTGATGGTAGTTATCTTAGGATTGCGCTCAAAAAGAATTTTAGGTCTTAATAAGACTTTGACTAGTAGCCACAAAGATGCCAGCTCCCCTGGGGTATTTTTTCTTTTCCACTGTCCAGGTCGGCAAAATAGCATAGAGATTAATTGTCTTTCTTGCTCTAGAGTAATGTCTTTAAACTGAACTTGAACAGTATAATTGTCTTCATTAATTTCTACTCCATTGACTAGCCCCGATAAAGCAAGATTTTCTTCTAGGATGAGGATATTTGCCGGGATAATTTCATTTGGGTTTAATACCTCAATTTTTTGAGTTAAAGAAATATCTGCTCCAGTTTGAGAAATACGTGTAGTCGTCCCCCAATAAGTTTGCGTAGTCGTTGCTGTTGTTAAATTCAACTTAATCGATCTGCGTAAATTGAACCATTCATGAAGATCTGCTTTAGGAACATCGAGTAAGATTAATAACGCTACGCCGATGCTAATTAGATTATAAGCGCTCCAAATCCAGCCTAAATTTAAACCACGCATTTTTTTGGTCATTTCCAGGGAGTCGTGCATTTCTGCCACTGCACAAATACAGATAATTTTCCACAAACTTAGTGCCGTAAAAACAAATAAAATTATTAAAGGTAGAGCTAATTTCCAGTTAAAAGAGAAGCGATCGCTTTTAGTACCTTTAGGCGTAACCTTGAAACCTGTTGAAAAAGGATTAAGCATCACCTGAATAACCGTCGCTGCCAAAGGAAATGCTAAGACTAAGCCGTAGATACCAGACAAGATGGCTGAGCGGGATTGATAGTTAAGCCAGGAAAAAACAGTTATTTGTGTGATGTAGTAGGGCAAAAAGAAAAAGAGAAACTCATCGGTCGTGGCTCTTAGGGGAATAATTTGCAAAAAGCATAAGCTAAGGGCATCAAGAGAAAAAATACATTAGCTAAACTAATAAACCAATGAAGTAAACCCTCTAAATGAGCTAATCTTTGCAGTGGATTTAAACCAGGAATAGTCAAAGGATTGGATTTGATAAAAAAGGCTTGCAATGTACCTCTTGCCCAGCGCAATCTTTGTGTAGCATGAGCAGCAATATTTTCTGCTGCCAGACCTGCACTAAGTTTTTCATCAATATAAACTAGACCATAGCCCTGAGATGATAACCGTATGCCAGTAAAATAGTCTTCACTGAGAGAATCTGTCACAAACCCGCCAATAGATTCCAATGCTTTGCGGCGCACGACAAAAGAAGTCCCTGAGCAAACAACGCTTCCTGCACCGTCTTTAATCGGTTGTAGCTGACGATAGAACACTTCTTCTTCTGGCGTCAGCACATTTTCTAAACTCAAATTACGGGCAATAGGATCGATATTATAAAAGCTTTGGGGAGTTTGCACCAAAGCTAAATTATCGTTTTGAAAAAAACCCAAAGTTCGCTGAAAAAAATTCCTAGTAGGAATAAAATCTGCATCAAAAACAGCGATCAATTCTCCCTTGGTTTGGGGTAAAGCATGATTAAGATTACCTGCTTTGGCATGGTCATTATTAGGACGAGTTAGATATTCACAACCTAATTCATGGGCTAAATTGGCAATCTGAGGGCGTTTTGTATCATCTAATATATAGACTGTCTTGGAGCCGTAATCAATTGCCTGACAACCAATAATTGTCCGACGTAAGATAAAATCTGGCTCATCATAAGTTGGTATAAAGATATCAACAGTAGGGCTAAAAGTTTTTTCAACTATTGATCTCGATAAAGCATCTGTTTCTCGTTGGCGATCTTTAACCTTCAGCGTCAAAAAGAGTTGTAGACTACTACTAAAGAGAACAAACATTTCCAAGACAAATAAACTAATACTAAATACTCCATTTAAAGGATCACTAAGATTTAAAGTCGAAAGCGATCGCCATTGGACATAACGAATAGCTAAAATCAACAAAATAGCTACAACTAAAAACTGCGACCAAGAGGAAGGCTTAGGAGAAACTTTGGTAATTACAAATACTAAAATAAAAATAGTGATTGATGGCAACAATAAAAATCTAGTCATTACCATCGGTGCTTCTACCCACATTGGTGGTTGTTCTTGTAACAAGTTTAAGTAAGTAAAAATATCTCCAACTACGCCGATTTCAGTAGCCCATAAAAAAGTAATTCCTGCTGTTAAAAGTAGAATTCCGAGCAAAAGTAACGTAGCCAACGGAGGATGAATTGATTTAGTTATGGTTTTGTTATTAGTCATTTAGTCCCTTAAGTTTGATATTTGTTAATCATAATCCTTTGTAATCCATATTATGATTTTATTTTTTAAATTAGTTATTTATTAGTTATTTATCCTTCTTGTTGCTCACTAATTAAAGTGAGACAGAGTGAGGCGGTTTACCTCAAAAAAAGCGAAGAATGGTCAACAATGTTTTAGGATGTATTGTTAGTGTTAAAAGAGGTAGGTCATGCGAATTTTAATCATGGGGGGGACTCGGTTTATTGGAGTTTACCTGACAAAAGTTTTGGTGGAGCAAGGACACGAGGTAGTCTTGTTTAATCGAGGTAATCATCCTACTCCAGTCACAGGAATAAAGCAGATTCAGGGCGATCGCAAAAATACTAATCAACTGAAAGAAAAACTATCAGCAGAAAGCTTTGATGCCATATTCGATAACAATGGTCGAGAGTTAAGCGATACTCAACCTCTGGTAGAAATCTTTAATGGTCAGCTCCAGCATTTTGTCTATGTAAGTTCGGCGGGGGTATATCTCCCTACTGAGCAAATGCCTCACCGTGAAGGCGATCCTGTCGACCCTAATAGTCGTCATAAGGGTAAACATCATACCGAAGCTTATCTGGCTGAATCAGGTATTCCTTGGACATCAGTACGCCCTTGTTATATTTACGGGCCACAAAATTATAATGATCTCGAAGCCTGGTTCTTTGATCGTATTGTCCGCGATCGCCCTTTGCCTATTCCTGGTAACGGTAAATTTATAACCCAGTTTGGTCATGTTCAAGATTTGGCGATCGCGATGGCGAAGATTTTGGGCAATGAAACGGCAATTAACAAAATTTATAATATTTCTGCGATCGCTATGTAACTTTTGACGGATTAGCCTATGCTTGTGGTGAAGCTGCGGGAAAATCGACCGAGGAGATTAAACTAGTTCATTACGATCCTGCTCAGTTTGACTTCGGTAAACGCAAGGCTTTCCCGATGCGTCAACAGCACTTCTTTACTGATATCCAGCAGGCAAAAACTGACTTGGATTGGCAACCGCAATACGACCTTGTGTCTGGTTTAAAAGATTCTTTCCAACATGATTATCTGGCATCAGGCAGAGATCAGTCTGAGATTGATTTTTCTTTAGATGATGAAATATTAGGCAAAATATAAATCCAGCCAGAGATAAGGCTTAAAGCTACCGCTAGCCAAAACAAAATGCTGGTCGCCGTTTCCCATTCAGCAGAAAGAGGCGCAATTAAAAAAGCGATCGCGATAATTTGCATGACGGTTTTGAGTTTTCCCCAGATGTTTGCCCCTGAAATGCTGGTATTCCCTGTTAAGTTTGGGTTGACTCGCCATCCAGCGATCGCTAATTCTCTGGCCAAAATAATAAATACTCCCCAAGCAGGTACAAGTTGTAATTCAATCAATGCCAAAAAAGTACCTAAAACCAACAGTTTATCTACAAGAGGATCGAGGAATTTGCCTAATTCAGTCACCTGATTGAGTTTACGAGCTAGATAACCATCGACCCAATCTGTTCCAGCGGCAACGACAAAAATCCCCACACAGAGCCAACGGTTATCTGTTGTGGGGTAGTTGAGTAGATAGAGAATAAAAGGCAGTCCTAACAGGCGAGATAGAGTAATCCAAGTTGGTAGATTCATAAAGTATTGACCAGTTGATGAGTAAAACCTGGAAGTTTTATCATAGTGTGTTCCAGATTCCCAATTCAACAAGCTCCTTTACGTGCCAAAACAACAGCGATAGTTTGGAAAATCAATTGAATGTCGTAAAAGAAAGACCATTTTTGCTGATATTCAAGATCCAAGCGGACAATATCTTCAAAGTCTAATATTTCTGAACGACCTCTAACCTGCCATTCACCCGTAATCCCAGGCTTTACTTTTAAGCGCTCAAAGTGATGATCTTCGTACATAGCTACTTCAGCAGTTGTCGGTGGTCGAGTGCCAACCAAGCTCATCTCACCTTTAAGTACATTCCAAAACTGAGGAAACTCATCTATGCTCGTGCGACGTAAGAAACGACCGACTCGCGTGACACGAGGATCGTTTTCATTTTTAAAAATATGTCCTATTGCTTGGTTTTTAACTAAATGTCTTTTTTGCTCTGCATTAGCAATCATAGAGCGAAATTTCCAAATTGTGAAAGGCTTACCGCTAAATCCACAGCGAGTTTGACGATAAAATATCTTACCTGGATCGTCAAACTGCATAGCGATCGCAATGGGAATAGCAATCAAACCTGTAATCATCAAGCCAATGATTGCACCAAATATATCTAATGCTCGTTTGGTTTTACTAACCACAGAAGCATGAACTTGGCGTTCTAACCGAAAAGGCTGAATCCTAGTACTAGTATTTCTGGGATAAAGATTAGCAGGAAAAGTCATAAAATAAGAATTGAATAAAATAAGTTTAATTATCAATACAATTTGACAATGTTCTTTATGCAATATTATTTGTTCAAGATGCTTAAATACCAGGATGAAAGAGTCTCTTTACCAAATCTTTACCAAAAAATGTCGTGTTTTTGAAGACCAGATATTATTTAATTTAAATAATCTTTAAATAGATGGTTATTATCTGTATAAGCTTCAGTAATAAGCTACACCCAAGTTAATTTTATACGGTAGTTTAGGCTAATTAAAATAGTTAGATTTAGTTTAAAGCTAGAAATGAAATATTAGATTTACTGTATATTACTGATATCAAAAAAGAAATAATGTCTCTCCTAGCTATATTCACTAAAGGTATTATTCTGTTTTTAATGATACAAAGGAGATGTTTTTAGAGAACTGTAAGCTCAATCCATGGAAGATCAATCTCGTTATTTAGAGTCTAATATCAATCATGATGAACTAATCCAATTAGTTCCATTTATGTCTGATTTACCAGAAGACAGTATTCATAAAATAGCTGCTCATTTTGTCACTATTTCTCATCCACCTAATCAGGTGCTATTACTAGAAAATGATTGGGGCGGATCGGTGTATTTTATCCTCGAAGGATGGGTGAAAATTCGTACTTATAACTTTGATGGCAAAGAAGTTACCCTCAACATTTTGGGGAGAGGAGAAATATTTGGTGAAATGGCAGCGATGGACAAGATGCCTCGTTCTACGGATGCTATTTCTCTAACCAAAACGTTGATTGGAAGAATTCCCGCTGAAGATTTTGTTAACTTAATTAACACTGAACCAATGGCAGGAGTTCAGTTAGTTCAGCTGATGGCAAAGCGTTTGCGCCAAGTGAATCGACGGCTACAACTGCGCGAAGCTAGCAGTATCTCTAGAGTTGCTGATGCTATCTTATTTTTAGTGGAAGGACAAGGAACCGCAGGCGATCAAGGTACGGAAATCCCCAATTTACCCCACCGTGAAATTAGCAGCCTCAGCGGATTAGCCAGAGAAACTGTGACCAGAGTATTAACTAAGCTAGAAAAAAAGGGTTAATTGAAAGGAATGCCGATTCTATGCGTATTCCTAACTTACCAGCGTTAGAAGACACTATCTGCTAGGATATTCAAACCTCCAATATTTCTTTGGTTTAGCCAATCAAATTACTATGTCCAAAGACTACCAAGATTCATTGTCTGACGTTACAAATCAGGTTGATGAAGACGAAATTAATTGGGTCGATCAAGAGGATGCTGAGGTAACTCATACTTATCCAGTTTCCTTGCGAACCAAAGCTAGCAAACAGACTAAAGTTACTACTAATACAGTAGTGATGGTCGAAACTGCTTTTTTAGCTAGTACAGCTAGTTTGGTTTGGCTAATAAACTTTTATTTTCCTGTGGGACCAGTTCTCAAGATTTTTTTCCCCATTCCCATTGCCTTGATCTATTTGAGGCGGGGTAATCGCGCTTCTTGGATGGCGGCAATTGTGTCTTCATTGCTGCTGTTGGTCTTAATGGGGCCTATCCGTAGTTTGTTTTTTTTGATGCCCTATGGGTTGATGGGAGTAGCGTTAGGAACATGCTGGACTCGTCGCCTGAGTTGGCTAGTATCAATTGTTTCAGGTGCTGTTATTGGCTCGTTGGGGTTATTTTTTCGATTTTGGCTCAATTCGATTCTTATCGGCGAAAATCTCTGGGTATATCTAATTACTCAGATGACTAAATTTCTAGATTGGGGATTCTTTCAATTAGGGATTTTAGCACAGCCAAATTTTGCTTTGATTCAAACCTTAGCGATCGCTTCAGTCATAGTTCAGAACTTAGTTTATTTGTTCGCCGTACACCTGGTAGCATTAATGCTGCTCGATCGCTTAGATAATCCCATTCCTCCTCCTCCTGAGTGGGTTAGAGTGTTGCTGGACTATTAATCAGGGCAATATATTCCAATACAACGAGAAAAAGCAAGATGAGAATCTTGATTAATGCTTCAGACAAGCCAGAAAATAGCTAGAATATAAGCCTCAACTACAGTTATAGTTGCTAGCTTTAAAATTATGATGACCACAGCTATTTTTCATTTAGCTATTCCTATTAATAATGTGGATCGAGCTAAGGAATTTTATGCCGATAGTTTGGGCTGTGCAGTTGGTCGTGAAAATAAATCAGCGGTGATTTTTAATTTTTACGGTACACAATTAGTCGGTCATGTTACTCAAGACCCATTGACCAGACAGCCTGGAATTTATCCTCGACATCTAGGTTTGATCTTACCGACTAAATCAGCTTGGCAACAATTATGCGATCGCGCTCAAGCAAAAAATGTCACCTTTTATCATCCTCCAAAGTTGCGTTTTCCCCATCAGCCTTTAGAGCATCACTGCTTTTTTCTCGAAGATCCATTCTATAATTTACTGGAATTTAAATATTACAGTCAGCCTGAAGTAATTTTTGGCGCAAGGCAATCTAATTTAATTGGCGACACCGCCTTAAGCAACTAAACCTCTGGCAAAAATAAATCTTCTTCCTTTTTCTCTAAACTTAACCGAAGTCGATTAGACTTTGGCAAGAAATCTATATAAAGCAGTCTGTGGTTAATTATATTTAGCCGATTAGCATAACGAGCAGCATTAAAAAAGCACTGTGATAACCCCCAAGAAAAAACTGCCAATAAACAAAAGATGACGTTGATTTTGAGA
>JAAUOU010000168.1 GCA_012034765.1 Pleurocapsaceae cyanobacterium CSU_1_1 | reverse complement strand
GGTGGCAACCCCGATGAAATACTCGCTACTATTTCTGGAGCGGACTCTGTTGGTAACCACTTTTTAGAAGAAGTTGTTTCTACAGATCCTACAGATCCGACAACTCCTACAAATCCAACAACTCCTACAGATGAACCAACTAAAGTTTATCAGTTCGTCAATCCTTCATTAGGCTCTTATTTCTATACAGTTGATGAGTACGAGCAAAGCGTGATCGCCGAAACCCTAGATAATTACGAACTTCAAGAAGTAGAAGCTATTCGTACATTAGAGGAGAATGAATTTGATCCGATCACAGGAGCCGAATCAGAAGAAGTCTACCGTCTCTTCAACAAGTCTTCAGGATCGCATCTTTACACCACAAGTGAATTTGAAAGAGATTCCATTGTGGATAATCTTGATAATTACAGTTTAGATGACAACATGTTTTATGCCTATACAGAAGAAGTAGCAGGCTCAATCGATGTTCATCGTTTCTATAATGCTGTAGAAGATGTCCACGTGTTTACCCATAGCGATGATGAAATAGCAGAGATGATGGCTGATTCCGAAACCTTTAATGATGAAGGAATTGCCTTTTATGTTATGCCAGACGCTATGAGTTAAATAACTGATGTTACGCACCTACTAATTTACTCTATAGCTTTTAGGTGGGGGTTTGGGGAATTAGGGGTTTGGGGAATCAGTGATACGTTAACTTCACGCGAACCTTCTCTCCATCTCCCTATGTCCCTACATAATTGTAATTACTAACTCTTTTCTGCGTAACGTCAGTTAAATAATAGGTTCATCACTATTTATCGATCATATGTTTGAGCGAAGAGTTTGCAGTAGGTTTGCTGCGAACTCTTTTTTGATCAATGTTTGTCTCATATTAAATACAAGAAAGAACGATACAGATAAGCTCTCCCCTAGTTATGCCATTTGTAGCAAACACTTAAGTATTTAATGGAACATTATTATTTTTTATCGATAGTGGCTGCAATGATTGATAAATAATTATACCTACCTACTTATAATAAAGTTACTCAATTACTAAAACTATTTCATGCGGTTTGGTATGGTTATTCAGTTTGCCTACAAGTGGTTTAATTTTACAGTGAGAATCGAGAAGGTAGTCATGGGTATTGTCTTATGCAGCCTGGGATTACAGAGATTACCAGCTCAAGCCGAATCAAAAGTATTATATAATCCTCCAGCAATCACCTCAGAAACAGAAGTATCAGATGCCCTGACGATAGACGATATTCCGACGGGGGATGGCGGATTTGCCCGTGATTACTTGGTGGAGTTGCAAAAAGGCGATCAGGTCACTATCGATCTTACTTCAGACAATTTTGATGCTATGGTCATGTTGATTGCAGAAGACGGGACTAAAGTTGCTGAAAATGATGATGGACCTGATGGTTCGAGCAACGCCCTACTTTTTTCACGTATCAATGAAGGAGGAAAGTATATTGTGCGAGTAAGAGCCTATGGTGAGACTAGTGGCGGAAAGTATACCCTCAAGCTAACTCGGCTCAAACCTATGCGCAAATAGAGCATCAAGAGGTAGATTTTACTAATTAAATAGTATCGAACTAATCGAACTATATGTTGAGCCAACTACCGATCGCACTAGGAAGAGGCAAAATAATTACAATTAGTAAAGCTAAAGCAAACAAGCCTAGTAAATCGCGGTTGTTGTCTAGTTCTGTGACATCATTTAAGGCAGGTTGATCGACTAAAGGAATCAGCCACATGATAATTGTCCAAACCCAAAAATAAGGATGGATTAGAGCAAAAAGTAAGGCGAGGATGCGCGTAATTTGACCAACGGCGATCGCCATTTTCTGTCCAAAAACAGCATGCATAATCTGTCCTCCATCTAGCTGTCCAATCGGCATCAGGTTGATGGCAGTAATAAATAAACCTACAGATCCCGCCATTGCTAATGGATGTAGGCGAATACCCATTTCAGGTGTTAAGGCTGAACCTAAAGCGAGTTTTGCCAGCAGACTGAGTAAAAAGGAGAGGCGCGGATCTTGAGCCTGGATATCAAAGGTGGATGATTCTTTGAGAGGAACAACTTCTGAAAGTGATAACCCCCAAAGCAATACAGGCACAATAGCTAGTAGACCCAATAAAGAACCCAAAATTGCCGTATCAAATAGAGCTTTGCGATGAGGTATTGGCGATCGCCTATGTAAAATTGCCCCTAAAGTACCAAGAGAAAAGCTGTCTAGTAAAAAGGGAAACGGAATAAAATAAGGCAGAGTTGTCCGAATTTTGTAGTGAATCGACACCAAATAAGGAGCGAATTTTTGAATGGCAATGATGAAGAGTAAAGGTATACTATAGTCTAGTCCTCGAACCAAAGATTGGGGATTAGACCAGATATTTTCCAAAGTTGAACCATCAATCGTTACCCCTGCAAATGTAGTGGTAAGCAAGGTGATCGCCAAGAGAAACAGGGCAAATCCAAGGCGTAAATCACTCTGCACCATTCCTTGTTCCATCGCTTTAGCTTCAGGATTAGGAACTAGGGCAAAAAAGGGTTTACCTTTAAAACTTTCTTGAAAAATCAGAAAAAAGCGATCGCCAAAAGCTTGCTCAATATTATTTTTAATTTCTTCATAGGCTTTGGCAGGAATAGTTTTGAGCTGACCACGACAAAAGATTGCTTGAGGGCGATAATCAATATTTTGGAGATAATAAATATTCCAAGGAAAACAGTTGCGTAAAGTTGTTTCTTCTTGACTGTTAATTGGACGGGGTGGAGTTGTTTTTAACACTTCTTCAACTATCGGGGGTTTTTGCTCGTCAGAATGAGATGATTTGCTCTTGTCCTCAATTTTTCCTCGCTGAACTAGCCAACCATATAGCAGAGGACAAACAATTAGAGGTATTAGATACACTGGAAGCGGTAAAGGCTGTGATTCACCAAAAATGTAAGTCCAAGCAGTCCAAATAAAAGATGGCATCATAATTACCAACCAGCACAACCAAATAGGGGTAGTGGTTTTATGCTTAATGCTGCGATCGACTACAAAGTAGGCAATCGGACTTAAAAAAATTAAAACTAACCAGAGTTTCATAAACAAATATTCCGAATCTATTTTGAGGATTCTTGCTCAATTATTATTTTCGACTGTAGATTGAGTATAAGAATATAAAATACAGGTTCAATTAAACAATTATTTAAAGTATCTCTAATTTATAGAATGCCCCAAAACTGGACAGAAATCACTGCTAGCCCTGGTAACACTAAAATTCCCCGCCTCATTATGCCAGGAATATTTGCGTTTACACCTAATCGAGATACATTAGGTGCTACATCTTATTTAATTGTAGATAAAATTGGCAATATTCTCTTCGATTGTCCTAGTTGGAATGAAGCCAATCACCAATTTATTCAGTCTCAGGGAGGAGTTCAGTCCTTAATTATCAGTCATAGAGGCGGCATTGGTAAAAATGTCCTGCAAATGCAGCAGGCTTTGAGTTGTCAAGTAATTCTTCAGGAGCAAGAAGCCTATCTTTTACCAGAAGTGGAGGTAACATCCTTTGGAGATGGTTTAACCCTCAGTCCAGATTTAGAATTAATTTGGACTCCTGGACATTCTCCTGGCTCTAGCTGTCTTTATTATGGACAACAGGGAGGAATATTATTTACGGGAAGACATTTACTACCCAAATCTCCAGAGGAAATTGTTCCCTTACGAACCCTGAAAACTTTTCACTGGAATCGGCAGTTAAATAGTATTGCTCGTTTACGCGATCGCTTTGACTCCACAACTCTTAAATATATTATGCCTGGAGCTAATACAGGCTACCTAAGAGGAAAAGGCTATCTAGACAACGCCTATGAACAATTGTCTCAATTAGATTTAACTGCATTACGTTCTTTAGAAGCAATATAAATAGCTTTTAGCTTTTAGTAAACTCCTCATTGCTCACTGTTCATTGCTCATTGCTCATTGCTAAGTGCTGATTTAGCGATAGAAACATCGATGTTGCCAAAATAGATGCTAAAAGCGATTAATAAATGTTCTAAACTTTTGATCAGCCAGGGAACTTGGCGAATGGTTTGATGTTGATAGTGCGTGGCAATCATACAGATCTTTTTCTCTAAATCAGCTTTTGATTCAGGACAAATCAACGTCATTTTAATCAGCACCATCATTGTTTGAGCTGTGCCTAAATTAGCCACCAATTCAGCAAACTGATCTTGTTGCTCGTTTAATCGAGGATCGGGAATTAAAAAGCTAAACAATTGCCGACAAGTTTGGAGAATCTGAGTTTGATTGAGGGGTTTGTCGTTAGCTTGAGGAAAAATATCGACTAATTTTTGTTCTAGGAGGCTAGAAAACTGATAAGTATTATTTCTTGGCTTGATATTACTGGCTAACAAACGATGCAAATCTTGCTTAAATACTTGATAAGTTTGACGGTATTTATTTTCAGCCACAAAACGCTGCGATCGCTCTAAAAGAGTGTTATTTTGCTCGATTTTACCCACATACTGCTGCAAAGCAATTTGAAAGGCTTTGGCGGAAAGCAGACTAGGATTAGCAACTTTCATAATCATTTTTCCTGCACCTGTTGCCATCATTCTCATTTGGGCAAACTGCTTGAGTCTAAAGCGATAGATAATGTGTCTGGACAAAAGAATTTCAAAGTTTTTTTGGCGATCGCTCTGAAGTTGCTGAATTGCCTCAATCAGTTTCTGTGCTTCGAAATCTTGAGGCAGAAAACACTGATATAAATAAGGATAGCGAATAAGATAAGCGTCGATCAAAGAAGTAGGAAGACTATTGCTGATATCTGCTGACTCATTAGTGACTAAAGAATTGTCTAATTTTTTGGCGATCGCTTCGCTAGGATGAATCAGAGCAATAATCAACTTTAGCTGTTGATAAGATTCTGTCTGTTTATAGTTCTTAATGAGTTGAATTAACTGTTTACGACAGCGATCGTAAGAGCTGGCTTGGGAAACTACATCTAAAGTATTGAGCAGTTGATCGAGATAAACTAGTGACTCTGACTGATGAAGCCAGGAGTCTAAAATTGTGTAAAAGCATTGGCTGAGAAACATATGAAATTGAGACTCTTCAGCAAAAATGATTTTTTCTAGGGCTTTAGTTACCTGAGTATCATCGTTTTTACCCTGTTGTAAGAGATGCTGAAACTTTTGAATTAACTCTGGAGGAGTTTGGCTGCTAGCACCTTGACGCAGATACTGATAGATAAGCTGGTGCTGTTGAACTTGTTGTTGACCGATTGTCTGCCGAGCCGAACTATCTATGTCTCTAATCACTGCGAGAAATCAAATATATAAACTCTCGTCACATCTTAACCTCGGATGATTTGAATTAGAGAAAAAAGAGGTCTTTCACTACAGCTAAGAACTCTTGCAAAAAATTTTTTAATGGTATAATTGAGGGTTTATTTTTGTTTTTAATTTTCTACTAAATTAAAACTAACCAGAATGATTGAAATTTTTGAGCGAAAAAAGGAGAGAGAGCGCTCGTA
>JAAUOU010000167.1 GCA_012034765.1 Pleurocapsaceae cyanobacterium CSU_1_1 | reverse complement strand
ACTGCACCTGAAAATCGAGACTTAGGGGTAGTCAAATCACCTCGCCCGAAACGAGCCAAACCACCTCTTAATTTATCTCCGATTCCCTCTTGACAACTGGCTTTTAAGCTTAACTTGTCACCAATGCATAATTAGTTATTTAATGCTAATAACCAACCTTGTTAAGCATCAACTTTGTCTAATAAGTTAACTTTAACCACTTTATTTTTTTCTGCTTCAGCTTTAGGTAGAGTTAAGTGAAGAATACCGTCTTTATACTCAGCTTTTACTTCAGTATTTTTGATTTTTGCTGGCAAAGGAATTACTCTTTGGAAGCTACCATAGCGAAATTCAGAGTGAGTTTTACCTGACTCTTCAGATTGAGTCTGAGATTTGCGTTCTCCTGAAATAGAAATGTTTTTTGCTGTCGCTTCAATATTAAGCTCGGCAGGCTGCATTCCAGGAACTTCTAGCTTAAGAACCAAATTATCTTCAGTTTCAGTAAGTTCAGCTGGGGGGAGTTTAGAAAAATCACCAAAATCAGCTAAAGAAGCTGGAGTTAAAGCATCATCAAATATTTTATTTAGTTGCCGTTGTAAAGAGTTCATTTCTGACCAGGGGTTATAACGAATGATCGCCATATTATTGTCTCCGTAGGTTTTACTTATACTTTTTTTCTCGAATTGATATCATCTTAAACAATTTCTATAGAGACTAAAAGTGTGGTTTATTGCCATATTTGGTAGCGGTTTCTGCCCGAACTTGTTGGTCGGAAAACCCAACTTTTTTTTAATGAACAATGAATATTAAAAATTTAAATGCCAAAGCTTTAATAATGTGAGGTGAATCAGGAGTTTTGCTGATATTTACTAGCGATTACCCTGAAGGACTAGCCCTATAAGGATTAGCTAACGCGTCCGCGTCCGTCCTTCGCGTAGCCTTCGGATCGCCAATAGCAATCTTCTAATTAGAATGAAGTATTTTAAAAAATTGAAGATTCTTTCTAACGCTAGTCTATTAATTAGTATAATTTCTAGGGTTTGGCTGCTAATTTTATTCACCCACGAAGCACCAGAGATTATACCTATGTTAAAAAATGATAAATGGATTGTCCAACAGGCACAGCAAGGTATGATTGTGCCTTTTGAAGAAAAATCGGTTAGAAAAGCTGTGTTAGGTGCAGAAAAAACGGACGGGAGCGGTCAGCAAACCGTTCAAGCAGCAATACCTACTATTAGCTGGGGTCTTAGCTCTTATGGCTACGATATTCGCTTATCTCCTCACGATTTTAGAATTTTTAGACATATTCCTGGCACTGTAATTGACCCAAAAAAGTTTAATCCGAAAAACCTAGAGCAGGCTGAGTTACACAGGGACGAAGACGGCTCATCATACTTTATTATTCCTGCTAATAGCTATGGCTTAGGAGCGTCGTTAGAAAGCATTAAAATGCCCCCTAACGTTACTGCTATTTGCTTGGGAAAATCAACTTATGCTCGTGTAGGTGTAATTGCCAATACAACTCCTTTAGAAGCTTCCTGGCAGGGAGAGAGTATTACTTTAGAATTTAGCAATGCTTCGAGCGCTGATGTAAAAATTTACGCTAATGAAGGAGTAGTGCAGCTATTATTTTTTGAAGGGGAAGCTTGTGAAACTACCTATGCCGATCGCGGAGGTAAATATCAGTATCAAGGATCGGGCGTTACCTTACCCAAAGTTTAAGCAGATAAACTTTATGATAAACATCAAGAGCAAGAAAATAACAATGCTTAAAGATCCTTTAAACGATGGCAAAAGTAGAATTGAATTAATTGATTCAATGGGTAGTGATTTAAGTATAGTTAATGATGCTAGAGCTTCTTTTGACAAAACTTCCCAAGAATTAGACGAGAAAGATGTAAAACTGATTAATTATTTAATTAAACATCAGCATACTTCACCCTTTCGCGGGGTAGTGTTTAAGTTCAAGGTAAAAGCACCCCTGTACATATGTAGACAATGGTGGAAGCATGTCATAGCAAGCAACCATAACGAGGAACAACTAGGCTGGAATGAAAAAAGTTTTCGCTATGTAGCTATTGATGATAGCAATGAGTTCTATGTTCCTCCTAGCTTTAGGCAACAGTCAAAAAATAATAAACAGAGTACAGAGGGTGTTCTATCAACAGAATTAAACAATAAGGCGATCGCCATTTATCAAGCTCAGTGCGAAAATAGCTATCAAGCCTATAGTCAATTATTAGATCTGGGTGTGGGTAGAGAACAGGCTAGAGGAGTTTTAATTCCTTCTGTCTATACTTCGTGGGTTTGGACAGTCTCCTTACAGGCGTTACTTAACTTTATTAATTTGCGACTGGGTGCAGGAGCGCAAACTGAGATTGGGGCTTATGCTAGCGCGATCGTCGAGTTAATTGAGCCAATTGTTCCTATCTCAATGGAAGCATGGTCAAAACATTCCCTGAAGGAAGCTGAGGCAACTAAATCTAAAATAAAAACTGGCTCTTGAGCGCTTTTCAGATGTAGGGGTGCGAGGGATGACCTATTCTTATACCATTTCTCGAAATTAGTTAGGATGAACAAATATCTTCGGCATCAGGAATACATTCTTACACAGTGACAAGCGATCGCCAGCGTTATGTGAATAAAGGAGAAGCACCAGCCTGAAATCTGCAAATTCGATTTAAGGCTGAAACTCATAGATTGCTACTCCACCTTTTAATAATTTGCCGTAATGTTCAAAAGAAGCATAGTAAACGGCTTTTTTATCACTGCGGATGCTAGTGGTGAGAATGCGCACATCTACCCCATCTTGTTTGGCGGCGACTAATAAATCAATTGAGTTATCGTCAGGTAAAAAATAAGGGCTAGCTAACCAAATCCGCTTTCTCGCGCAAAGAATACTATTGTATTTAAAAGCCTGGATTGGAGAAAACCGAATTCTGGGGTTTGCTCCTGGTACGACTAACATTAAATTATGCTTATTACCCTGATCGTTATCTTCATCTTTGCTATTGAGATTAAAATTGCGAAATTTAAACCTGCTTAAATCGGCGGTACCGTTACCAAAAGTCCAGTTATGTCTCGCTTTACTAATAGCATCTAGACGCGCACGTTGGATTGCAGCAGCTTCATTCCAAAAATCGGTGATAATGCCATCAGTAATAAAAGAATTAGTGATACTAGCCAAGGTGTAGGGGAATTGAGGTTCTTCTGGTCTAGGTGCATGTTTTACTTTATATCTAATGCGATCGCGAAATGCACCTCTGAGATAAAAACCAATAAATATAATTAAACTAAGTGTGAGGAAAGCAACAAATAGCCACCACAAAATCGATTGAATCATTAGTTTATCTAAAAAATTAACTATTACAATGGGCAGCTTGCGCTCAACCAGACTAGCCATTTTTTAAACTAGGTGTCTTAATCAAACCCCAATTAGGCAAATTAATGCATCCAACTATAGAGAGACATTGGACGAACTATGGGTTATGTAAAGCGATCGCTTTGTCATACTAAATCCGTTTCCTATAAATTACTAATACTTCATTCGTTGCCGTCAGTCTTTGATTGATGTCCGTGAGGATGAAAATAATACGCTATAATTTATAGGGTAAAAAATAGCATTTAATATATTGTCAGATGGCATCAAAAAGTATCAATGTAACTATAGATGAGGAATTGCTGGCACTTTCTGATTCTTTGGTGGTTGAAGGAAAATATGCAAATCGTTCTCAATTTGTACAGGCATCTATTCAAGCTATGCTGCTCAAGCTTGATGCCGAACATATTGCCGAACAAGCAAAATTGCTCAAAAAAAATAATGATACGGAAGAATGGTTTGAGGGGGAATTAGGTTCTTGGCAAGAAGAATATTAAGAGGCGGTATTTATTGGGCAAAGCTCGATCCAACAGTGGATGTAGAGCAGCAAGGGACGCGACCAGTATTAGTAGTTAGCATTGAAGCTTTTAACAACAATAGCGATAGTGCGATCGCTTTTGCTATGACCAGCCAACAGCCTCAAGTTAAATATCCTTTAGTTTACGAGTTACCAAAGGATTTACTACCCAAACCATCATGGGTAAAAATTACTCAAATAAGAACCTTGAGTATTAAAAGATTGGGTAAGTTTCTTGCTCAGATAGAGGAAGCAGATTATCAAAAAGTTATGACTGGATTTAACAAATTGTGTTGCTGAGGTTCGCAAGATTTATCAAATAGTAAAAATAAATAAATTGCTCAATAAATGCGATCGCTTTGCCAGACCAAATCCGTTTCCTATAGGTTACTTAAAAAGCTGAAAATAGAGACAATAATTATCTGACTAACAATATTTGACTAAGTAAAATTGATGAAGCCAACGATTGAAGCCATTTCCGCTCTACCCAACGACACTCAACCAACTTATTTACTAGTGGTGCTGCATGGTTGGGGTGCAAATTATCAAGATTTTGTGCCTTTTGCGAAGGTGCTAAATTTACCTGGCTTTGGCTACATGTTTCCCAACGCTCCTTTTAATCATTTTCAAGTGCCAGGGGGTAAGGCTTGGTATGCCTTGGAAAATCAAGCTTTTACAGGTTTAGCTGAAAGCAGGAAGCTACTCCTAGACTGGTTAACTTCTCTAGAATCTTCAACAGGTGTTCCTCTAGAAAGAACTATTATGGCAGGCTTTTCTCAAGGTGGGGCAATGACTTTAGATGTTGGGTTAACTTTGCCTTTGGCGGCTTTGTGTAGCTTTAGTGGATATCTGCATTATGAACCGCAAGTACAAGCCAATATAACCTATCCTCCAACCATGATTATTCACGGGAAACAAGATTATGTCGTACCTCTACAAGCTGCGATCAAAGCTAAAGATGAACTAAGTAAGATTGGTGTAAAAGTTCAGTATCAAGAATTTGAAATGGCTCACGAAGTTCGAGACGAAGCGATCGCTCTTTTTAAACAGTTTATTAATGAAGAGGTAATCAACTGAACAGATCGGCTAATCATTTTTCGTATAAGATTTGTTCAAAACAAGATTGTCCTACCTCAACCAAAGCAGTTTCAGCCGCTTTATCTGTCGCGGAGGCTGCGGTAAGTTGTTGAAATTCTGTCAGGCTATATTGCCGTTGAAACTCGTCAATAGTGCAGTTACATAGTGTTTTAGCTTCCGTCTGCTCTAATCCTTCCCCCATTGAGGTTTGTAGGCATTCCTGATTATAACTCTGGACAAAATCAGCAGGATAGTGATGAGCTTTGCTTGGATTTACCAAACCGTTAGCAACTGCCACACCACCTGTAGTTAGCAGAACAAGACTGAATAGAGAATAAACAAAATAAGGCATGGCGATCGCAGTAAGATTTATAGTTAACAAGAGCGAATTTCAATACTTCTCGTTTAACAACTAATAGAAAAACTAGAACAGTAGGGAATTGGGGCATTAGGGGATTGGGGCTTAATCATTTCCCTAAATCCCTAAATCCCTAAATCCCTAAACGAGAGTATTGGAGCGAATTTAATTTAACAGTTAATTGTATATTTTTTGAGATGATTATTGTCCGTGCTGTGTTCCTTACATCAG
>JAAUOU010000052.1 GCA_012034765.1 Pleurocapsaceae cyanobacterium CSU_1_1 | reverse complement strand
AAAAACAGGTGCTATAATGCCCTGTTTTTTATTAAGCGCTTAAATAATTGGGGTATCTATGTACCCCGTTTACTTATCTAGCTAGCCTTGCTATATTCACTTTTGAGTAAGTTTTGAGTAAAAACAGGGCGTGTAGTTTACGACTTGCGAGTGAAAGTCGCGCTGCTCCTTAAAGAGCAAGCGATGCGGATAGCGAGACTCGAACTCGCAAGGCGTAAGCCACACGCCCCTCAAGCGTGCGTGTCTACCAATTCCACCACATCCGCAAATTCAACACTATGAAGAGGGCAAATTTAGAGTTTAGCATCTACAAATGCTCGTCATAGCAAATATACTTTATCACATATTCAACTAGATTAATTTTGTCAATATATCTAGAACCATATAGACCATTTGGTATCTATATAAACTATATCGAGCGATTTGATTTTACTTTCCTCAAATTAACTCAAATGCTGAAATATTTTGTTCGGCTCTTAATCCATTACTTAAGACTTGAAAAATTCCTGTCTCTACATAATCCACTGGTTGTTGAGTAACGCTAAAAAGGTTAATTTATAGCCTGACTAATTTTTCGCTTGATCTACTTTGTTAAATCGTTAACTGTTATACCTAACACAGGAACATTGGAAATTTTTAATTGTTCGACGGCTTTCGTAAGTAGCGAGGTATCTATTTTACCTAAACCTGTAACCAGGATAACTCCGTCTGTTTTACCAGCAAGAAGATTAACATCGGCATAGCCAACCAAAGCGCACAAATCATAGATTACCAAATCAAAATTGCATTTAAGTTCCTCCATCAGCAAATGCATTCTTCCTGATGCTAGCATCAGGCTACTTTCGTAAGACATAAGTTCATTAAAGCCAGAGCTTAAAAAAAATAGATTATTATTTATAGGTGATTGTTGAATATGTTTTAAAGTCAAACTAGGCTCATTTTGACTAAGAATATTTTTTAGACCAATTGCAGACTCTAATCCCAAACTTTCAGTCAAACGTACTTTACTCCGCAAATCTGCATCAACTAATAAGACTCGTCTACCCATAGATGCAGTAGCTTGGGCAAGATTAAGAGCAACAGTAGACTTACCTTCGCCAGATATAGCAGAAGTAATAGCAATGGATTTTAAGCTCGTATCAAATTCTAAACTCTTTGAATCAGTAGTAAAATTTAGTAGCCCCAAATTGGCTGCAAAAGAGCAGAATGCTTCGGTAGAGGAGCAAAGAAATTCTGTAAAAGCTAACTGTCCTTTGTTGTCTGGCTCACGATAGATATCCGAGGATGGTAGTCGCTTGAGATCGATTGAACCTTTTGCTGGAGCAAATAATTGCAGCTGTTTTCTTTTGGGAGTATGAGGAATATGACCAAGAATTGGTAAATTAGTTACTTCTTCTATCTTGGCAGACGAATAAATAGTCTTTTGTGTCTTGTCAAGCATTAAAGCTATACCTAAGCCTAACATCAGTCCTAAACTAGAGCCAAGCAATAAGCGATTGTTAACGCCAATATCGTTGCTCTGTGGTTCTTCCGCAGGCGCTAGAAGTTGCCAGGGGGATTGCTGCTTTGCCTCATCGACTAATAAAGTTTCTTTCTTACGCTTAAATTCATTGAGCTGGCTTTTGGCTATATCTAGATCTTGCTGAAATTTAGTATAGTCATCGGAGACTGTAGACCAGTTTTTAAGTTGCGATTGCAGCTTGGCTGATTGACTTTGTGCTAGTCGCTGGCGATTTTCTAAGGTTTTAATATCATTGACTAACTTTTGTTGAATGATTTCTGCCGCTTGTTCAATCAGACTAACAATTCTCTGTCTTTCTTCCTTGAGAACCTGAATTTCGGCATTTTGATCGGAATAAATAGTGGATTTTTGGCTGAGTTTAATATCAATTTCTCTTAACTGGTTAAGCAAACCTTGATATCTAGGGGTTGCCAAATCAATTGCTGTGGGCGAAGTAGTCGGCTGATTTGATAGTTCGTATTCTAAATTTCTTAGTTTTAGGCGCAATTGCTGTAGTTCGCTAGTCACTTGATCCTGTTCTTGATTGATCAACTCGGTGCGATCAGCTATGGGGGTGAGAGATACATCAGGTTCGATAAAGTTATATTCATCTCTCAATCTCTGCATTTTATTTTCTAACCGTTCAATATCCTTAGTAACCCGAGGAATTTGAAAATCGAGAACATCTATTCCTCTTTTAATTCCCTCAGAACGAGTGTTAGCACTGTAATCTAAATAGATTTGAGTGAGAACTTTAATTACGTCAGACACCTGCTGTTTATTGGCATGTTTATAGGTTACTGATAAGACGTTCTTTTGGTTTTGGCTATCTCGAATAAATTCCACCGTTAGGTCTTTAACTAACTCTTGATAGTTAAGCTGAGGATATTTTGCTCGCAAAGTATCAACTGCCTTAGATATAGTAGTAGGACTTTTGAGGATTTTAAGTTGAATATCGTCAAGATCTACCTCAGTGATTTTTTCTCGGTCTTTAATATCATCGATAGATGTTACTTTTGTCTCTACATTAATTGTTTCTGGTAATAGTTCAAAACTAGCAATATAAACTGGAGGCAAAAAACTAGTTTTAAAAAAAGCCAAAGCAGTCATCGAAATGGTAATGCTAGCAATAAGAGGTAGACGCCTTACAATAGTATTAGTTAGGTCAAAATAACTTAAACCTCCTTCAGTATTTTCAACAGTAGGAGAACCATGAAGATAATAACCTTTTTGATTTGTAAAATTTTGATTCATAGCTTTTATGTTATTCAATATTTTAAGACTGTGTTAATTATTAATACAGATAAATTACATTATTTACTTTTGCTAATATTTAAATAAACTATTATTTTGCTTGCATTATTGATGATGATACAACCATTAAAACATAGATTATTTTTGCTGTATGATCATTAGCTAGTTTATAGATAATCATCATATTATTTAAAATCTATCAAATAAGTAATTTAACTGAAAACAAATTTTATAACTACGTATTTACAAGGTAAATTAAAATAAACATGTTGTTGAAATTAATGATTTAGATTGAGTGTATTTTATCTAATCTTCATTAGAAGTCAACCCATTATAAAATTTTGATTAGACTTGAAACTGTAAGTTGACACTAATTTAAAAAAAAATTAGTATATTGTTATTGTGATCAAACTTTTTTATTGAAAAAATAATCTATATTAAATTATTTCAAAATAGCAGTTTACAAACTATTGCAATTTAAATATTAAAACTATTTTCTATTTTGGACTATTAAATTCAAAAAAGTCTAATGAAGAGTCTTTTTGTTATTAGTTATAAAATAACCTAATTAAAAAACATTATGATACCGAAGAAAGAAGTAATTGATGTTTATCTTACTTGCATACCATTCGATGAGCAAATGATGCTCATTTTGCGTTGGGCAAAAAATAGAGCAAGCAAAGCTGTCTGCCTAGCAAATGTTCATATGTTGATGGAGGCGCGACGAAATCCCTGGTATCATGAAGTACTTCGTCAAGCTGATTTAGTTACTCCAGATGGTAAGCCTTTAGTAATGATGCTACGTGGCTTGGGAATTATGGAGCAAAACCAGGTTTCTGGAATGAATGTGTTTGAAAATCTTTGCGAATCAGCAGAAAAAGCCAATATACCCATTTATTTTCTAGGTTCTACCCCAGAAATTCTGGACAAGATGAAACAGAGGATCTCTAAAGATTATCCCGTTCTTAAGATTGCAGGGATGAAATCTATTCCTTTTATGTCAGTTGATGAAATTCGCACTTCAAGAGATGAAAAGCTGATCGAGGAAATTAATAATAGTGGTGCTGGAATTATTTTTGTCTGTCTAGGATGTCCTAAACAAGAAGTTTGGATGTCTCAGTATAAAGGCTTGATTAATGGTGTAATGATTGGTGTGGGTGCTGTATTCGCTATGTATGTAGGAATTACTCCTCGCGCACCTCACATAGTTCAAGATGTAGGAATGGAGTGGCTATATCGTTTGGCTCAAGAACCTAGTCGTCTCTGGCATCGATACAGTTCAACTATTCCACCATTTATGTATCTTGCTGCCAAGCAACTATTGAATCGAGATAGTGTTAAAAGTATATTTTCTCAAGCCAATCTCTCCCTAGATATTGACAATCTAGATTTTTCTCCAGAAAAAATTGGCAAGATTCTTCAGGAACAAAATCTGTTAAGCGCTCAGGAATTAGACCAGGCTTTATTACTACAAGAACTAAACCCTAATTTAAAGCTTGGGGAGATTTTAGTCCGCAATAACTCATTGTCAGTATCGCAGCTTAAATTCTATCTAAAAAACCAAAACGTCAAGCTTGGTCAATTATTAGTGGAGAAAAAAATCTTGAGAGAAAACAAGTTGCAAGAACTTTTATCATTACAAAGCATTACTGAGCAAAAACTGGGAAGTATTTTAATAGACAATAAAAATGTCTCTAGAGAACAGATAGAAGATATTTTGATCGAGCAATATCTAAGACGAAAAGGTTTATTCTTAGCAGATTTATCACTATCAAGCTAGTAAAAGTTAAAAAAAGCATTTAAATTTATTTTAATATTCAATATTTGACACTTATGATTATCAACAACAGTAAATCCCCAAAAGTTAGCATTGGTATACCTGTATACAATGGAGAAAAATATATTGAACTTGCTCTTGACTCATTAATCAAACAATCTTTTCAAGATTTTGAGATCATCATTTGTGATAATGCTTCAACTGACAAAACTGAAGAAATTTGCCGTTCTTTTCAATCTCAGGATAAAAGAATTTTATATCATAGAAATCCTGTCAATATAGGAGCTGCCAATAACTATAAAAAAGCATTTCAGTTGGCTAAAGGTCAATTCTTCAAGTGGATGGCCCACGACGATAAATGTTCTGCTAACTATCTAGAAGAGTGTGTGAGAGTCTTGGAAGATGATCCTGACATTGTAATGTCTTTTCCCAGATTTGTACTCATTGACGAAAATGATAACCCTTTTCCTTTAATTGATAAGAATACTTACGCTACTCCAGAAGGAAGGATTATCACTACTAACTTAAAGCGTAATTTTATGTCAGTTCATCCCAGTGAGCGTTATTGGGAGGTTCTGTATCAAACAACGGAATGTTATGAGTTTTTTGGTTTGGCTCATCGAGATATAATTGAAAAAACTTCTCAACATGATGCTTTCTATGGTTCAGATAAAGTACTTCTGTGTGAACTGGCAATGATGGGTAAAATCAAAGAAGTTCCGAGTGCAACTGGATACTTTAGAATTCATGGTGAGCAGTCTCAATCCCTAAAAAGCTCAAAAGAACGCGCTGAATGGATCTCACCTGATTTGAACTATGGTGCATTTATGTCTCGAGTTAAATGTGTTCAGGGATATTATCACAGTATATTTGCTTACCCTATTTCTCTGTCTGAACGTTTCAAGTGTTTATGGACACTTATGATATGGTCAATTAATTTAAGCAATTGGCAATCAATGCTTAGAGAGGTATTGCGATTAAAGCTTAATTTTAAAAAGCCTTTACAAAATGCTGAAAATTAGGCAAAACAAGGGTTGTATTAACTCAAGTCTGCTGTGAATTTGGAAGCATAAAATAGGGGGTGTATTAAGCTAGAAATGATCTGGTTTAATACTTCTTTAATTTTGTTTACTTTAAAAGAATTATGATGATTATTCATAGTTTAAATCACAGTTACTAAATCTCTTAATTACTTTCAAAAATTGATAAAAGCTTGGCAATTGAATCAAAATAAAATTACTACAATTTTGGGGAAATTCTACTCAAAGTTTTTAAAAAAAATAGAATTAAACTTGGCACAGGTAGATTATCGAAGTTATAGTTGAAAGATATCGTCTAATCTTAATCCATTGGCAGCTTAATAATAATAATAATATCTATTATGTAAGTTATTTACTAACGAATAATTAGTTGAAATTGCTTAAAAAACTCTAACTGGCTTTAATCTATAATTGGCAACTTGATAAATATGAAGAAGTTCATAGCAAAATTTTTATATGTTACTAAACAAAAGCATAAATCCTTATTAATAATGCTTTGCTTGTTTATTTTAAGTTCATTTCTAGAAATGGTTGGATTAGGATTTGTTGGTCCTTTTTCTGCAATGGTAACTAATCCAGATTATATTAACAGCAACGTTTGGCTTCAAAATTTATACGTCAAGTTTTCAATTAATTCACCACAAAACTTTATACTTTATTTTGGCATCTTAACTATTATTGTTTTTTACGTTAAAAGCGCATTGTCGTTTTTAACTCAAAAATCTATTGCAGAATTTTCTCATAGTTTAAAAGGCGATTTATCTTCCAAGCTAATGCAGTCATATTTGTCTGCGCCTTACACACTTCACTTAAGCAGAAACTCCGCTGATTTAGTACAAAGTATCGTTACATTTACAGATCGCTTTTGTATTGGTTTAGTTTTAAATTTGCTGACGGCGATCTCCAATGGAGTAGTGATAATTGCATTGGTTGCTCTATTATTATCAACTAATGCTGTTGCCTCACTTGGCATTACGCTAGTACTTTTCCTCTCGTTGCTAGTCTTAAATCCTTTAAAAGATAAATTGGCTTATTGGGGTAAACAGGGCTTTGATGCTTCAGCGGAGATAATTCGCATTCTTAACCATGGTCTAGGTGGCTTAAAGGAAACCCGAATAATTGGTTGTGAGTCTTACTTTGAGGCGCAAATGAATTTAGCAACAAAGAAGTATTCTACGAATATGGGTTTGGCTTCTGGCTATTCAAACCTCCCTCGCTATATTGTCGAGGCGGTAATTATTAGTTTTTTGATTGTGTTTGCCTTTTTATTTGTTACTTTTAATCAAGATGATAGTCAAAATATCACTTCAATATTTGGTATTTTTGCGATCGCCTCCATTCGCTTACTGCCTGCTACCGGTAATACCATATCCTGTATTAGTGTGATTCGCTATGACCTTCATTCTCTAGATGTGCTTTACGCTGAATTAAAAGAAGCAGAAGAGGTCAAATCTAAAAATGAAGAGTTGAATAATCTGCCCGTACATCACTCTCAGCCTCAGTCCAAACTTACTTTTCAATCGCAAATTGTGATTGAAAATCTAGGATACAAATATCCGAATACTCAGACTAATGCCCTAGATTGCATTAATTTAACTATTGAGAAAGGTCATTCTATTGGTCTGATTGGTAAGTCTGGTTCGGGCAAAACAACTTTGGTAGATGTGCTGATGGGTTTGCTTTCTCCCCAGAGTGGCGATATTTTTGTAGACGGAATTTCGGTTAAAGACAAGATAAGAGCTTGGCAGAATCTGATTGGCTATGTTCCTCAGTCAATTTTTCTAATTGATGACACTATAGAGAGAAACATTGCCTTTGGTGTTCCCGATAATCAAATTGATCTCCAGAAAGTTCAAGCAGCAGTTCAAACAGCCCAACTAAGCGAAGTAATTGAAAAACTGCCGATGGGTTTAAATACTGCGGTGGGAGAAAGAGGGGTGTTGCTCTCTGGAGGTCAACGGCAAAGAGTGGGAATTGCTCGGGCGCTATACCACGAGAAGGAAATTTTGGTATTCGACGAGGCAACCGCTGCTCTAGATAACGAAACAGAGCAACTGGTTACCGAGGCAACTAAAATTTTGGGAAGTAGTAAAACAATCATTATTATTGCCCACCGACTCTCTACGATTGAACATTGCGATCGCATTTATCAACTTCAGGAGGGCAAAATTTTAAAATCAGGTACTTATCAAGAAGTTGTTCTAAATAGCTAAATTTGGAATCATAAGAAAATTATCACTTTATTTAAATATCTTTCTACAGATGCCGTTAAATCAAAACACTTATATTCGCCTAGATGGACAGTTGGGAAATCAACTTTTTCAATTGGCTTTAGCCATCAAAATCTCTCAAGAATATAAAATCAATATTCTGTTAGACGATTACTTGCCAGAACGGAAAAAATTTAAAGCTTTTCTATTTCAAGAACTTGCTGTATTTGACTACTTTTCCTATTGTAATAAATTCAATGTCTGGATAAATCGTATTCAACATAATTTTACGCTGAGAAAGTTTTATAAATCAGACGATTTATTTATTGAAAGTGAACATAAAGACTTTAGCTTGCTTTTCTCAAAAGTTTATAGCTCCTATACTGGTTTTTTTCAGTCTCCCAGCTTATTTCCCGATAAGAAAACCCTTGTTAAGGCTTTTGCATTAAAAAGCGACCTGATTGATCCTACGCTAAACAAATTATTGTTGCTAGCACAAGAATCTCAAAGTCTTGCAGTAAGCATTAGAAGAGGTGATTTCTTGCAATGCTCCCACTTAGGTGTGTGTTCAGAGGAGTATTATCTCAATTCAATAGAGCATATTCGATTAAAAAAAGACATTAATTGTATTTTTGTTTTCTCCGATGACATCAATTATTGTCGTGGCTTACTCTCTGAGCTTAAAGGTCAAGTTGTTTTTGTAGAAGGACTTCCACCTGCAAAATCTTTATATCTAATGAGTCAATGCAAGCATTTTGTAATTGCAAATAGCACGTTTAGTTGGTGGGGAGCATGGTTATCAGAGTCAGAAGACAAACTTGTAATCTGCCCATCCCCCTGGAATGATGATCAGCCCGTTGCCTCTGATTTCATTCCCAGTGATTGGGAAATATTACCGAAACATTCACTGCTAACGAATTGAGTTTCACTGGATTAACAATACAGATAAATTTATAGATTTTTAAACTATTAAATGCCTTGACACACTGCTTTAAATTAGGGACTGGTTAAATTAGTTTATTAAAAGATGAAACGTTTGTCATCAGAGAGGTAACTCTAGAGTATGAAAGAGCAAAGACTTGTTAGCATTATTATCAATAATTACAACTATGAGCGTTTTTGGGTGAGGCTATTGAAAGTGCCTTAAATCAAACCTATTCTCATGTTGAAGTTATTGTGGTCGATGATGGTTCTACCGATCATTCTCGTGATGTGATACTAAAATATGGCGATCGCATCATCCCAATCTTGCAGCCTAACGGTAAACAAGCAGAAGCTTTTAATAGTGGTTTTGCCCGTAGTCAGGGAGAAATTATTATTTTCCTCGATTCAGATGATTATCTGTTCCCTCAAGCTGTGGCGGAAATTGTCAAGGTCTGGCAGTCTGACTTAGCTAAGGTACATTATCGCTTGGATGTCGTAGATGGGAGAGGGCAATCCATGGGCTATTCATATCCCCAGGGGACGATTCCTCTTTCTCGGGGTAAGGTCTGGCAAATGCTCCTGGAAACTAGCGGTTACAGTAGTACCCCCACCAGTGGGAATGCTCTCAACCGTAAAGCATTAACTAACCTGTTTCCTATTCCCGAGGCATACAAACTAACCGCTGATGATTATCTATCATTTCAAGTGCCATTTTACGGTGAAGTGGTGGCGATTGACCATGCTCTGGGAGCTTATCGAGTTCACGATAGTAACCAATGGGCATTAGCGACGGTGACAGGCGATCGCTTTAAACGCTTTGTCCGTCATGATCTACAAAATTTTGCCTTGATAACTAACAAAGCTCAGGAACTAGGCTACCAGATTCCTCCAGATTTAGAACAGCGTTCTATTGGTCGACTGTGGTCAAGAATTATTTCCTTAAGACTTAATGCCCAAAATCATCCTGTGGAGAGCGATCGCTCGATTGAGCTAATTTATCAAGGGATTAGAAGTCTCTGGAAATATTCAAACTTTAATTTGCCTAAGCGCATTTTTTACAGTCTGTGGTTTATCTGGGTAGGCTTAATGCCTCTAACCCTAGCCAAGCCAGCTATTTCTTGGCTATATGCTCCCCAAGACCGTCCGAAATTAATTAGTTGGACAACCACTAAACTTCGAGCATTGATCGGTTGAAAATCATAGTTTAGAAATCATAGTTATATGTACCTGCATCGATTATGTTTAATAGTGCCGAACCTCTCAGCAGAAGGTCGAAAGAAAATTTGACCTGGACGAATAATATCAACTTTATCATTTTTGCTTTTTGCCTCGTTTTCTACGGGCGGATTTTTATTACTTTGACTTCAGCTCCCGCAATTTTGGTTCATGCTCATTTTGTCATTGTGCCTCTGGTTCTGGGAATTGCTTTAGCCACGGCGACTACCAAAAATCCGCAGCAAGCTATGTTAGTAAGCTCTTTACTCTGGGGGATGTTAATTTTTCTGATCGCGATTTTAGCCAGTGCTATCTGGAATCAGGCTGGCTTTATTAATGCTGTGGTTAGCTTCATGATGTTGGCAGAGCCAATGATGTTTTTGGCTACAATTGTCTGTATTCCTATGTCAACAAAATCATTTACGAAACTCAAAACCTGGTTGATAGGATCAGTGGTAATTAACTTCTTACTAGCAGCAGCCCAAAAACCCCTGATTGATAGCGGAAAAATTGACGGTCAGGGATTTAACGGTACTGATGGCTGTGGTGGAGTGTTTTTTGTCTCAGGAGCGGGTAATTATGTGTCGGCATCAGTATCTCTGGCATTTGCTCTGTACTTTTTGGCAAACGGCAAAAACTTTCCCCTGTGGGTTAGAGTTACAACAATTTTGGCAGCGTCATGGCAACTACTGTTTTCTGATTCTAAACAGCTTATATTTGCCTATTTTTTGGCATGGATAATTTTAATTATCTTTAATTTTAAAGATGTAGGGAAAACCATTCAGCTCTTGCTGGGCATTATGATTACTGGGCTGATCTTTTTCTGGTGTGTTCAAAATTTGGAGGCGTTAAATGCTTTTACCGCATGGGCTAGACCAGATTTATATGGACAAAATGGAGATGCTTGGTTTACCAAACTCTATTCGGTCAAAGCAATCTTAGCTGAGTTTGAATCTCCAGCTAACTGGTTATTTGGTTTGGGGCCTGGTCATACGGTAAGCCGTTTAGGAGCGTGGTTTATGCAGGACTATGCCCCAATTCTAAAACCTTTAGGGGCAACTACTACTTCTATTGGGATACAGTCTCGCAAGTTTATTGATGGTTTTTGGTTAGCTACTGGCTCAAGTCTGTTTAGTCCTATTTTTGGCTGGGCTGGAATTTGGGGAGACATCGGGCTGTTAGGTCTGGGGGCTTACATGTATTTGACCTCTTTAATTTGGCAATATTTTGGCGTAGATAATTCCTTGAAAATTACCTTGCTGGCGACTCTAGTTTTGGGGTTTATTTTTACTCAGCTTGAAGAGCCTGGCTATATGCTGTTTCTTTCTATGTTGCTTGGGTTGGCCTGGCATGAAAGGCGGCTGAAATTTGAGCAGCAGGCACAAGTTTAAATTTATATTACTTAATAACTTTATGTATAATACTATTCAATCTGCAAATGTTTCTAAGGCTTGTGTATCAGCTTCTACGGGGCAAAAAATGAGGGTTTTATTTATCAGCCATACTTATGTGGTGGGGGTAAATCAGGGTAAGCTAAAAGCGATCGCCGATACGGAACTAGTAGAGGTTGCTTTGCTAGCTCCTAGTAATTGGCATGCTCTGGAATGGAAGCGCATCATTGAGCTGGAAACTCCCTTTCCTGAAATAAAAACTTACTCTGCCTCAGTTTGGTTCTCTGGTAGAGTCGGCGCTCATATTTATAATCCCTGGAAGATTTGGCAGGTAATTAATGACTTTAAACCTGACGTAATTCAGGTAGAAGAAGAGATTTTTTCCCTTTGTGCTTTTGAGGTCGCCTTCTGGGCAAGGTTGTTCCGTAAGCCAATGGTGGTATTTGGCTGGGAGAATCAATTACGCTCTTTACCGTTCTTTCGTCGTTGGATCAGAAATTTTGTCATGGGGGCAAGCAAGCTTTATCTAGCTGGTAATCAAGACGGTGCTGAGGTAATGCGTAGCTGGAACTATCAAGGACAGATCGAGGTAATGCCACAAATGGGAGTAGATACCGAGTTGTTTACTCCTTTGGCAAGAAAATCACCTCAAGATCAGATAAATATTGGTTTTCTGGGAAGGCTAGTTCCCGAAAAAGGGCTAGATCTTTTATTTACTGCCGTGAGCCAGCTTCAGGAGCAAGATTTAGATTTTCAGGTTACTCTGTGTGGTTCGGGTGAAAGCGAAGCAGATCTACGCCAAAAAGCAGAAATTTTGCAGATTAACGAGCGATTAATCTGGCGAGGTGCGGTACGTCATGAAGCAGCACCTGTGGAGTTAGGTAAATTTGATGTCTTAGTCTTACCCTCTCGGACTGTTGCCACCTGGAAGGAACAGTTTGGTCACGTCATTATTGAAGCTATGGCTATGGGTATTCCTGTAGTTGGTTCTAGCTGTGGAGAGATTCCTCACGTAATTGCTAGGGATGACTTGGTTTTTTCTGAAGGAGATCCCGTGGCTTTAGCCAAAATTTTAAAACGGCTTATTTGTGATCGCAATTGGCGGGAGGAAATAGGGAACTATGGACTAGAGAGAGTAAAACAAAATTATTCTCATGAACGAATTGCCCAAAGATTAGTCGAGCAGTGGCAAAAATTAATTCCAACATTGAAGTGATTTATGAGCGAAACACATAGAGTAGCAGGCATCGATTTGTGTCGTGGGTTAGCAGCCTTCGCCGTCATCTTAGTCCATTCAGGGGATGAAACTTGGGGAGTGCCAATTAGCGATCGCGCTATTCAATTTCGCTATTTATTTTACTTTGCCGTACCGTTTTTTTTGGCAGCGTCTTTTTACTTTAATACGAAAAGAACGCCGTTAAAGATCGATCGCGCTTTTTGGCAGAAAAAAATTCAGCGGATCGTCGTGCCATATCTATTGTGGAGCTTGCTTTATGTTGTCACTAAATTAGCTATTGCTTTTCTCGCCAAAGAAACAGCACAAATCCCGCAAATACTAGCAGATCCTGTAGCGATCGTTTTCCTGGGAGGTGCTTCTTATCATCTCTATTTTATTCCTCTGTTAATAGCTGGTACGACGCTGCTCTATCTAGCAAATTATCTCAACCAGGTAAAGTATTCAATTTTTCTCTTATCATTTTGGCTACAGTCAGTATTTTGCTTTATCAGCTTTTGATGGTTTCAGGAAATAATTTTAATTTGGGTGCCTATGATGCCTTTGTGCATTTATTTCCCATAGCTGACTGGGACAATATTTTTGCTCAGACCTGGAGATGTATTTTAGTTAACCTGGCTTGGTTAATTAGGTGTTTACCTTACTTTGCGATCGCTCTATTACTCCAGGCAATTTTGAGAAAAGATACGCAGTGGCTTTATCGACCAGCAAACATAACTGCCATATTTTTGTTTTTCTTACTAGTAGATATTTTAGGAGCAAAGTATTTGCCCAATGCTGTGAGTGAGTTATTAATTGCTTACTCTCTGTTGCTGTTTGGAATTGCGGTTTCCAAATACATTTCTAACAGCAATTTGATTACTAATCTCGGTTTGTGTTCTTTTGGAATTTACTTGGTACATCCTCTAGTTAAAAGCATTGTCGAGATTTTACTGACGAAAACTATACCGCAAGTTACTCAAAGCGTTTCGATTACATCCATGTTGATTTACTCCATCTCTAGTTTTTTGTTTAGCTGGTTGGCGATCGCGCTAATGCAAAGAAATAAGCTGATTTCTCAATATATCTAACATCTTAGAGATTTTTTAATAGTAAAAATAATGATTTTAAATTATTTAGGAGAAGAATAAATGAGGATAGCAATTGTCAGACGACAGCCAAAAGTAGCTTTTAGTATGGATGTTTATACCGATAACTTGGTGGCTGAACTAAAAGCTTAGACCAGATTGGGAGATCCTAGAAATAGCCCCTCAACCCTGGAGTAAGAATCCAGAAAATCTTTGGCATGCAGGCAATCCTATCCGCAAATACTACGAGCGTTTCTATGATCATCCGCGGGCTGTTAGCCAAATAAAAGCCGACCTGTTTCACATTATTGACCACACCGATGGTCACATTGCCTATGGACTCAAGAAAACTGGACAGTCTGTAATAGTTACCTGTCATGATTTAGTGCAGTTTATCTATCCCGAAATTTTGAAAACAGAGGCTCGTTTTCCTACCTTTAGTCTGGCGGTTTGGCAATATTGTGTCAAGGGAATTACCGTTGCTGATAGCACTATTGCTGTTTCGAGTAACACTGCCAAAGATGTCACTGATTGGTTAAACATCTCTCCAGCAAAAATCGCGATCGTTCCCAATGGTGTAGATACCGTATTTAATGTCCCAGACAAGAAAGCAATAGCTGACTGGAAACAACAATATGCCAAATCACCTGATGAGATTTGCCTGCTGCATGTGGGTTCTAATCATCAACGTAAAAATATCGAAACAGTCTTAAAAGTCATTAAAGCGATCGCCGAGCAAGGTATTCCCGTTCGTCTGTGGAAAGTTGGCGGAGATTTTCATCCTGAACAGGAGCAATATATTAAAGCTAATAATTTAAGCGAACATATTACTTCGGTCAGTAATCCCGAACGACAGGCTGTGATTAACTTTTATTGTGCTGCTGATGTTCTTGTCGCTCCCTCTCTTTATGAGGGTTTTGGGTTGACTGTTTTAGAAGCAATGGCTTGCGGTACGCCGACAATTACTAGTAATGTTTCTGCCATCCCAGAAGTGGTAGGGGATGCCGCAGTTTTAGTAGAACCCACCGACGTTGTTGCCATTACTCAAGCCGTATTGCGTATCAATCGCGATCGCGATTTTCGCCAAGAGTTAATTGACCGAGGTTTCGCACGCATAAAAGAGTTTAGCTGGAAAAAAACCGCTGAAAAAACAGCCCAGCTATATGAGCAGGTCGTTCAATCAAAAAGTGCAATACTTGCAGATTAGTATCGACTTAATTTTATTCAACTTGCTATTTGTTGCCAAATATTATTAATACTTAAATTAAATGAAAGTTTTATTATCAGCATATTCATGTGAACCAGGAAAGGGATCTGAACGTGGGGTGGGTTGGCATATCGCCCAGGAAGTGGCAAAAGATCATCAGGTTTGGGTTTTGACTCGCCCAGATGAAAGCAAAGAGGCAATTGAGGCGGAGCTGAAGCGTAACCCAATTCCCAATCTTCAGTTTGTTTATTTTACCCTACCTTTTTGGAAAGATAGCTTGCGCTGGGGACAATCTGGGGCGATGCAGTTGCACTATTATCTCTGGCAAATCCAGGCTTACTTTGTAGCGCAAAAACTACATCGGCAAATAAATTTTGATCTTGCTCATCATGTCACGTTTGTTCGCTATTCTGTTCCCAGCTTACTATCATTATTACCAATTCCTTTTATTTGGGGACCTGTGGGTGGTGGAGAATCAGCACCCGCTAAATTTTGGGTTGATTTTAGCTTTAAAAACAAGCTTTACGAATATCTGCGGTTAATTTGGCGCGGTATTGGTGAACTAGACCCCCTAACTCGTCTGACTGCTCGCAAGAGTGCGATCGCCTATGCCACTACTCAGGATACGGCAGAAAAACTCAGTAAACTAGGGGCGTTAAAGATTAAGCAAGCTTCAGAAACGGGAATTGCTCAAGCAGAAATTGAGCAGCTTAGTCAATGTCCTCCTCCTACTGGAAATCCTGTCAGGTTTATTAACGTTGCCCGTCTCCTGCACTGGAAGGGAATTTATTTGGGACTACGAGCTTTTGCTGAAGCTAATATAACTAACGCCGAGTATTGGATCGTAGGGGAAGGTCCTGAACAAGAAAGGCTTGAGCGTTTGGCGCAAGAATTAAATATTTCTGAGCGAGTAATATTTTTCGGCTTGTTAGATCGTCAAGAAGTCTTAGTCAAGCTCGGACAGTGTTCTGCGCTGGTACATCCAAGCCTACACGATTCAGGTGGCTGGGTGACTTTGGAAGCTATGGCATCAGGAAGACCAATTCTTTGTTTAGATTTAGGAGGACCTGGAGAAACCGTAACCCCCGATATCGGTATTAAGATTACTGCTCATAGTCCTGAACAGGCAGTGACAGATTTGGCAAAAGCGATGGTGAAATTAGCTGAGAACCCAGATTTATGTGTGCAAATGGGCAAAATAGGTCAACAGCGAATTCAAGAACTTCATACTTGGTCAGCTAAAGGCAAATGGCTATCTGAAGTTTATCAAGAATGCGTTGAGCAGTTTCGTCAAGATTAATCACTACTTATTTATTCCTAACTACAGCAATAGCCGAAATAAGCTCTGGTTATTTGCCTAAACACTAAAATTTTGTCTTATGTCAATCAAAAAATTAAAAGCTGTAATTGTAATTGCTAGTACTTTTGTTGGTTTAGGAATGTCTGGTTGTGAACCAGCAGGATCTCAACAAAAGGGATATTTTGTTTCACCTCAAGGTTCTGACGATAATCCTGGCACAATTAAGCAACCTTTTAAAACAATTCAAAAATGTGCTGATACGGTTCAACCAGGATTTACCTGCTGGATGAGAGAGGGAGTTTATCGGGAACAAGTTCGACCTCAAATTTCTGGCACTGAGAGTAAGCCGATTACTTTTGCTGCCTACAAAGAAGAACAGGTAACAATTTCGGGTACAGAACTGGTTACTGACTGGTCTAAAGATCGTGATGCCATCTATCGAGCCAAGATCAGCTTACCCGTTGATGGCTACAGCGATACGGGATTTTTTGCCAATCAAATATTTGTTGGGGGAAAAATGATGCCTGAAGCTCGTTTCCCCAATCTCAGTCCAGAACAGGATTTTCTACGTCCCAATCTCCTGGGTGGTGGCGTAACAAGTTTGGGGGGAACAGCGGCAAAAATTGAGAATGAAGCAGTTCCCGAACTGACGGAAGGTTGGAAAGGAGGACAGGTGTGGGCAAATGAATGGTACACCACCCGTACTGGAGAGATCACTGGAGGAACGGCAAAGCAACTTTTGGCAAAAATGACCGCTGCCTGGGATCGCGGTGCTTACTGGTTCTATCTTTTTGGGAAGCAGGAGCTACTGGACGATCGCGGTGAATGGTTTTACGACGGTGGCAAACAGGAGCTTTATTTCTGGTCTCTTGATGCTCAAACGCCACAAAACATAGAAGTAAAGCAGCGTAACTTTGCCTTCGATTTAAGCGATCGCTCTTATATTACCGTTCGCAACCTTAATTTGTTTGCTAATACGATTACTACTAGCGATCGCAGTAGTGGAGTGGTGATTGATGGGGTGCGAGCTAAATATGTCTCCCATCATATGACTCTACCCCCGCCAGCAAAGCCTGAAAAAGCCTACGAGGCAGATGATGCAATGTTTTTAGCTGCCCATGCTCAGGATACAGGAATTCAGCTTAGAGGTAATAATCATGTTCTGCAAAACTCGGTTATTGATTGGAGTGCAGGGAATGGAGTGTTGTTAGAAGGGAATAATCATCAAGTAACCAACAACATTATTGTTAATACCAACTATCAAGCAAATTATGCCGCTTCTGTCAGAGTCAATGGTAATGGTCATCAGATTAGCCACAATACCATCAAGCGTACGGGTCGAGATGCAATTAACTTTGATTGGCACACCGCTGGCACCGATGGTCGTAATCTAGAAATTTCTTACAACGATATTTCTGAGTTTGGCATGTTAAGTACGGACTTAGGAGCAATCTATATCTGCTGCCAAGTCAACTTGGAAGGTGGTTCGATCCATCATAACTGGATTCATGACGCTCAGTCTTTCAGTCCATTTTGGGGTACTCGCGGTATTTATTTGGATTTGGAAACTTTTAACAGCACCGTTCATCACAACGTTGTCTGGAACTTAAACGGTAGCGATCATAACCTCGGCATTACCGCTGGCAGTCCCAGAGGATATGACCGAGTGTTTAATAATACTTTTTTGGGCAAGGTCTTACTAGACGGAGAGAATATCGAAGCCCGCAACAACATCTTTGCCAACGTTGAAAGTATTGGTGCTAAAAACGCTTCCAATAATTTATTTATTGATACCGACGCTAAATTTACGCGTTTACCTCAAGCAGAGGCTAAGTCTAGTACTACTCCTGATTTCACATTGCAAAAAGATTCGCCTGCGATCGATCTTGGTATTGAAATCCCCAAAATTACGGCTGATTTTACGGGTAAAGCTCCAGATCTTGGCGCTTATGAATATAATAGCCCTGCCTGGAAGGCTGGATCGAGCTTGAAATAAGATTTTGAGAGTAACTATTAATCAATATATTAATATGCACGTTTTTATTGCAGCACTGCATCGACCAGTAAAACCTACAGGGGTCTGCCGACACGCAGCTAATTTGGCTCGCGCTGTGGCAGAGCAGTCTGAAATCACTAAAGTGAGCCTGGTAATCGGTTCTTGGCAGCAACATTATTTTGAGACTGCTTTTAGTTTAGATTCAGACAAAATTAAATTGGTTGTCGTTAATATTAAAAACAGTTCGCTGGTCAGAAATATTTGGTTTCTTAGCGGGTTACCAAAGTTAGCTAATCAACTCAATTGTGATTTAGTTCATCTATCCTTTCCGTTTCCATTTCTGCGAACACAATTTAAAGCACCAGTAGTTACGACAATTCACGACCTCTATCCCTACGAATGTCCAGAAAACTTTGGCTTTCCCCAGGTTTGGTTTAATCAGCTATTTCTTCGGCAGGCGATTGGCAACAGTAATGGTTTACCCTGTGTCTCACAGGTTACTGCTGAGAAGCTAAGGCAATATTTTCCTCAACTTAGACCCGATCAGCTTGTTAAAGTAATCTACAATTATGTTGACTTTAAAAATCTTGAAACAACAACCCCTAAAGCAATCAAGGAAGACAGCAAATTTTTGTTATCTGTTGCTCAACATCGGCAAAATAAAAACTTAGATCTACTAATTAAAGCTTATGCTCAACTAAGATTAAATGGGCAAATTGAACCAGATTATCAATTGATCATAGTTGGCACTAAAGGGCCAGAAACGGAAAAGCTGGAAAATTTAATTGCTAACTTGAATTTATCAACCAGCGTTAAGTTTTTATCTGCTATTAATGATAGTGAATTAGGTTGGCTTTATCAAAACTGTCAACTTTTTGCAATTCCTTCGTCTACAGAAGGTTTTTGCTTACCATTGGCAGAAGCTTTGCATTTTAGCGATCGCCTAGTTTGTTCTGATATTCCTATCTTCCGAGAAATTGCTTCTGCCAACTGTGTCTATTTTTCCTTATCTGGTAATGCTCTAGATAATTTGAGCCAGGCACTAACTCAAGCACTCAATCGGCAGAATTCTCTCCCTCAAGATGCAGGCAAACGCTTTGACAAGTCCACCATTGCTCAACAATATCTCAACTTATATCAATTGCTAATGTGATGATTCCAGTTGCCAACTTTTACTCCACTTTTTCCATCGGGGCAATTTTGGGAATAATCTTGGTCACATTCATACTTAAAAACTTCACGGCTAACGTGGCTTTTTTACCACTGCCTAAAACATGGGTAATTTCCCCTGCACCAAATTCATGATGTAATACGCGATCGCCTACACTCCAATCAATATCAATAGCGTTAGAAGTTCTTTCCGCGCGGGTGCGACGACGGTAAGTGCTGGCTACATTGATGTTGCTATCAATTAACTCCCCTGGAAGTTCCTGTAAAAACTGGGAAGATACCGCAGGTTCTCTGTTCCCCCACAAACGACGTTCTCTGGTGTAGGTTAAAAATAGCTGTTCTTGAGCGCGAGTGATGCCAACATAACATAGACGACGTTCTTCTTCGATTTCTAGAGGATCATTTAAAGTTCTGTTGTGGGGTAATAAACCCTGTTCCATCCCCACAAGATAAACCACTGGAAATTCTAACCCTTTAGCAGCATGAAGCGTCATCATTGAGACTTTTTGCTGTTCTTCATTTAAATCATCTAAATCTGAGGAAAGAGAGGCGCTGGCGAGAAATGCTTCTAAACTATTTTCTTCGTTGTCTTCCTGGAACTGCTGCACCGCGTTGTATAGTTCGTAAATGTTAGCAATACGATTATCGGCTTCATCTGTTCCCTGCTGCTGTAATTCTTTAACGTAACCCGACTGTTCAATGATGTGGGTCAATACTTCTGCTGCTGTCAAATTATCTAGCTGATCCTTAGTCTCTTGAATCATATGTGCAAACTGATTTAAAGCTTTAGCAGCACGTCCTCCCATGGTATTTACCGAAGTTTCATCATTGACTATTTCCCAGAGAGGAATACCCATCTGTTGGGATGCATCCATGAGTCTGTCCATGGTTGTCTTGCCTATACCCCGACGGGGAGTATTGATAATTCGTAGCAGGCTGACAGTGTCTTCAGGATTAACAATAATGCGTAAATAAGCGATCGCATCTTTGACTTCTTTACGGTCATAAAACTTCAAACCACCGACAATATTGTAGGGAATATTATGGTGTAGCAGTAAATCCTCAAAGGGACGAGACTGAGCATTAGTGCGATATAAAATGGCAAAGTCACCCCAGCCTATTTCGGGGTTGTTCTCCTTAATCTGCTGCATTTGCTGCACGACAAAGCGCGCCTCTTCCTGTTCCTCATCGGCTTTATATAGATAAATTTGTTCTCCTACTCCTCTAGTGGGTTTGAGAACCTTATCAATCCGTTGGCTGTTGTGAGCAATTAAATGATTGGCTGCTTGCAGAATATTCTCACGGGAACGATAGTTTTCTTCTAACTTGATCATGGTGCGGGTATCTTCGTCGGCTAAACCATCACCAAAATCTTTTTGGAAATCTAACAGGATAGTGAAGTCGGCTAAACGGAAAGAATAAATAGATTGATCCGCATCTCCCACCACAAAAAGCGATCGCGGAGCGTACCCGGAGGGTAATCGCAACTTCCAATTCCACTCATTTTTATTTGTTTCACCATTAGTCGCCAATAAACGGATCAAGTCATACTGAATGCGGTTTGTATCCTGATATTCATCCACTAAAATATGCTGAAACTGAGTATGCCAATAGCCCAGAATAGATTCATTCTGCTGAAATAGCTTAACAGGAACCCAAATTAAATCATCAAAATCCAGAGCATTATTAGCAGCTAGTCGAGATTGATACTCATTGTAAATTTCGGCAATAACTCGACCACGATAGCCAGGATCTTGTTTGGCTAAATCATCGGGAGTCAAACCCTGGTTTTTGGCGTTACTAACGGCGTAGCGAATCTTGCGCGGATCAAATTTTTTGTTATCTAAATTTAATTCTTTGGTAACAATATTTTTAAATAAACTCTGAACATCCGACTCATCAAAGATCGAAAAATTACGTTTCCAGGTGCGTCCCCGTTCATCCTGATACTTATTGATATCAAAGCGCAATAGCTTGGCAAATAAACTATGAAAAGTACCAATCCACAGCTTTTTGGTCGTTCTTTTATACACCCTCGACTTGAGAGTTTTCTGTTCATACTCTGTCAAAAACTCCAGTCTTTGACCATGCTGTTCTAACGCCAATTCCGTCGCAAAAATATACTCAATCCGTTCTCGCATCTCCCGCGCTGCTTTATTCGTAAAGGTAACTGCTAGGATATGCTCTGGATCTGCTTTTTGATGACGAATTAAATTAGCAATGCGATATGTCAAAGCCCTAGTTTTACCCGATCCTGCACCTGCAACCACCAACATTGGACCACAGTAATGCTCTACAGCAAGGCGTTGGGAGGGATTAAGATGGCTTAGAAAATCGGTAGTCATACTCGGTCAAGATGGCGATAAAATGGTCAATCTATACTCATTGTTTATGTTACCAACTATTTATCATCCAATCTCAAAAACTATTTTTGAGCTAGATCAACTTGCTTACAATATTATGGAACTCTAAGAGAATAAATCCAGTCTTGAGTATTGTGTTCAAATTCAAACATTTCGCAACGAGCGAAATCCTCTTTTGCAACTGCATAGAAAGTAATACGCTCGATTATCTTGAACGAGTAACCAATAAAGCTAGAGGGTTTATTTTCTTCCCCAGAACTTGGCAATCGATCCTGTTGAACACGTAATTCTTGCAATGAATTAATCCTTCTTCCTGATTGATGCCCAAACACAAGATAGTTTTTTTGAAAGCCTACTTCTAGTTTTTTCCAATCTGCATCAAGTTCTTTATCAGAAAGAGGTTCTAGAAAGCCCTCTAAACTAATGGATCGCATTGTCTTTTGAAAAGCAAAAGTTAACGAGGCTTTATTAGTTAAATTAATATCTTCAACTTTTCTTGATACTGGTGAAGTGTGAAACTTTGGTACGCCTTGTCTGTTAAATGATATGCCTAGCATTCTAGTGTGAGGCATTCCATCTTGACCAGATGTTCCTAACACAGCCCCATGTGCAAAGTTACTTCCCAAAGATCGCTCCTCAGTTAGCCACTTAGTCAATTTTTCTAATGGGTTTAAACTCATCCCCTTAAATATCATACTAACTTTATTTCTAAAGCTAACAATAGTTACAGTTGCGATCGCCTCTAACACAAACTTAGCCTAAATCCAATCTCAAAAACTATTTTCGATGATCTTGTCCCAAAATTCGGTCTTGAGGTGGTTTTTCAACGGGTACAAGTCGCACTATCGGTTTGCCAGCCTTGGCAATGATAATTTCTTCTCCTAAAGCAGCACGAGATAATAGTTGTGACAAATGGGTTTTGGCTTCGTGAATATTAACCTGTGCCATCTTAATAAATAAACTAAGTCGTTAGCTAAGTCTATTTTAGCTATAATCCAACCATTATTTATGGTTACAGGAGATAAATTACTGATGGTGATGAAATTAGATAAAGTTGTTCCCTTCGGGCGATCGCTTGATGAATATACTAAGATGTTCAATTTATCTTCAGAAGATTTGCAAAAAGATATTTTGGGAGTGGGAGATGGCCCTGCTAGTTTTAACGCCGAAGGTACAGCCAAAGGATATAACATTACTTCTGTCGATCCGATTTATCAGTTTGATGATGCAGAGATCAAACAGCGGTTTGATGAGGTAGTGGATAATATCATCGACCAGATCATTGCCACGCCAAACAATTGGGTATGGAGTTATCATAAAAACCCCCAGGAATTGAAGGCTAGTAGGATTAAAACCCTAGAAATTTTTTTACAGGATTATCAACAGGGTAAACAAGCAGGTAGATATCAAGCGCAAGAATTACCTAATTTGAATTTTGTCGAGCAAAGCTACGAGCTGGCGTTGTGTTCGCACTTTTTGTTTTTGTATTCCGAACAATGCGATCGCGATTTCCATGTTGCTGCGATCCAAGAAATGTTACGAGTAAGTCGAGAAGTTAGGATATTTCCGCTGCTAACTCTCATGCAGGAAACTTCGCCTTACCTGGATTTTGTAATTGATAAGTTTAGTCATTTGGGGTATTCAGTGGCAATCGCTAAAGTACCCTACGAATTACAGCCAGGAGCGAATGAAATGCTGGTAATTAGAGCTAAATAATCAAATAACCAGCTAGTCTGCAATTTCTTTTTTTCATTCTACTGATTGGTTACATAGCAGCGTCTGAAATCAATTTGTCTCTCCCTAAAATCTTGCCTTAAACATCTTTCGAATAATTCACTATTTAACAGATATGATAAGTACCTTAATTAGCTTCATGAACATCAGATTGGAGGAAGATAACGATAAGCTAATAAATTAGAGAAAGTTTTTAGCCGAGAACATGCATGATCGATAACTTTTACATACTGACGGAATGGCGGAATAGTTTTTTAATAGCGACAGCTACTGAAACTGCTACTGAATCTGAGCAAGGGACTTTCATTCTCGCTGGAGTGTTACTTAGCTTAGTTGTAATCTACTTTGCTAGTAAATTAGGAGGGGAGGTTTGTTCCCGCATCAATTTACCGCCAGTGTTAGGAGAGTTAGTTGGCGGAGTACTGGTAGGAATTTCGGCTTTCCACCTCTTGGTTTTTCCCGAAAGCAGCGCTGCCGAAAAATCCTTAATTATGTCAATTTTACAAAGTACCGCAGGATTGCCAACCGAAGCTGTGACGTCTGTTTTTGCGACTCAAAGTGAAATAATCAGCGTCCTGTCGGAATTGGGGGTAATTATTCTCCTCTTTGAAATTGGCTTGGAGTCAGACCTCAAAGAATTAATTCGCGTCGGGCCAATGGCTGCCATAGTGGCAACAGTAGGGGTGGTTACGCCTTTTGTCATGGGGACTTTAGGTTTAATCTACATTTTTCATACTCCAGCTATCCCCGCAGTATTTGCAGGAGCAGCACTAACAGCGACCAGTATCGGGATTACTGCTAAAGTTCTGGCGGAATTAGGACAACTTAGTTCAGAGGAGGGTCAAATAATTATCGGCGCTGCGGTACTAGATGATATTTTAGGGATCGTTATTTTGGCGGTAGTGGCAAGTCTGGTCAAAACAGGAGAAATTCAGGTAAATAATATTATTTACCTAGTTATTAGTGCTGCGGTTTTTTTAATCGGTTCAATCCTGCTAGGTCGTCTAATTAGTCCATTAATCGTTGGATTAGTTAACGAAATGAAAACTCGTGGTCAAGTATTGTTAACTGGCTTAGTATTTGCCTTTATCTTGTCTTATATTGCTACGGTAATCAATTTGGAGGGAATTTTGGGCGCATTTGCTGCGGGCTTAATTCTGGCGGAAACCGAGAAACGGAAAGAGTTGGAACAACAAATTATTCCTGTTGCCGACTTCTTTGTACCTATATTTTTTGTTTGTGTGGGGGCGAAAACCGACTTAAGTGTTCTCAATCCCACCGTAGCGAGTAACCGAGAAGGATTAATTATTGCCACATTTTTAATTTTGGTTGCTATCCTAGGGAAAGTCATTACGGGATTCACCGTATTTGGCAATCCCGATCTTAACAAATTAGCGATCGGTGTTGGCATGATTCCCCGAGGAGAAGTTGGTTTGGTGTTTGCTGGTGTTGGTTCTGCTAGTGGAGCTTTATCTGAAGCGACTGAGGCTGCCATTATTGTGATGGTAATTGCAACTACCTTTGTTGCCCCTCCGCTATTACGCCTGGTGTTTAAAGAGACAGACACCATAGCTGAATCAGTGGACAAAGTTCAGGAATGACCACATAATTAGTCGAAGTTCATCATCGTATAAACATCTATGACTTCCTGTGTAATTAGTCTCAAGTAATCAATGAAACCAAATTGCTTCTTCTCACGTCTTGATCAATCAAACTTCAAGAATGGGTACTATAAAGTTCTAATGGAATTGACTGAGGATACTGTAAGGTTGTCATCAATCTTTCTGAGGCGGTTTGGCGAAATCATAGATTTTAATTGTGCCTCATTTGACGAGCAGCTTTGCTGGGATGTAAAGCTTTACCACCGTCAGCTGAGATCAAGCCCCTTCTTTGGGGAGAATCGTCAAGGACACTGGCTAACCGTATCTAAAAATCAGTTACATAATCTGTGTGAGGAGCAATAATTGTGAGATTTCACTGGCTACTATCTGGTTTTCTAGGTGTTTTTCTGTTATGTTCCCCCGCTAAGGCAGGAAAAATTGTTTCGTGGGAGTTTGAACCAGAGGATAATAATTTAGTTTTTGAAACCGACGAAGGGGTACAGCCCAAAGCTGAATTACTGAGTAACCCCACGCGACTGGTGATTGACTTACCAGGAACAGTCTTGGGTCAAGAAACGGTCAAGGAAAGTTATCAAGGTCCAGTTAATGGATTTCGCATTGGACAACCAGAATCTGATACTTCGCGCATTGTGGTGGAATTAGCTCCTGGCTATACTCTCGATGCTGATCAAATTGAGTTTGATGATGTTTCGCCGACTCATTGGAAAGTGGAAATACCAGAACCAGAGGTATCTCGTATCGCTGCTACCAATCAAGATCCTGAAATATTAGAACTACCAGAAGTAGATCTTCCTACACAATTACCAGGATTAGAAACTGCTGCGGTCAATCCTGTCGAGCCTGTTGAGCCTGTCAGTGCTGATACTTCTTCTAGTTCTTCTTATGTTAAAGCCACCAGTAATGGCTTTTTTATTGACATTGATGGTAATCGCAAAATAAAGATTGATTCAGAACGAGATGGCGATCGCCTTGATTTTGCTCTCGAAGGTATTACTCTGCCGGTCGATTTAGCCGATCAGTCGGTAGCTGTTAATCAATATGGTGTTGCCACAATTGATTTTGAACAGGAAGATGATCAGGCAGTTATGAGTATGAAGTTGACGGATGAAAGCCCTGATTGGATAGCTACTTTTAGCCGTATTAAAGGCTTGTTATTAATGCCGAAGGGTGAACTTCCTAATTCTACCGCAGGTGTTGCTGATGCTCCCTTGGCAACAGTCCAATCTCAAGCACCTCAAGCAACAGAGCTTAACTTGATTGAAGAAATCGAGTTGGTGGATGATGATACTCAACTCATGATTAATGGCGATCGCCAGCTATCGGCAGTAGTATCTCGTAAAAGCAACGGTATTTATCAAGTTATCCTTGATAATGCCGAACTAGCAGAAGATTTTAAAGGGCCAGAACTACAGGCAGGAAGTCCAGTCTCAGAATTAAAGGTGCGCCAAGAGAATACTCAAGTTGTCTTAGAAATCACTACTCGCTTGAGATATCGTTTAGGTCAGCTTAATACTAACAATAATGAGATTGCCTTGCCGATTGAGGTGGGGGTCGATCCTCTGCCTGAAAGTGATGCGCCTTTATTGCCTCCAGGATTTGCCAAAGCTCCCAAGGAAAGCACTATTGGGGAAACGCCCCTGCTGACGACAGATCGCCCTAGAGTCATTATCGATGCTGGTCATGGTGGTTATGATTCTGGAGCGGTTGGTATTGGTGGACTGAAGGAGAAAGATATAATCCTACCCATTGCCCTGGACGTGGAAGAAATTTTAAGAAAACAGGACATTGATGTCGTGATGACTAGGGACAAGGATGTTTTTATTAGCCTTGAGGGTCGAACCGACCTCGCCAACAATGTTAAAGCTGACCTGTTTGTCAGTATTCACGCCAATGCGATCAGCCTTAGTCGCCCTGATGTTAGCGGTTTAGAGACTTATTACTATGATAGTGGTCGTCGTTTAGCAGAACTCATTCATTGGAGTGTTCTCAATGGAGTTGATATTGATGATCGCAGCATTAGAAGAGCTAGATTTTATGTCCTGAGACATTCTGCTATGCCGGCTGTGTTAGTAGAGGTAGGATTTGTCACAGGAGAAGTTGATGCTTCTAATCTTAAAGATCCCGATCATCGTCGTCAGATGGCGGAAGCGATCGCCAGAGGGATTGTCGAGTATATTAAACAGAATAATCTTTAAGTTAAGTATTTTTACTCAGTAGTTAATCTTGCCTAAGACTAAACTAACCATTTAATATGAAAAATTCACATCAGCGGATCGGGTTATTTGATAGCGGAGTCGGAGGATTGACGGTATTAAGAGAAATGTATCGTCAAATGCCTACTGAATCTCTTCTCTATGTCGCTGATTCGGCTCGTTTACCCTACGGAACGAGATCTCCAGAAGAAATTTTACTTTTTGCGCGGGAAATTCTCGATTGGATGTGCCGTCAGGATCTTAAAATGATTATTATGGCCTGTAATACTAGTTCGGCTTTGGCTTTAGAAGTTGTCAGAAAGGAGTATGATATTCCCATCCTCGGCGTAATTCTCTCAGGAGCTAAAGCTGCTGTGATGCAGGGAGAAAGAATTGGGGTGCTGGCTACTGCTGCAACCGCCAAAAGTCATGCTTATCGTCAGGCAATTCATGAAATTAAGCCTCAAGCTCACGTGTGGGAAGTTGCCTGTCCTATGTTTGTCAGCTTAATTGAGCAAAATAAACTCTATACAGAGCAAACCAGACTAGTCGCTCAGGAATATTTGGCTCCTTTGCTAGAACAAGATATTGATACTTTGGTTTATGGCTGCACCCATTATCGCCATCTAGAGCCGATTATCCGCACTTTATTACCAGCTTCCGTAAAAGTAGTTGACCCAGCCGAACATATTGTAGTAGCAGCGGATAAAGAACTATCGTTGTTAGGATTACGGAACAATCATTTTTCCTTGCCAACTCGTTTTTGTGTCACTGGATCTCCTCAGCAGTTTGCGGATCTATCTCAGCAATGGTTAGGCTACTATCCCCGCGTACAGAAGATTGAGGTTAAACAACTCGTTTCAGAAGTAATGGTGTTAAATCCTCTAGAGTAATTTGACGAGAGGAAATGCTGAACTCGTAAGGGGTCGTGGGGCGAGGTTGCCTCGCCCCCTTGTGAACCCCGTTTCAGCTTATTCTATATCCGCAGGTGTATACCCCAAGGGTAGAATGTCCTTTAGGACTCTCGTTGTGACTCAATCTTCGTATCTTCAGTTTAAGGGGTTTTGATCCGCTGTTTAGAATTTACCCCGCTGCGAGAAATTGTAGTGGCGTTGTGATTCTGAACTTCCGCTACTTTCAGTAAGCCATAAACAATTGAGAGATAGACAATAGCAAAAAATAAGATGAAAACAGGTAAATTGCTCAAGTTCATCGTTAGTGTGGGCTTATTTAAATCAGCTTTTTTTGATTAGGTAATTTGGGTCAAATGTAAGACAAACAATTTCTTGGTACTGCGATTGAACTGCTTATCTCACGCTCGCCTAATTAGCTGAGGCAGTAAACAGTAAAATCTCAGGGAGAAATCAATAGACTATAATGTTCCTTACTTCGAGATACCTTAGTCTGAGCTAAAACATCCAAAAAATTGTCTGTATTTAGACTATGGCTACTCTGAAATTAGGGAGCGATTTTTAGCTCGGCAAGATAATGCCCAACTTTTTTGTAGGTGATTAGTCTGGGAATAATTTTGTCCACTAAATCTGCCAATACGTTATTAGCGCCATCGCACTTTTCAGGACAGAACCTTCATTTTGCTAATACTCTCATTATTGAGAATAACACAAATATTTTAGATTAAATACTTACTGAGTCTCGATTTAAAACTTGAATTTTTGCTTGTTTTTAAGTTAGTAGTTGGTTATTAGGTGAGCTTCCCTTAAAATAAGTACAATATATGTAAAGTTTCTTAAATAATTATTTGCCATACCTGGCTTAACAATGACATCTTCTACTACCTCGTTATTGACACCCGTTGAAAATGATCTGAATATTTTGACAGATAATCTCAAAAAACTGATTGGGGCGCGTCATCCAATTTTAGGCGCGGCTGCCGAACACTTGTTTGAGGCTGGGGGAAAAAGGATTCGACCAGCGATCGTTTTGTTGGCTTCGCGGGCGACAATGTCTGACCATGATCTGACAGAACGTCATCGTCGTTTAGCAGAAATCACGGAAATGATTCATACTGCGAGTTTAGTACATGATGATGTGGTAGACGAAGCAGATTTGCGTCGCAATGTGGAGACGGTTAATAGTTTGTTTGGCGATCGCATCGCTGTATTGGCAGGAGATTTTCTATTTGCTCAATCATCTTGGCTTCTCGCTAATTTAGATAATTTACAGGTAGTCAAACTTCTGTCTGAGGTAATTAGAGATTTTGCCGAAGGAGAAATTATGCAAAGCATTAATCGCTTTGATATAGATGCTTCCATCGACTGCTACCTAGACAAAACCTATTATAAAACTGCGTCGTTAATGGCGAACAGTGCCAAAGCCGCTGCTGTATTGAGTGATGCGGGTACTAACATTGAAGAGAACCTTTATAGCTATGGTCGCAATTTAGGTTTGGCTTTTCAAATTGTTGATGATATTCTCGATTTTACTGGTTCAACTGAAGTGTTAGGCAAGCCAGCAGGATTAGATTTAGCCAGCGGTAAATTAACTTCTCCTGTATTTTATGCTCTGCAACAAGAACCTTATTTAGAGATTTTAATTGAGCGGAAATTTGCGGAAGCAGAAGACCTTAATAAAGCTTTAGAATTAATTAGAAAAAGCAATGGTATTGAACAAGCTCGTCAATTAGCCAAGGATCTAGCTTATAAAGCCTCACAGAGTCTTAGCTGTCTTGCTCCTTCTAGCTCTAAAGATGCTCTCCAAGAGTTGACCGATTATGCTGTGAGTCGTTTATATTAAGTCAAGTCTTAAATTATTAAGACAAATAAACGCATCTAGTCAAAAGTAGTAATTTTAAGATGTTGGTCTGTAGACAGAGTCAAGTCAAAGCTCTCTTAAAAAGCAACTATTGGTCAATTTTGGTAATTTTACTAAGTTTGGTTACTGTAGGTTGTGAAGAAAATAAGTCTGTTCAATGCCAAGAGATTTTTCAAGTTGCTCAAGAGGTTAAAGACAATAATCAAGATGTTGGCAATGTCAATGTCAATCAGCAGTTAGGTGAAATGAAGAGTTGGCTTGAAGCTGCCAATGAATTTAACCAAGCAGCAGATCGTCTGGCGCTGCTTGAATTTAATCAAAGCGAATTAATTAAATATCAAAACCAGCTTGTCACTATCTATCGTATTTACTCTCAGGCTACCTACGATGCAGTAAGAGCTAGAGAAAATAAAAATTTATCTGCCTTAAAATTTTCTCGTCAGAATGCTATTAAAGCAGGAGTAATACAGCAAAAGTTGATTCGAGAAATTAATACGTACTGTTTAAAAAAATAGGCAAGCTTTTTGAGCTTAGAAAAACTAACCATGGCGATCGCCAAATTTCAAAGTTACAGCAATAGTAATTGAACCAATATTAACGATGTTTAGTCTAAATACAAAGAACTAATCTATATTCTAGATAATATGAGCAAAATGTTAGCTTGCGAACAGGCTAGTGCGATAGATGCAAAATCAGAAACAGGGTTGGCAACGGAACAAGAATTAATCTTCCTTTGTCAGCAAGGCGATCGCGAATGTTTTCGTTTGCTATATCAACGCTATCAACAGCGAGTACGCTCAACTCTATATCAACTTTGCGGTTCAGCCTCACTAGATGATTTGGTACAAGAGGTGTTTTTCAAGGTCTGGAAAGGACTACCAAAACTAAAAACTGCCAAATATTTTTCTACCTGGCTTTATCGCATTAGCTGGAATGTAGCGACAGACCAACGACGTAAATTAGCCAAAGGTCAGGAAAAAACTAGCCTCAATGAAAAAGTTTGGGAGAAAGAATTAGACAATACAAAGCTAACTAATACCGAACCAGCAATAGATTTGATGCAGTTACACTATCAGGACGTAGTTCAAAGAGGTTTGGATAATCTTAGTTTTGAACATCGAGCAGTATTAGTCTTGCACGACTTAAAGGATTTACCGCAAAAGCAAGTTGCCGAAATTTTAAATGTGCCTGTAGGAACAGTTAAATCGCGGTTATTTCATGCCCGCAATTCTTTAAGGAAATTTCTCGAACAACAAGGAATATCTTTTTAAGACTTTTTAAGATTTTTAAGATTTATTTAGTATTAGTTTAATCAGCAGCATCATGACTAACTTACACAAAGATCAGCAAAATAACCTCGTCAGCTTTCTGCGACATAATCAACCTGTTCCCTGTAATCCTCGCGCCGATCTCGAACAGCATCTAATTGATTCTCTCGAACCTCATCCTCAACACAGAAAACTGCGTTTCAAGGTGATATGGACTATTCCCGTGACAATTACGTTTCGCGTACCAGTAAAGCTGATCGCTACGGGATTTTTAGTTACTTCCGTCAGCTTCGGTTTAAAAACTCCTCGGACTGCCCTTGAACCGAAAGATCTAGAAAACTTTTTAGTTAGCAATTGGTATGGGACTGTCGATAGTGACAACTATGCAGCCAGCGAAAAAACAGAAGCTTACTGGTTACTGCCAACCGCATCTAAATCACAGCCAGCTTTATCTGTTTTGGCGCATTAAACACTTTAATTTTTAAATAAAATTCATTTTATTTTTTTCAATCTATCAATGATTTTTCAAGCTTTAGTCCGACGACAGCGATACTTATTGACTCTATTAGCGATCGCTCTTTCAATTTTTTACAGCCTACCTGTCTTTGCTGATTATTCTTGGTCACTGTTTAAAAATTATCGTTTTCCAACTGAAACAATCATTGCCGAACGCCCTGCCTCCGTAACGCCCCAAGATCAAGCATTTGGTTTGTTTCAGCAGTTAGATCTGACCACACAACAGCAGCAGCAGATTAAACAGATTCATCTTCAATATCAACAAAAAATAATTAATCAAAAGCAGAACATTACCAGATTACAACAGCAGCTATCAGACATGATGGTAGGGACAGAACCAATAGAATTACTCAAAGCTAAAAATCGTCAGCTAAGTGCTTTACGTTCAAAAATGGAATCATTACAC
>JAAUOU010000051.1 GCA_012034765.1 Pleurocapsaceae cyanobacterium CSU_1_1 | reverse complement strand
TAGCTTCGCGTCGCAATGGGAAATCATCAAAACTTTAATTCCAGAAGCCAAACCAGGAGGTCGTCCCCGAACTGTAGATATGAGAGAGATTATCAACGGCATTTTCTACATTTTGGTGGCAGGATGTCCTAAAGGATACCGCTCCGCATATGCGTGGTATCTACTGCCTCATGATTTTCCGAAATGGAAAACGGTCTATCATTATTTTCGACAATGGCGCATAGATGGAGACTGGCAACGCATTCACGAACAATTAAGGCAATGGGTCAGAACAATAGAAGATCGTCATCCCAGTCCTAGCGCAGCAATTCTTGACAGTCAATCAGTAGAGACAGCAACTATGATTCATCCAGAAGTAGGTTATGACGGAGGCAAAAAGACCAAAGGAAGGAAACGCCATTTATTGGTTGATACTTTAGGGTTAATGATGGTAGTGGTAGTGACTGCGGCATCTTTACCGGAGAGAGAGGGGGCAAAATTAGTATTTGAGAGAGTCCATCAGTCCAAATCAGAGTTCTTTCGTTTAGTCACCATCTGGGTTGATGGCGGATACAGAGGTATTGATTTTATGCGTTGGGTAATGGATACCTATCGTTGGATAATTGAAACAGTATTACGTTCAGATGATGCTCAAGGATTCGAGGTTTTACCTCGTCGTTGGGTTGTCGAAAGAACTTTTGGCTGGTTTAACTGGTGTCGAAGATTAAGCAAAGACTACGAAGTTCTTCCTCAAACTTCTGAAGCCATGATTCAGGTTGCAATGATTCGGATTATGCTTAGGCGTTTGGCAACATAAATAACTTTTCAGATGTCCTCTCAGGGCTGATTTTTTTTTGCCTGCACTCACATAACTAGTAATCATGTACTGTTTTATCCTAAGTTTCAAAGATAGTCTAAGTGAAATGTAGCTAGAGACATCTAGATGAATTGGTTTATAACTGCGTACCCTTTCCTACTCAGAAAGGGTGTATCTGGAAAGTGTTTAATACTTTATTCAACACTTTTAGGGTATGTAAGTAGTTATCCAGATAGGAAAAGTTAAGTATTCCGTGAGAATCAGTGATGTTTAATAACGCACACTCTGGAAGATTAGCAGTAACTTAGTGCTTATCTTACATATGTAGCTACCGTCGATATACCTTCGAGGCGTTGTCACGAGATTATACGCTTCCACCTACGTTAGTAAACTGTTTCTCGTACCTCAAAAACCTACGGTCAAGCAGTTGACAAACTTCGGCTTCAGCTACCTTTTTTATTTATTCCGCCTCGGGGAATATCTAACATTTGATTATAGATTCGACCTTTAGGGGCGCACACTGATTAGAGGAGTAGTTATCAACCTGATTGTTAGTGATAAAAACTGGATTCTATTCAGACAGAAATATCTACTACTAAAGAAATTTTAGGAGAGATTACTCCTGAGTAAGTGTTTGAGACAACGCTAATGCGTTGGAAAAGCGTTATACTAAGAGTTCGAGTCTCGCTATCCGCATTTGGCTTACGCCTCTGACAGGGAAAACTTTTATCCGCACGCAGCTCGTGCTTCCTAATACTGATCGAAAATTGTTCACTTAGGGGAATAACCTAATTACTCTAGAAAGTAAAAAGAGCATATATAACTCGATTATTTAAGCTCTTAATAAAAAAGCAGGGCATCCTAGCACCTGCTTGTGATTTCATGCAAACTAATTTTCCTATACCCTAATTTCCTTGTTATCAGCTTTATTTAACCAATACAGAATTAGTAAAAGGCTTTTATATCAAATTTTTGGAGTCAACTAAACTAAAAAACGCATTTCAAGTTTGGTTTTCTTGACTTTGAACCAATTTTGAACCAAAAAGCGATCGCGCGATCGCTTAAATATTTGGCAAAAATGCGATGGGCTTGTACCGCTTGTTTAATACCTCAAACCTACTTGGCAACTAGTGCTCAAGCTTAACTTATGACCAATGAGCAAGCTTTAGATCAACCAGTTAATGCTTTGATGTCTTCTATAGGTATTAAGATTAGGATAATTATTGATAACTACTAATTTTTGGCAAGTAGCCATGTTTAAACAAAGCGATCGCCTAGCGATTAAGGGAATTATATTAACCAGTCTATTAACACTATTAAGTGGTTGCGGTAATGGTGTAGCTTTACAAGGCTTAGTGGGAGCAGATCCTCTGTTGAAAAAAAAGGCGCAAGAAGTGTCTCTCCAAACTCAAGATCCTGCTGCTAACCCTCAAGCAAAAACATCAGCATCATCAAACAATCGAGATCTTAATGCTGTTAACAACCTAGCGCTAAATTTCACTCAGACTTTTCCGATCTATCCCCAGGCTGAATTATTAGAAGTCAACTCTAGTAAAAACAAAAACTCAGGAACAATGCTGTGGAAGATGAAGGATAATCGCCAAGCAGTCGCCGATTACTATCTAGCAGAATTGCCAGCAAATGATTGGGATCTAATCAAACCCTTTACGATTAATCCTCAGCAAAAAATAGCTAGAGCGATCGCCGTTAAAGATAACCTTAGAGTAGAGCTTTCTCTTTTAGAATCGGCAAATAATCCAGAATCTCAGGACGAAAGCACTAGGCTGTCAGTGGTTTATCATCCTCTAAACCAAGACATTCCCCAATCTAGTATTTCTCAAGTAGACAACTTCTCTAAACTTTCTAATCCTCAAACTGCTAAACAGCCAGCAAAAAATCAAGCTCAATCTTTATCAGAAAAAACTCAGCAAAATACTGCTCAACCTAACTCAACAGCAACATTAAATAAAAATACTTACAATTCATCTGCTCCCGATTTTACAGATTTAGATCAAGTCCCTCCACAGCTAGAGCAACCTATAGAATCAGTTGCTGCTTTGGGCATCTTAACTCCCTATACCAAACAAGCTAACGTCGATTTGGCAAAATTTGCCCCCAACCAAGTTATTACTCGTGGGGAATATGCTCGTTGGTTGATGGCGGCTAATAATCGCTATTATGCCGATAATCCTGGTAAAAAAATCTATCTGGCAAATAAAACTAGCCAACCTGCATTTAATGATGTCAATCCGAATGATCCTGATTTTGCAGCAATTCAGAGTTTGGCTGAAGCAGGTTTAATTCCTTCTCGCCTGACGGAAGACAGCACTAATTTACTGTTTCGCCCAGATACTGCTCTGACTAGAGCTGATTTCATTACTTGGAAAGTACCCTTAGATACTCGTAAATCTTTACCTAAAGCATCTATTCAAGCGATTGAAGAAAGCTGGGGATTTCAAGATGCTGCTGATATTGATTCCTCTGCCACAAGAGCTTTGTATGCCGATTTTCAAAATGGCGATCGCTCTAACGTTAGACGCATGTTTGGCTATACCACCCTATTTCAACCCAAGAAACCTGTCACCAGAGCAGAAGCAGCAGCCTCGCTTTGGTATTTTGGCTTTCAAGGAGATGGGATTTCGGCAAAAGAAGTGTTACAATCGGCAGCGAAAATGAAAAGTTAAAAGGTGATCGGAAAATTATTGTCCAGCGCGGTTAAGCTCTATTTGCGATCGCAAGTTGAAGGGGTCGAAGATTTACAGGTCAAAATTGAGGGGAAAAGTAAGCAAATTCTTCAGGGATATATTCCCCAAGTATTAATGAGTTGCGATCGCGTTGTCTACCAAGGGCTACATTTAAGTCGAGTGCAGCTTAACGGTACGAATATTGCCGTTAATTTGCCAGAGGTGCTTAAGCGCCAACCTCTTAAACTCCTAGAAGCAGTTTTTGTCGAGCTTCAATTGAGCTTAGATGCTGCTGATTTACAAGCTTCTCTTAATTCTGCTTTATTGCAAAGTGGTTTATCAGACTTATGGGATTTGACCACACAAGATCACGTAGACTCTCAAAAATTGACCAAACTCAGGGTTGCATGGCAAACTGTAGCGATCGCCAATAACCAATTAAACTTTGCAGGTAGCTATCAAAATGCTTTAGGAGAGAGTACAGAACTGGCTTTATCTACAGGTATAGATTTGACCAATGCTCATACTCTTTGTTTATCGTCGTTAAATATTACTAGTGATTTACATAGTGGCAAGCTTGAGCGCCAGCTAGAAATTGATTTAGGAACAGATGTAGCACTTGAAAAATTGACTATTGAATCTGAAGAAATATTCTGTTTAGGAAAAATCAAAATCAATAACTAACTGATGTTATGGCTAATTTTTGCTCCATCAGCAACTAATTCATCACTTTAATTAGTTTGATGATCTTGAGTATAAAAGCTAAAAGACAAAAGCAATACTATCAAAGAAATACTTAAGCCGATCGCTGTACCCGAAATTAGCATCGCATCAGAATTCTTAATGGCGATCGCAATAGCTGCCCAGATAAACACTCCCCCATAGGCAAAATCGAGGCGAGGAAGAACCACAAAGTGAGTGATTAAGCCTGCTATTAAAAGCATGATTACTGTCCATACCATCGGGCTAAGACCCCAGCCCTGCCACTGCCAAGATGCAAGTAAGATTGCCCCATTAACGATTGTCGCCACGCTGATCCAGGCTAAATAAATACTAATTGGAAACTTAATTAGCCACTGTTGCTTGCGGGAAACGCGAGTCTTAAAAGGTAAACTCCAGTAAGCACCAATCAAAGGTAACAGAATACAGAGCATGGCAATCATGGAAGCGCCGTATTGTCGATATAAAAAGCACATCACCCAGATTATCTGAGCAATGGAGGCGATCGCTAACTTATAGCCAATTTTAGACAATAAACCATCACTTTTCTGGGCTGGTAAAGCCTGATAGATTGCCAAAGAAATTAACCCCAAATAAATTAACCCCCAAATAGCAAAAGCATAGCTGGCGGGAATAATCAGGACATTTTTGAAGATATTCTGAGATATAGCACCAATAGTTAATCCGTTAGGAGGGTTAACGTTAGCCCAAATATTCATCCCAAAAGCAGAAATAATGGCAATTAGAGTAGATATTTGTCTGATGATAGCTGGTTTACTATTTACCGTATAGCGATCGCGCATTATTAATAGTATTTAAGTTACTAGCAGCTTATCTTAAATTGTAGATAATAATTATCCTGGATCTTCAAGCAAAATTACTGAATTTATGAATCCCACCGCAGCAAAATTAATCAAAATTGCCTCTATCTTAAGCATGACATGTGCTTTAGGATTATTAGGCTGGAACTTGTCTTTACATTTACAAGGAAAATCCTTACCCCCTAACTTAACTTTTTTTTTCTGGCTGGGAATTGTCGCCTTATTTGCTCATGGCGTAGAAGGATTGATTGCTGCTGCAAAGGCGCGTTCTTATGATAAGAATCCTTTACGCTACGGAATTTATACTTTTTTTGTCGGTTTCATCGGCTTGCAAGAGTTAGCTAATCGAGGTAATTGAGCGATCCGTACTCAAATAGCTAGTCTAGATATATCTTTTGTATTCTTTTAGATCAACTGAAAGATATGCAAATAAACCTCTCTGCGTCTTTGCGCCTTTGCGCGAAACTACTCCCACCCACACAAAACACCATAAATCCCCCAAATAGCCATCGCTCTTAAATAATGACTCGCTCTAAAAGTACCCACTGCGGTAATCGCTTCAGGAGTCCTAAACTGTAAGCCGTTTTCATATACTTGCTTAACTACAGTTTCAGTTAACCTAAAAGCCTCTTCTTTCATGCCCATTTGCAGCATAAAGGCAGCCAAACCAAAGTTGATTCCTGTCCAGACTTCTAGGGGATGGGTATCATCAGGATTAACGGCACTACCATCAGGCAACACACCGTTAGCTGCGCCATATTCACCGCCATGAAATTTGAGGAAACAGGCATCATAAATTTTATTGAGGGTAGATATACTATATTGCTCTTCTACCACATCGGGTAAGCCGAGTAAACGAGCGTAGAATTGCCCACAGAGTTGATCTGCCATGACTGCATTTGAGCCACTTTCGGTATCGAGGCGATAGTATTCACCATTCCAGAGAGCATTATGATAGAGCGATCGCGATTGTTGCAACCAGTTATGATAAACATCAATGGTATTTTGCATACCTGTAGGATAATCTTCTGGCTGTAACTGAGGATTGGTTGGAGGAGTAGCAAGGAGAATCTGACCAATCTTAATTGCTGCTTCTAAGGCTGCAATCCAAAGTCCTCCGCAGTATGCACTAAGACCCTTTAATCTCCAGTCGTCAAAAGTTTGATCGGGTGCGCCAGAGTTTTCGGGAATGCCATCGTTGTCGCGATCAAATTTCTTGAGATATGCCAAGGTAAGGGTAATACTTTCCCAGCATTCCCAAAGAAAGTTAGTATCCTCCCCAGGAGTCAGTAAGTAATCACGATATACTTGCAGCACAAAATCACTGGGTAAGTCTTTCCATTGGTTACAGTCTTGATAAGAAGTGTAGTTAGATTCCTGCCAAGGATGCTCATTGGGTGCGCCAAGATCGTGAGGAGTAGCACCAGCTTCTTTTCTAATAGCACTAGAGCGATCGTAACCGACTATGCGCGGGGTATCATCATGGTGGGGAATTGCTCTGGCAAAGGCTTCTAGGACGGATTTATCGAGTCTTGGCCACAGCATCATCAAGCCAAATGAACCATATAAGCGCACATCTAGGCTTTCATACCAGCGATAGTCCAAGCACTCTAAAACCCCAAATTGTCCGACAGGATCATCTTCGGTAGCGGCAGTCCAAAGAGTACCACCATCAGCCAGTAAATATAGCTCGTTAAATAACGCCATTTTAAACCAGTCGGGTAAATCGTCCCTTTGCAGAATCGGTTTTTGCCAAGCCTCGATCTTTTCGCGCCACAAGTCACCATGCTTCAGAGAAGTTCGTACCATACTCCAGGCGTTTTTACCATTGCGTCCAAAAAAGTCTGTGTAGCGACGGTAGTAGTTAATGCCCTGCTTAAATTCAGTGATGGGTAAATCCCAAGCTAGAGTAAAAGGAATTTTCTTAGTTTGACCTGGTTTAACTGTAAACCGAATCGCGATCGCACAGGCAATTTGTTCAGCAGGATCGGCAGGAGTTTCATCCTGTAAGTCGGGTAAAGAACCATCGGCGGCAAAGTTATCCCAGATTTCCCCACCGTCACCGTCGGGATTCCAACGACTGAGATAAAATACTTCGACACTAGGATTATAAACTGAGGCGATCGCAATTTGCCCATCACCTTGCTGAATATCCTCATAAGGCTGTACCCGATTCATCAAGCAGCCTACTCGATAGTTATCCTGAATCCACTCGTTATAATTCCCTGTACCATCCCGCCACTTGGGTTGATATTCATATTCAGGACTACCATCATCTCGCACTTTAATCGTCGGGGACTTAATCGCGTTAGTAAACCAGCCGACAGTATTTTGCCAAGTTAGCATGATACTAAGAGTTATCGGCTGATCTGTAGGGTTGTGTACCGTCCAATCAAAATTAACTATGGGATAACTAGACTCTTGATAATTCTCTGCCCAAATAGGCGAAAATTGCTCACAGGTAATGTCTGCTGCAAAAACCCCTTGATACTCAAACCAACTGCGGGGATACAATGCGCTATATGTACCCTTCTCTTGCGGATACCATGACCAACTAGAGAGAGTATTGTCCTCTGGTGCTTCTGTACTTAAAGCGTAAGCCTGAGTAACCGATTCTGTCTGTTCAAACACACTAAACTGACAGGCGGGAAGAGACTGGAAAATATGCTCACCCCCATCCAAATGCCAGAGATTAAAATCTCCTTTACTCGATCTACCAATACATCCTGCACCCATTCCGCCCAGGGGCATTCCATGCCAAGGACCATCATCCAAATTACTAGCGTAGCGAACTGTGTAGGGATTATCCCATCCCTTGCCGATAGCACGTTGCCAGGCACATTGAGGAATCTGAGTTGGCTGTTGGTTGGAGGTCATATGCTTGAATAACTGGTTAAAGCAAGATTCAGGATAACAGCAAAATTATAGATTAACCAGAATATCTCTAGATAAATCAGAAATTTTTGCCCACTCAGCTTATTCAACCAATTAATAACAAAGCTTAGACGGTAAGTCTTGCTCAACGGAGATCTTGTTCTGCTAAAACAACAGTTGTCTCCGCCCCTACTCTACCAAAATTGGGTTCTGCTCCCAGACTCATTTCGATATTATAAACCCAACGACTATCTTGCTGTTGAATACTTTTAATTTCACCCATGCCTCCGATAAAGCGAACTGTTTGATTAGGGGCAAACTTGGGTTTATTAAATAAATAATTAATACTCATGATTATTCGGGCTTTAAAAATAGCCAACTAACAAAGAAAAACGAAGCCGTAAATAGCTGAATAAGATCTATAGCGGAAATATAACTATCAGCTAATACCAATTTTCAAAAGTAGCTAGAGAGATAAGGCATCAGTAAAACATTTCCAGTTATATCATTTCTCAAAAGTAATGAGAGACTTGGTAAAATAAAAAGAAATTAAATATATTTTAATGTCTGGAGTACCGAAAGTAATAATTTACGCAAGCTAGAATGTGCAAAACAATTAACTTTGCTTAATTAAATCCCCGATCTCATTATCAAGGCGATCGCTCTTTAGGGCGTTAACCCCTACGTAAACTCAATTTTTGGATGGGCTAATTCAAAACCTGCACTTTTTATTTTTTGATTAGACAGTTTCATATTGTAAGTACGACTGGAAGTCTGGGAACTATCCCAGGTAACAGGAGGCAGATCGTGAGCCTCAAACAATTTTTGGAGAAACTCTTTAGTGGTCATCAATTCATCGCTATTTAGGTGATAGATGCCTTGTAGCTGTTTGTCTTTAGCAAAATTGATCGCCCGCACAATATCTTCTAAATGAACCCAGTTAGTATAACTTTCTCCCGATCCTGGGCGAGTTGTCCCAGCAACTCGTCTAAAGATCTTGATTAACTCTCTTCCTGTTCCGTATATGCCTGTTAAGCGCAAAATACAGGTTTTTAAATCTGCTGCTGATGCGTTGAGTAACACCTGCTCTGTCTGAGCGAGAATTTCACCAAATTCGTCTTTGGGGTTGACGGTAACGGTTTCATCGATAGTATCACCGCTGGTATTATTAATTACCCCGTAGCTACTAGTATAAATAAGCTGCTTAACTCCAGAATTATTTTTAATTGCCCCTACTAAATTCTGGGCTGTTGCTAAATACGTCTGACGATAAATTTCAGGAGTACGCTGTTTTGAGCCAATACTCAACAAAACTGCATCTTGGTTAGCTACTATTTGCTTCAAGCCTGATAAATCATTCCCTGTCAACACAGCTACTTTAGATGCGATCGCCTGTAATTCTTCTACTTTCTCCGCTGTAGTGGTAGTCACCGTGACCTCATTGCCTGCTGTGCGCCACAAGCGAGCCACCGCACTACCTACATACCCACAACCAATAATCGCCAACTTCATAATTTACTTTATGCTGTACTTCTGTGAGGGCAAAGCATTGCCTTCCCCGCATTTTGACCAACGGTCAGGCAAGCCCTGTCGTTTTATATCCGAAGGTGTCCTAAAGGATACACCTGCGGATATATCCTTTAGGACGGCAGGGAACCTGACCTTAATCGTGAATTTCAACTAGCCTGATAACTGCGATCGATAATCCAGTCTTCTTGAGCAAATCGATATTCTGCGTTACTAATCACATTTTGCTCCAATAACCACCTTAACCTTTGTGTCTGTTGTTTTAAATCGTGATTGTAATTAATATAAAAATATTTTTCTCTTAAATATCGCTTACGATAGACCCATAATTGCGCTAAGAATTGATCTAAAGCTTGACGATTTGGTTCGTCTCTTAGAAATACAACTTTTCGGCGATCGCTAGTTTCTAAAATAATGTAGTTTTGTTGCCGATACTGATATATAATTCCCGATAAAAAGGCAATAATTAGAGGAATAATACTATAAATAAATCCTTGGTTAATTATCAAGCTTTGTAACAAGATACATGCCGAAAAAGTCAGCAGAGCAATAGCGATAAATAGCAGCTTTGAATTTTGCTGACAACATATTTTTGCTTCTCCAGTAAGACTTTCATAGCTTAGATAATTTTCGTGTTCACCTTCTCTATTTTTAAGATACAGCTTCAGTTTGTTTGATAATAAATAAAAGCTTCTTTTTTCTAATAAAGTTTTTTGATGTAATTCCATAACTGCTAAATCACTGTTTCCCATTTTAAAATTTAGCAGTAGATGGCATTAGCTAAGTAAATTTTATTTTTATTTAACTCTTGTTGCTGCTTCACAAGGCAGTGCCCCTCTGGTTTTTTGCCACAACAAGCACATTCTAATTGATTTAGAACATCATGCCCATTAAAAATCACCTTTTTTCGTTAGACACTGGGACGGTTACCAATATTATTAAGTTAAAATTTGATTGAAACTCTAAGATTTCAATCATAATTATCTAGCTATATCATTTAAATTAAAAGCATTTACAGCAATTATTAAATGCTTATTAAAAAATATAAAGATGTTGTATATTTTACAAAAAAATTAACTTACATGTGATCTCTGTCACATAAAAATTGATAGACTATAAAGCTATTGCCTATTAATATGAGCGGAATAATCTCTAACTAAAATTTATCAACTAAAGATTACTCCATGAAAATTATTGCTTATTTATATAGCGATCCTTTATTAGAAACTGCTCCCAATCAAAACATCTGGGGTTTAGAAGTCGATCGCATTTATCAAGACAGGGGAGAACATCAACAACTGCAACAGTTAATTGCAGACTGTACATTAGCAGCACCTAAGTATTTGCTAGTTCGTCGACTTGAGGAATTGGGAGACAATCTTGAGATAATTTGCGATCGCCTTAATCAATTAGAATCTTTGGGGGTGGAGATTATTGCGACAGAACAAGACTATAGTTCGCCCCAATGGAGTCAGTTTGAGCGCGAACAATTAAAGCTTAAATTAAGTAATTTACTGCAAGAAATACAGACCAATAAGCAGCGTCAGCGCCTCGAACAAGGTCATGCTCGTAATCGTTTAAAAATGCTGCCTCCTCCTGGGAAAGCACCCTATGGATATCGTCGCGGACAAGATCGTTATCTGGTGGATAAAAGTACAGCTCCAGTAGTTAAAGATTTTTTTGAAAGGTTTATTTTATTTGGTTCTTTGCGGGGTGCAGTTCGTTATCTAGAAAAGCGTTATGGGAAAAAAATTTCCCCCACCACAGGACGCAATTGGCTGACTAATCCTGTGTATCGAGGCAGTTTACAATATAAAAAACAATCTCAAGATCAGTCAATAATTTCCCATACCCACACGGCAATTATTAATCCAGAAGAAGCAGCGCAAATAGATCGTCTGCTGCGTCGTAATCGCTCTCTACCTAGTCGCACCGCCAGCGCACCTCGATCTTTGGCGGGTTTAGTCGTCTGTCAGTATTGTCAGTTAGGGATGAATATTGCTCGCGTAACACAACATCACCAAAAAACTGAATACTTATATCTGCGTTGCCCTAAATGTCCCCAAAGAATCAAGTGTAAAGCGATCGCCTATGAACAAGTTTTGGCTCAAACCATTAACAAAATTTGCCTAGAACTACCCTTGGCAGTTGCTCAGTTAAAACTTTCTCCTGAGTCTGCTATGAAGAATTCTCATCAACAAAAGATTTTCGAGAAACAAGCCATACTCCAGCAATTACCCCACTTAGAAGAGCAAGGTATCTTAGACCAAGAAACTGTTGCCTTGCGTACCTACAAACTTCGTAGCGAAATTGCCCAGCTAGAAATCAATCTAGCCCAACTACCTCCAGGTAATTTAAAAGCGATCGCTCAAGCTGTTTCTCTACCACAATTCTGGCTAGACTTATCTGAAACAGAAAGGCGGTTTTATTTTCGTGAATTTATTCAGCAAATAGAAATTGTGCGTAGTCAACCTGAGTCTTGGAGTATCCAGCTAAAATTCGTTTTTTAGTTTTTTAAATGGGCTATTTGACAAGATTTCTCATTAAATGTATTCTCATAAGTTCTAGTGTATAACAAAAACTTTCTTAAGATGAAATCAGTAAAATTATTTTTAGCGCTGGGATTAATGACAACAGTTGGTCTATCTGGCAATACAGTAGATGCGGGAGAATCTTCATCAGCGATCGCCAAACACGATCGCGCCAATACTGCAATCATGGCTCAGGGTGGAGAAGGTGGAGAAGGGGACACACAATTAAGTCCTGGGGAACAAGCAAACGCCGACTTTCAAGACAAAATGAGTGGAGCAGAATTATTGAGTGAACTGCAAAATGGCGGTTATGTAATCTACTTTAGACACACTCAAACCGAGAAAGATTACGCCGATCAGGTAACAGCAAATGTGAATGATTGCTCAACTCAAAGAGTACTAAGTGAAGAAGGCGTTCAGCAAGCATTGGCAATTGGCGATGCTTTTGCTGCATCGGAAATTCCTCTGGGCAAAGTTACCACCAGTGAATATTGTCGTGCTTGGAATAGCGCAGCCTTGGCTTTTGGAAATTACGAAAAAGATCCTGCTTTAAATTTTCTTCCCTTTGAAGACTATACCGATGAGCAGATGGAAAAGATGAAAGCTAATGTAACGCCCCTGCTTACTGCTGTACCTGAAGATGGCACTAACAACATCATTGTCGGTCACGATGATATTTTTGAAGCAGCAACAGGTATTTATCCCGATCCTCAAGGAATGGCTTATGTAGTAAAACCAGACGGGAATGGCGGTTTTGAAGTCATGGCTAATCTGCTGCCTGAAGAATGGGCGGAACTATAAAACAAGATCTAAAAACTACAAAATCAAGAAGACAAATTAGCTCATGAATATCAAGTTAAATCGGCGCAGACTTTTAAAAGGAGTAGGTATAGTAAGTTTAGGAGCGGTAACCGTATCTCAGCTAAAACATTCTGCCCAAGCTCAAAAGACTAATCAACCAAGATTGTTAGCACAGGCAGATAAATATGCTGCTCAAGTAGATGCAGGATTAACCTATTTCCAAGACCAAGCTACCAAACAACTACCGTTAGTAGAAGCATTAGAAGCAGCGATCGCTAGTGGAGACTTAGAGGCAGCTAAAACAACTTATGTAGAATCGCGTCCTCCCTATGAGCAGATCGAGGTATTAGCACTCAATTTTGAAGCAAGCGATCGCGATATTGATGCTCGACCTTATGCTTTTGATCATGGAGAATTAGACAAAGCTTTTAAAGGGTTTCACCGTATTGAAGCTTTAATTTATCGTGATGGTGATTTAAAAACCGCATTACCCTATGCTCAAGGGTTAGTTGCCAGTATCAAAACTTTAATGACTGATTTAAAAGCCAGAGAAAACTTTGATTCTCCTTCTCATTTTGAAGGCATGATCGCTTTAGCAACAGAAATTCCTGCTAAGAAAATTTCTAGTGAAGAAGAAACTTGGTCAGATCAAAGTCTGTTGATTTTTCAGGAAAATTGGAAAGGTATCTATAGCCAGTTTGAGCCTTTTGCAGCGGCGCTAGAAAGTGTTGATCCTGCTGTTTTTACCGAAGCTAAGACAGCCTATGAAGCAGCGATCGCAACTGTTGCTCCTTATTTTACTCAAGGTCAGGTTGCAGCCCAACCCTATAGTGGTCTAAATGCTACCCAAAGAGGCGAAATTGTTAATGCTGCTTATCGTTTTCGCGATAGACTAGTCAATGCTCAAAATAAGTTGGGTATTGCTTGAAAAGTAAAATCATTATTATTACCGTTAGAATTTGTGTGTGAGGATTATTATGGTCAAGGTTTCTTTGGTTAAAACTGCCCCAGTTATTTTTATTGCTTTAGTTGCAGGTTTATATGCTTGTCCAGCCCAGGCTCAAACAAAATCCAGCGAACTACTTAAACAAGTAGAACAATACGGACAAGAAAGTCAAAATAATAATCTAGGACAAGTAAGTAACGTTAACCAGTTAAGGGATGTTTCGCCGACGGACTGGGCTTATGAAGCTTTAAGAAGCTTGGTTGATCGTTACGGCTGTATTGCTGGATTTCCTAATCAAACCTATCGAGGTAATCAACCCCTGACTCGTTATGAGTTTGCTGCGGGTTTGAACTCTTGCTTAAATCAAATTGAACGCCTAATTGCTTCTTCTCAAAGTTCTGTTAGCCAAGAAGATTTAGAAGCAATTAATAGATTAAACCAAGAATTTGAGGCAGAATTAGCCAGTCTCGGTGGCAGAGTTGACGAGCTTGAAAGCAGAACTGCGGTACTGGAAGATAGTCAGTTCTCCACTACCACTAAACTAGAAGGAGAGGCGATCTTTGGCGTTGCTAGTGTACTTAGCGGTTCTAACGCAGATTTAAACGCAGATGATAACGGCGATCTCGATCAAGTACCTGTTTTGGGCTATCGCACTCGTCTGGAGTTAAACACTAGCTTTACAGGGGAAGATTTACTGTTTACTCGTTTATCTACAGGTAACTTTCCTGAATTTGCCGAAACCACGGGTACATTTCAGGGAGAACTTGCCTTTGCTCAACCTGATGATAATAATTTAGCTTTAGAAGTCTTGTTTTACGATCGCCCGATTGGCGAGAATACTAATGTGTTGATTGGTGCAGCAGGACTAGCTGCGGATGATATTGCTAATACCCTGAGTGTGTTAGACGGGGATGGCGGATCGGGAGCAATTTCAGCTTTTGGTACTCGTAGTCCAATTTATTCTCCTCCAGGAGAGACGGGTTTGGGCATAATTCATAGTTTTGGTGACAAGCTGGAATTTAGTGCGGGATATTTAGCTGGAGAAGCCAGCGATCCTAATCAGGGAGCGGGTTTATTTAATGGTTCTTATAGCGCCCTGGGACAGTTAACTATCACTCCCTTTGAAAAGCTAGGTATTGCTCTGACTTATGTTAATGGTTATAACCAAAGTGATACTGGTGTTGGGAGTGATTTAGCCAATATCCAATCCTTAACCTCAACAGAGATAGATGATCCCAATACTATAGATCCTGGTGAGTTGGAAGGTGGTGTACCAACATCAAGCAATTCCTATGGCGCACAGTTTTCTTATGCCTTGAGCGATCGCCTTGTCATTGGCGGCTGGGGTGGTTTAAGTAAGGTTAGAACCCTAGATACTGTCAGCGTCGATGGACAGACGGTGGAACGTGGCTCACAGGATATCTGGAACTGGGCAGCTACCCTAGCCTTTCCTGATTTAGGTAAAGAAGGCAGTCTAGGAGGAATCATAATTGGGATGGAACCTTGGGTCAGCAGTTCTAGTATTGATACACCAGGGTTTGGCGAAGATGAAGAGAAATCTTTGCACGCCGAGGCTTTTTATCAATATCAGCTTAACGATAATATTGCTATCACTCCTGGGGTGATCTATGTCAATAAACCAGATAATAATGATAACAATGATGATTTATTTATTGGTGCATTGCGAACCACTTTTAGCTTTTAAGTAGAGTACGGGCGTTTCGCCCTAAAGGACTAGCTCCGCGTCGCGAAACGCCCCTACTAGAATATTTGATAAACTATGCAGCGCTATTTCAAAGTTCTCAGGTTGTTTTGGTCTACGGCGATCGCCACTGAATTAGAGTATCGACTCAATTTTGCGATCGCTACTATTACTAGTATTGCTAATTTAGTAGGTAGTCTGTTTGGACTGTCGCTGTTTTATCGTACTGGCTATACTTTCCAGGGTTGGAGTTGGCAGGAAGCGACGATAGTTTTGGGTTTGTTTACTCTACTACAAGGCTTCTCTGCTACTTTTCTCGTCCCTAATTTAAACAGTATTGTTAAACAGGTTGAACAGGGAACTCTCGACTTTGTATTGCTCAAGCCGATTAGCAGTCAGTTTTGGCTATCTACTAAGACTATCTCTCCTTGGGGCTTACCTGATTTACTGTTTGGTAGCATCCTAATAGTTTATGCTGGCAATAAATTGGGTTTAACCTGGTATGACTATTTGGCAAGCTTAATTCCCTTGGGTTTTGGTGTGGTTATTCTCTATAGCCTGTGGTTTATTTTAGGGGCAACTAGTATTTGGTTTGTCAAGGTTTATAACGTCACTGAAGTGTTGCGAGGCTTATTAGAAGCGGGGCGATATCCGATGGTAGCCTATCCTGCTATTTATCGCTTCTTCTTTACTTTTATTGTCCCTGTTGCTTTTTTAACTACTGTTCCCGCTCAAGCAATGCTCAGTCGCAGTGAACTTAGCTGGAGTATTGGTGCAGCTATTTTAGCGGGCGTTTTATTTATTTTCTCGATTTTCTTCTGGCAGTTTGCACTACGTTTTTACACCAGCGCTTCTAGTTAGATTTATCTAATGAATTGGTAGGCGCTGAAGATTTGTGTTACTACCAATTACCACCATCACCAATCCCTTTTTAAGCATTTGTCCTGGACTGGGATTAGTGAGAAATTTTTCACCATCACCAATCGCCAGAACATTCACGCCATAACGTTTACGCAAATCTAGCTGGGCTAAAGTTTGACCATGAAATTCGTTAGGGGTTAAAATTTCTACGATGCTATTTTCCGTATCCAACTGAAACCTTTCTAAAAGTCCAGGTTGAGTTAGGGTGCTAGCTAGGGCGCAACCAGCCTCATATTCAGGAAAGACTACTCGATCTGCGCCAACTCTGCGTAGTACTTTGCCATGAATTTCGGAAGATGCTTTGGCAACTACATACTCGACTCCAGCTTCTTTGACATTAAGAGTGGTAATAATGCTCTCTTGGAGATAGTTACCGATCGCCACAATCACAGTATCCATTTCAAAAATCCCTGCTTCCTTAAGAGATTCAGGTTCAGTTGAATCTAGCTGAATTGCATGGGAGGCAACTTTCTGGGCTAAAACCTGAGAGACTAATTTTTCATCGATATCTGTACCGAGAACTTCATAACCCATCTTATGTAAGGAAGTACAGACTGCTCTACCAAAACGTCCTAAACCAATTACAGCAAACTGACGGCTATGGGTACGGGCATTTGTTAAAAAATTGATAGATTTCAAGGACTCTTACCTAAATAATTCTGAACTATTGGCATTTTAATCGATTAGATGCTCCTTTTACATTGAGCATTGAGCATTGAGCATTGAACATTGAACATTGAACATTGAACATTGAACATTGAACATTGAACATTGAACATTGAACATTGAACATTGAGCATTAAACATTCGAGGCAATTTCCCAGATATAGATAAAATATAAATCAACCTTATTTCGATGGAATTTTTACTCACCAAAGCTTAATGACTGAAGCCACTTCTATTCGTCAGCCCAAACCTATTAGCAAAACGGCTAGCTTGTTCTATCAAGTTGCCATGTCTCAACCTGCATCTCATCTGTTTGAAGTTACCCTCCAAATTAGTGGTTGGCGATCGCCAACCCTGGATTTAAAGATGCCAGTCTGGACACCTGGTTCTTATTTAGTTAGAGAATATGCTAGACATCTACAAGACTTTTCGGCGAAATCTGGGGGAAAAGAATTAACTAGTCGCAAGCTAAGTAAAAATTATTGGCAGATAGCCACCGCAAATGCTGCCGAAATTAAAGTTAGCTATCGTATCTATGCTAACGATTTAACGGTACGTACTAATCATTTAGACGCTACCCACGGATATTTTAATGGTGCTGCGCTGTTTTTCTTTGTTCCAGGATTAGAACAGCAACCCATTAAAGTCAAAATCACCCCACCTCAAGCTGATTGGCATATTAGTACTACTCTAGTCAAGGTAGACAATGAGGATAATACTTTTCTCGCTCCAGATTTTGATACTTTAGTTGATACCCCAGTAGAGATCGGCACACAGCAGGTATATAATTTTGAAGTGTTGGGTAAACCTCATTCATTAGCAGTCTGGAGTCAAGGTAACGCTAATCCCGAACAGATTATTGCCGACACCACCAAGGTGATTGAGGCAGAAGCCGAGATGTTTGGAGGTTTGCCTTATGAACAGTATTTATTTCTGCTACATCTTTCAGGTAGTGGCTACGGTGGATTAGAACATAAAGACTGCTGCACTTTAAATTATCCTCGATTTGGATTTCGCGATCGCGAAAAATACGAACGGTTTATGCAGCTAGTGGCACACGAATTCTTCCACCTCTGGAACGTGAAGCGGATTCGCCCCCAAGCTTTAGAAATTTTTGACTACGAAGCCGAAAACTATACTACATCCCTCTGGTTTTGTGAGGGAACAACTAGTTACTACGATGCGATAATTCCTTTGAGAGCGGGGATTTATGACTCTAAAACCTGTCTTAAAAACTTGAGTAAGGACATTAGTAAATATTTCAACACTATTGGGCGTAATGTACAACCTCTGGGGGAATCAAGCTACGATGCTTGGATCAAGCTCTATCGCCGTGATGCCTATAGTGATAACAATCAGATTTCCTATTATCTCAAAGGAGAGCTGGTTTCATTGCTGCTCGATCTCTTGATTCGAGCCAAATATCAGAATAAGCGATCGCTTGACGACGTAATGCGCTTGATGTGGTCGCGTTGTGGACAAGAAGAAATCGGCTTTAGTGAAACTCAACTGAGAGAAACCATTGCGGAGGTGGCAGCCGAAAACCTAGATGATTTCTTTACTCGCTACATTGAAACTACTGAAGAATTGCCTTTTGATGACTACCTTAACCCCTTTGGCTTATACTTAAAAACTGTCAGTGAATCTGATGCCCCTTATCTGGGAATCAGAGTACAGTCCGATAGTAATCGGGAAGTCATTGAGTATGTTGCTGCTGGCTCTCCCGCAGCATTAGGAGGAATTGATGCCAAAGATCAGCTTCTAGCAATTGATGGGATTAAGGTCGATGCTAAGTCTCTTGACGAAAGATTAAAAGACTATCAAGCAGAGGATAAAATCGAAGTTACTGTGTTTCACAACGATGAATTGAAAACTCTTACTGTGACTTTAGCTCACCCTCAAATTAATCGTTATGAGTTGGCGATCTCAGATAATTTATCCCAGTCACAGCAGCAAAATCTTTTAGGATGGCTAGGGAAATGAGCAATGAGCAACCTCGACAGTTTACTTATCCGAAGGTGTATGCTAAAGCCCTAAAGGACTAACTTCGTGTCGCACTAGCTTCGCGTCGTCCTTTAGGACAACGGGGGGAACACTAAAGTACTAGCTTCGCGTCGCCCCCGCAACGTAACTGTCTCGCAATGAACAATGAGCAATCAGTAATTAAATATGCATAATTTTTTAGCAACAGCCTACTTTCAAAATAAATTTGTTCCTTTTAAAGAAGCAAATATTTCTATTGCCACTCATGCTCTTCACTACGGTACGGGTGCTTTTGGTGGGATGAGAGGTATTCCTAATCCAGATAATGCCGAGCAAATATTATTATTTAGACTGGATCGTCACTGTAGTCGCTTGAGTGATAGCGCCAAGCTCCTAAATTATGATCTACCTGGAGTAAAAATTCAGCAAATAATTGTCGATTTTGTCCAAAAAAATAAGCCCACTAAACCTTTTTATATCCGTCCTTTTGTTTATACTTCTGACTTGGGTATTGCTCCACGACTGCATAAAATTGAAAAAGATTTTTTTGTTTATGGATTAGAACTTGGGGATTATTTACCTCCTGATGGCATTAGCTGTCGCATTAGTTCTTGGTATCGTCAGGAAGATCGTAGTTTACCTTTGAGAGGCAAAATCAGTGGCGCATATATTACTTCTTCTTTAGCTAAAACCGAAGCGGTAGAGTCGGGTTTTGATGAGGCAATTTTGATGAATTCTCAGGGTAAAATTTGCGAAGCATCAGGAATGAATATTTTTATGGTGAGAAATAATAAGTTAATCACTCCTGGGTTTAATCAAGATATTTTGGAAGGGATTACTAGAGATAGTATCTTAACTATTGCTAAAGATATGGGGATTGCAACAGAAGAACGGGCGATCGATAAAACCGAATTATTCATTGCCGATGAAGTATTTTTAAGCGGTACGGCAGCAAAAGTAACCCCCGTTAAACAGATCGAAAGTTATCATTTATCTACTGAGCGACCAATTACTGAAAAAATTAAAGCTAAACTAGTTTCAATCACTAAAAATCAAGACCCAAAATATCAAGATTGGATTCATATAGTTGATTGTTCGGCGTATTAATCTTTGATTTGAGTAATAAGTGTCCTAATACAGGTGCGTGTTGCTATAAAAGCTCCTAGTAAACCATCCAGATTTACAATATCGTTTTAAATTTAACCTTTGGGGAGTTTGAGGGGCTATAAGTCCCGCGCTGTATTTGAAAAATCAGCGTCGGGATACATGGACACCTCAAGCATATCAAAAGGCTCGATGCCTTGTAGATATGCAATTTACCAGAAATTAAAAATGTGGTATCATCATTTTTATGATCCTTAATTACGCCTATCAAATTTATCCAGATGCAAAACAGCAAGAGTCACTTCTTGAGTGGCTTGATGTTTGCAGAGCATCTTATAACTACGCACTTAGAGAGCTAAAAGATTGGATAGCATCTCGCAAATGCCAAGTAGATAGGTGTAGTTTGGAATCTGAATACATTATGAGTGCTGACTATCCGTTCCCTGGATACCATCAACAGCAGAATAACTTACCAAAAGCTAAAAAAGAATTCCCACGACTCAAACAATTACCATCACAAGTTCTTCAAACCAATGTTAGAAGGCTGCATGATGCCTGGGATTTTTTTCAAAAACGTGGTTATGGTTTCCCTAGATTCAAGAAGTTTGGACAGATGAAATCAATGTTATTTCCTCAGTTCAAAACTAATCCTATAAACGCTGGAGCGTTTCGCCAGCGAAGCTGTCGGCGAACTCCAGTTCGCGGATGGCAAATAAAATTGCCAAAACTAGGACTAATACCAATCAACTTACATAGACCAATACCAGAGGGTTTTGTGGTCAAACAAGTAAGAGTTCTCAAAAAAGCTAAAGGCTGGTTTGCTGTTGTGGCAATTCAATCGGATATTGAAATACCAGAACCAACACCACACGGGCATTGTATCGGGGTCGATGTTGGGTTACTTTCTTATCTTTGTACCTCAGACAACTATGTAGAGCGACCAAGTAAGTTTTTCAAACAGAGCTATCGTAGGCTGAAAGTGCTGCAAAAGCGTCTGTCTAAGAAACAGAAACGTTCTGCTAACTACGAAAAAGCAAGAAAGAAAGTAGAAGCGATGCACAATCATATCGCTTGGCAGCGCAAAGACTATCAATTTAAACTTGTCCATAAACTTTGTGACATGGCAGACACAATCTTTGTTGAAGATTGTGACTTTAGAATTATGGCTAAAGGTTTTTTAGGCAAGCATACTCTCGACGCTGCTTTTGGTCAGTTCCGACAAATACTCAAATATGTAGGGAAACGTAGAGGAGTATTTGTAGATGAAGTTGACCATAGAGGAACATCCCAAACCTGCCCTAATTGTCGTAGTGAAGTCAGAAAAGAACTATCTGATAGATACCATGTCTGCCATGAATGCGGTTATGGAGTACATGAGAAGGTAGATAGAGATATCGCCTCGGCACAAGAAATATGTAACCGAGGTGTCGAAAAACATAGTACCCAGGGACTCTGGGGGAAAGAAATTGGCTATCAAGTCGGGCTGTCGGGGGCATTCTGCCTAGATAAGTGGCGCAGGATAGCAATGCCTAGCAGAGATTAGGGCAACGCCCGCGCTATACTCGGAGAGTTAGCGTCGGGAGGATGTCACAAGACAATAAATCAGTTTGTGTAGGAAGAGCTATTTGATTTGATATTATGAGAGATCGCCATACTTGATTAAATGATTAATTTAATAAAAAAGGTGGGTAAATCCCACCTTTAGCAAAATGTAGCTTGAATTATATTATTCTAGCGATCTACTGATCCCATAATTATGTCTATACTGCCAAGAATGGGCATTATATCTGCCAACTTAACGCCCTTTAGTAGTTCAGGTAGAATCTGAAGATTGTTGAAGTCAGGGGCGCGAATTTTCCAACGCCAAGGGAAGACGTTATCGTTACCGACGATAAAGATCCCTAATTCACCTTTACCACTTTCTAAGCGGACATAGTGTTCGCCTGCGGGGATTTTGAAGGTGGGTGCAACTTTTTTGGCGATATACTGATATTCAAAGTCATTCCACTTTGATTTACGCCCTTCTGCCATTCTTTGTGCTTCCAGGTTTTCATAAGCGCCACCTGGAATGCCTTTTAATGCCTGACGAATAATTTTGATTGCTTCACGCATTTCGCGAACCCGTACTAGGTAACGAGCAAAACAATCTCCCGCAGTCTCCCACTGGACATCCCAGTCAAAATCGTCATAGCATTCGTAGTGGTCTACCTTACGTAAATCCCATTTGACTCCTGAAGCTCGTAGCATAGGGCCAGATAAGCCCCAGTTGATTGCTTGCTCGCGAGAAATTGTGCCAACTCCTTCCACTCGCCGACGGAAAATAGGATTGTTGGTAATCAATTTTTCATATTCATCAACTTTAGGATCGAAATAATCACAAAAATCTTCGCACTTGTCAATCCAGCCATAGGGTAAATCGACTGATACGCCACCAATACGGAAATAATTATTGTTAATTAATCGTTGTCCTGTGGCGGCTTCCCAAAGATCATAAATTAATTCTCGTTCGCGGAAAATGTAGAAAAAGGGAGTTTGTGCGCCCACGTCTGCCATAAATGGGCCAAGCCACAATAAATGGTTGGCAATGCGGTTTAACTCCAGCATGATGACTCGGATATATTGAGCGCGTTTTGGCACTTCAATACCTGCAAGCTTTTCGGGCGCATTGACCGTAATGGCTTCATTAAACATCCCTGCTGCATAGTCCCAACGACTTACATAGGGAACATACATGACGCTGGTACGACTTTCGGCGATTTTCTCCATCCCTCGATGAAGATAACCGATTACGGGTTCACAATCGATGACATCCTCCCCATCAAGGGTAACAATGAGGCGCAAAACGCCATGCATTGAAGGATGATGAGGTCCCATGTTAAGAATCATGGGTTCGGTTCTAGTTTCTATCTGTGCCATAAATCAGCGGTCTATCTTAATATGAGGAATTATTATCTTCAACTGCAACTTTGTTATCTATCTTATCTATTTTCTTGACCTGAATATGACATTACATTATTTACTCGATCCCAAGTTAATCGATAATTCTTAAAAAAATTAAAGACTCCGACCGTGCCATAGATTATGATTGTCTGAGTGGAGATATTTCGGCGGAGTTGTGAAGATGGTGGTTCAGGAAAATAGGATTGGCACTCTTCTAGATCCTTTTCAGCGTTTCGGCGTTCACCTCGGTTTAGAGCGAATTAAAAAACTGCTAGCAGACTTAGGTAATCCTCATCATCAAGTACCGATTATTCATGTGACAGGTACTAACGGGAAAGGTTCTGTCTGTGCTTACCTCTCTTCGATCTTGACCGAAGCAGGTTATCGAGTCGGGCGCTATACTTCCCCACATTTGGTCGATTGGACAGAACGTATCCAGATCAACGAACAGGATATTGCCAATAATGCTTTGGTAGAAATTTTACAGGAAATACAGTTGGCGATCGCAAATAACACCAATAACACCCCCAGTCCGACCCAATTTGAGGTGATTACCGCAGCAGCCTGGGTCTATTTTGCGCGATCGCAAGTCGATCTTGCCGTGGTTGAAGTGGGGCTGGGGGGCAGGCTTGATGCCACCAACGTTAAGGATCATAGCTTAGTGAGTGTGATTACCTCCTTAAGTAAAGAACATTGGCAACGTTTAGGCCCTATTCTAGCTGATATTGCCCAAGAGAAAGCAGGAATAATTAAAGCTAATTGCCCTATCATTGTGGGTCAACTGCCAGCATCAGCCAAAGAAGTGGTTAAAGCGAAGGCAGAAGAATTAAATGCGCCCATGACCATCGTTGAACCTGCTACCGAAGTAAAAATTGCAGGCGCTAACCAAATTACCTGGGCAAATTATCAAGATTTGCAATATCCGCTACCTTTATTAGGTCAAGTCCAGTTAAGTAATTCGGCGATCGCCATTGCCACAATTAAAGCTCTACAACAGCAAGGATGGATTATTCCTGAACTAGCAATTCAAACTGGCATGAATAAAACTCGCTGGCGAGGAAGATTGCAGTGGACAACCTGGAACGATCATCCTCTGTTAGTTGACGGCGCGCATAATCCCGCAGCAGCGATCGCCCTACGCCAGTATGTAGACACCCTCAATCAGCCTGTTACCTGGGTGATGGGGATGTTATCCACTAAAGACCATGAAGACATTTTTGAGGCGTTGTTAAAGCCCCAGGATGAACTGCACCTAGTTCCCGTACCAGAACACAGCAGCGCCACTCCAGAAGAGTTAGCTGTTTTAGCCATGCAAGTTTGCCCTCGTCTGCAAAATTGCCAAACTCATCAGGATGTTTTTACGGCTCTTGATGTGGCGATCGCATCTCAACCTGATCAGGATCGAGAGCGAGTGACGGTTTTATGTGGTTCTTTATATCTCATTGGCAGTATTAGTTGTTTGAAATCCGATCGCTAGAAGCTTAATTGGCTTTGCGTAAGGATTTAATAGTTGCGATCGCCGTTTCGCCGACAGTTGCAATTTCGGCTGGAGTATTAAAGCGACCAATGCCAAAGCGCAAAGAAGCGTGGGCTAGTTTTTCAGTTCGCCCTAAAGCAGTTAAAACATGAGACGGTGCAGTAGATTCGGCAGAGCAAGCAGAACCAGATGATACTGCTACTACAGGCTGTAAGGCTAATAATAAAGCCGAACCGTTGACCCCTTCAATACTCAAATTAAGATTATTGGGCAGACTATTAGCAAAATCGCCGTTTAAATGAATCCCGTCGAGAGGTTCAAATATTGACCAGAGTTGTTTTTTAAGCTGCATTAAACGCTCTGATTCACTTTTCATAGATTCAACCCCAATTTCTAAAGCTGTGGCAAAGCCAACTATCTGCGGTGTATAGAGAGTACCCGATCGCCTACCTCTTTCTTGTCCTCCTCCTTGAATCTGGGAGGCTAACTTAACTCTGGGATCGCGACGACGCACATATAAAGCGCCGATCCCTTTAGGTCCATATATTTTATGAGCAGTTAACGACATCAGGTCAATATTCATAGCTGCCACGTCTAGAGGAATTTTGGCGATCGCTTGAGCAGCATCGGTATGAAATAATACTCCCCGATGATGACAGAGTTCGCCTATTTCGGCTAACGGTTGCAATACGCCTATTTCGTTATTAGCTGCCATGACAGAAACCAAAATCGTATCCTCGCGAATAGCAGCTTCTAGCTTATTCAAATCCAAGCTGCCGTTAGACTGTACGGGAAGATAGGTAACCTCAAAGCCTAGCGTTTCTAAATAAGCACAGGGATCGAGTACCGCCCGATGTTCGGTAGCGACAGTAATGATATGTTTACCCTGATTAAAATAAGCTTCGGCAACCCCTTTGATAGCTAAGTTATTGGCTTCCGTCGCCCCGCTGGTAAAAACAATTTCTTCAGGAGTGGCGTTAATTATCTGAGCAATAATTTCCCGAGCATTTTTGACGGCAGCACTAGCTTCCCAACCATAAATATGAGTATTGCTCGAAGGATTCCCAAAACTCTCGGTAAAGAAGGGCAGCATTGCTTCTAATACCCGTTGATCCATAGGGGTAGTAGCGTGAGCATCTAGATAGATTGGGCGTTGAACCATTTTAGCTATAAAAATAAATATTTAATTTAGAATGTAGCGGTTTTCTCTCGCGTCATTTAAGCAACATAGAGTGCTAATTAATCATCTCCAAGCAGCAATCAACATGCTCTACTATAAATTTAAGCCGAAAAATCATCTTTGTTCTTTGTAATCGCAGTGATGACATGGCTGTTGTCTATTTTCCCTCAAAATAAATAATCATGACAGAATGCGCGATCGCTTTAGGCAGTAATCAAGGTGATTCTTTAAGCATCTTGGAGAGTTCTCTCAATGTTCTCAATCAAATTCCTGGGATTAATCTCAAGACAACTTCAAGCTGGTATCAAACCAAACCTGTCGGTACTGCCGAAGCTCAGGATGATTATCTCAACGGTTGTGTTTTATTATCTGTCGCCCAAACTCCAGAAGAATTAATAGCTATTTTGCAAGCTACGGAACTTCAGTTTGGCAGAACCAGTAAAGGAGATCGTCAACCCCGTACTTTGGATCTAGATTTACTGTTGTATGGAGATTTAGTCCTCAACACCCCAAACTTAACTCTACCCCATCCCAGGATGACAGAAAGAGCATTTGTGTTAGTACCCTTGGCGGAAATTGCTGCTGACTGGATTGAACCAAGATCGGGGATGAAGATTGCTAAATTACTAAGAAATGTTGATACTTCTGGCGTAAAACCCTTCGTGACGGCTTAGTAGGGGCGATTCGCGTTTGCGCAGCATCTCCGAAGGAGAATCGCCCCTACTCATTTCATTACTCATTACTCGTGAACTTTTCACTAGTGAGGTCTGGTCTTCCTGCTTCAATTAAAGCGCGATCGCGTATTCGACAAGAATCACATAAACCACAGGGGTTTACGACTCCCTCATAACAAGACCAAGTGTCGGCAATAGGTACATTTAACTCCAAAGCGCGACGAACAATATCCACCTTGGAATCTTTGACTAAAGGCGCAACTAATTGAGGGGCATTGCCTTCTACCCCCGCTTTAGAGGAGAGATTGGCTAACTTTTGATAGGCTGTCAAATATTCGGGGCGACAATCTGGATAACCAGAATAGTCTACGGCATTAATCCCTAGATAAATTGCTTGGGCATTTTTTGCTTCGGCGAGGGAAAGCGCGATCGCAATAAATACGGTGTTGCGTCCTGGTACATAGGTAGAAGGAATAATATCAGGCTGCAAACCTCCTTGAGGGATTGCCATCGACTGATCCGTTAAGGAAGATCCCCCCCACTGAGATAGATCGATGTCGGTGATAAAGTGTTCTTTAATTCCCAATGTTTCAGCTATTTTTTTCGCTGCTGCTAATTCCTTTGCGTGTCTTTGACCATAGCGGAAAGAAAGAGCAATAACCTGATACCCTTCGGCGATCGCGATCGCTGCTGTGGTGGCGGAATCCAATCCTCCAGAAAGTAAGACTATTGCTTTGTTCATATTTATTAAGGCAAATTTATCATTTAATATAAATATAATCAAAATTCGTCTATTCAATAGCTCAAATGTCTATCCAGGGAGAAACCATTGTAGCGATCGCCACTGCTATATTACCCCAACAGGGTAGCGTGGGAATCGTGCGCTTATCAGGTGCTAAATCCCTGGCGATCGCCAAAAGTCTGTTTTTTACCCCAGGTAATCAGGAATGGTCATCTCATCGCATTCTCTACGGTTATATTCGCGATCCTGAAACCAAACAGACCATAGATGAAGCACTGCTATTATTAATGCTGCAACCTCGTTCTTTTACCCGTGAAGATGTAGTCGAGTTTCACTGTCACGGCGGAATTATCGCGGTACAGGAGGTTCTACAGCTATGTGTAGCCCAAGGAGCAAGATTAGCCCAGCCAGGAGAATTTAGCCTCAGAGCTTTTCTTAATGGCAGAATTGATTTAACTCAAGCTGAAAGTATTGCCGAACTAGTATCCGCTCAATCAAAACAAGCCTCCCAGATAGCTTTAGCAGGTTTACAGGGTAAATTAGGCAGCCCGATCCGCGATCTGCGCACAACTTGTTTAGATATTTTGGCGGAAGTAGAAGCCCGCATTGATTTTGCTGACGATTTACCGCCGTTGAATGAAGCGGAGATCGAACATCAGCTAGAGAATGTCTTAGCTCAAGTAAACCAGATCTTGGCAACAGCAGAACAGGGAGAATTGCTGAGAAATGGTCTAAAAGTTGCGATCGTTGGTCGCCCAAACGTAGGCAAGTCTAGTTTACTCAATGCCTGGAGCAAAAGCGATCGCGCCATTGTCACTGACTTACCAGGAACAACTCGTGATGTGATTGAGTCTACTTTGGTAGTTGCGGGAATTCCCATTCAGGTACTCGATACCGCAGGGATTCGGGAAACTGCTGATACTGTGGAAAGAATTGGGGTAGAGCGATCGCGTAGCGCAGCTCAAGATGCCGACTTGGTTCTCTTAACTGTTGATGCTTCCCAAGGCTGGACAGATGAGGATCGAGAGATCTATCAACAAGTAAAACATAGACCTTTAATCCTCGTAATTAATAAAGCCGATCTAGCTTCCCCCAAGTCTCTAAACTATCCCCAGGAAATAGAATCCACTGTCCATACTAGTGCTACTTATCATCAGGGAATTACGGATTTAGAAACGGCAATTATTAGTCTGGCTCATCAGGGTAAAGTGATGGCAGCTAACTCAGAAGTAGCAGTGAATCAAAGACAGGCATCCGCCTTAACTAGAGCCAGAGTTGCCCTAAAACAGGTACAGGAAACCGTCACCAATCAACTGCCCTTAGACTTTTGGACTATTGACCTTAGAGGTGCAATTCAAGCATTAGGCGAAATTACAGGAGAAGAGGTTACCGAGTCTGTACTCGATCGCATCTTCAGCCGTTTCTGCATCGGCAAATAGAATAAACTACCTACCTTTACCTAATATAACTACTCTTAAAGTTTTAAAAGCGATCGCCAAATCCATCAAGAGAGAATAGTTTTTGATATAATACAAATCATACGCCACCTTTTGATAAGCATCTTCAACCGAAGCGCCATAGGGATAACAAACTTGCGCCCAGCCAGTAATTCCAGGCTTAACCAAGTAGCGCACGTCATAATAAGGAATCTGTTCTCTTAACTGCATATCGAATTCAGGACGCTCAGGACGAGGACCTACCAAACTCATTTCCCCTTTAAATACGTTCCACAGTTGAGGCAATTCATCAATTCTCGTTAGGCGAATAAAAGAACCAACTTTAGTGATGCGAGGATCTTTTTCTTTTGCCCATTGAATTCCCTTCGATTCAGCATTTTGTTGCATTGAGCGAAACTTATAGACGCGAAACTTTTTCCCATTTAATCCAGTTCTTACCTGTGAATAAAAAATTGGACCTGGACTACTTAACTTAATGGCGATCGCCACAGGAATAGTAATTGGTAGAGAAACAACAATCATTACTGCTGCCACTACAATATCAATTAACTGTTTTAACTTAGCTTTGATTCTATTATGTAAAATGTTGAACCCAGAGGTAAAGGCAAACCAGTCATCCTGAACGTATGCAGGAGGAATCTTTTGCCAAAATCGCTCACAAAAATCAGCAATACTATAGACATAAACTCCTTGTAGCCTCATTTCCATCAACTCTCTAACCATCTGTTGGGAGAGGCTTCTTTCTGCTCCATCAATGAGAATTCCTGACCAATACTGTTGTTTCCAGGTAGAGTTTAGACTATTTACTTTATTGAGTACTACTGTGTTGCTGTTGGATTGATTGTAAACATCGGAATTTTCACTGGCAAAATCAGTAAAAGAAACAAATTCAGTCTGAGAGTTTAATTTGCGGTGTTCTTTCCCAAAATCGACAACCTTTTGATAATCACCTAATACTAAAAATCGGCTAGGTTGCTGATTTGCTTTGAGCCATCCATCTATAATTGCTCTGCTGACTACCGCCCAGAGCGAAAACAAGCCAACGCTAATTAATAAGACACCCCTACCGACAATCGGCTCGCTACCCCACAATCCTGTAATGTAAATCAGAGAAGTCACCGCTGCCACTGTAGCAACTATACCCAGTATTGCTCTTTCTGAAAGGCGAACTCCTGAAACTTCTCGATTGAGTTTATAGGTATCGCTTAGATATAATCCAAACAAATACATCGCAATTAGAGCATATAGAATTGGCATCCCTAAATCTAAAGATTTTGACACTCGCAACTCTAGCGCTAAATTAAAGCACAACAGCAAACCAATGATATCTCCGATCACCAACAAGCAGACTATAATCATACGAGATGTATGACTATACATTAATAGAGTCGATAGATACCTCGACGATCGCTTACCATACAACATAAATTTGGATTATTAAAAAGGCTAGTTCAAGGGATTTTTATAGTTTAATTCTACAGGACAAACTGTAAATTTACTGATCAATTATAGTTACTTTATAATCAAGACAATCTGTGGATTTACTGATTTATGCAAATTAATAATTGAAGACAATATATGATTAATAAATCTGATTAATAAATCCAGATAAAACAACTAAATAAAGCGCTTAAAGTAAAAATTATCTGAACTACGTCTGATGTGAATTAAAAGCTGGAGTTTCACAGCAACTAGCACGAAGTAAATGCGCCGTTCAAAAGCCGCGAATCTCATTTCACTTTTTTGCTTAGAGCTTGAAAGGTTAAGAACTAAAGACTAAAAACTAGCTAATTTGAACGAAGCTAATTCACATCAGACGTGAACTTGTTGTAAAATCTTAAAATATTTTTTTTGATGTATAGCAATACGTATTTCAGTTAGGACACTTACTACCTACTACCTACTACCTACGAACAGTTAACTAGACTTGTCCTAATTTAATTTTGTACGGCTATATTAAGTACTAATATTTAAGCGGGGAAAAAGCTTAAAAACCAAGAAATTAATCAAGTCGATCTGCTGTCCCCGCATGATTAGGCGGGAACAAACAATTACTAATCACTAACGCTATTTTTAACGTCATCGTAAAAACTGGCAATAATCGCCAATAGTAGCCACCAAACGGTGTTAATTTGAGGACGATACCAAACTGTATCGACAACTCCGTGGAAAGCTAGGCTAGCAGTTGCAGCGATCGCCGCAATTAAATAAATACCTCGTTTATTTCTGCTTTGGCGCAGACGAGATAGCTGACGCAGACCATGATTACAGGTAACAGCTACTAGCCAGATAAAGCAACTAAAGCCTAAATATCCCATCTCGACAATATGTTCTAAATAAATAGAATAGGCGCTTAACGCAGGATAGCGCGAGTCCATGTAGTGAGGATAAATTTGATTAAAAGCATCGTGTCCTGGTCCGATCCCAATTACGGGATAATCTTTGATAATTTCAAAACAAGCTTCCCAGACATTAATCCGAAAATTGTTGCTACTATCCTCTCTTCCTGCAAAAATACTCATCAATCTCAAGCGTAGAGGTTCTAAAGTAATAAAGGCAATGAGTAATAGTCCTGCTAGAGAGCCGAATACCAACGGTAACAGCCAGATCTGCCAAAATCGAGGCAGATATTCGCGCCACCAAGCATAAAACAACAGTAATAATACGCCAATTAATACTGCCATTGCCAACCACGCACCACGGCTATCGGTGAAATACAAACAGGCTGAATTTACTGCCGTCATGATTATTGCCAAGGTTGTTTGAATCCAACCCTGCCAGATAAAGATCGCAGCAATACTAAAAGCGATCGCTGGCAATAAATAACTTCCCAGTAAATTAGGATTTCCTAAGTAACTATATACCCTGGTATCGTTAGCTAGAGGAGAATTAGGATCGTTCCAGGTTGCTAATTGCTGTACGCCAAAAAACTCTTGACGCACGCCATAAGAGCTAACTATCAAAGCCGTTAAGAGGTAGCTGGTAATAATCCAGTTAAATAGCTTGGGCGATCGCAATATTTGAGCAGCTAGAGCAAAAAGAACTAGATACAAGGTTAAAGTAATCCAACCATTCAAGGCAGCGGACTTGACTGGAGAAAAAGCCGTGGCAACTGTGGCGACACACCAGTACAAGAATACCAAAACATGTACAGGAGTAATGATGGCTCTTTTAGCTGCTGTGAGGGTGTTAATCAGCCAATATCCCGCCACTGCAACCAGCAGCAAGCCAATTAGAGCTGTAGAAATATAGGGAGCAAGTAACAACATGATGCTGATTAAAGCTGCACCAATTGCTTCAGACCACTGAAAGAGCCAACTGCCTTCTCGCCAGTCTGAGAGCCAGCCTGAGAATCGATGGAGATAGCTTCCCTTGAGCCACTGATTTAACTGAGGTTTTGAAAGGGTAATAATTGACCAAGCCGATTTCATGGATGAGATAATTGAGTTCCAAATTGAACATTAATATCCTAAACCACGTTTTCTGACAATCTAATCTGAAATACTTAAATGTTCAATGCTCAATGTTCAATGTTCAATGCTCAATGCTCAATGTTCAATGCTCAATGTTCAATGTTCAATGAGTTGACTTAGCAGGGGGAACTTGTAACAAATAACGA
>JAAUOU010000050.1 GCA_012034765.1 Pleurocapsaceae cyanobacterium CSU_1_1 | reverse complement strand
TTTTACGTAGTTAACTATTTTTATTAACCCTAATTCCAGCAAGTATAAGTAATAATTAGTTGTAATTGCAAGCTATACACAACAAAGACTTTAGTTCAATATCTTCTTAAGCTTATTTCTTTTTTTTAGCTTGCTGACTAACTATTTGGCATATTTACAACTGAAGAACCCATAAATTTAGTCAAACATAATTAATCATGAGTACTTTATAAAGTTCCCTAATCATCACCTAAAAAAACACTTTACATTATTTTAAAATCAGCATCCCCAATTTAATACCAATGGAGTAGCGCCAGATCACCAATGAAAATATAGATTGAACATTGCCTCAAGAAACCTCAATCCCAGGCAAAGTATCAGGAATTTCGCGAGAAAATTAAAAATATGGCGATCGCCCAAAAACGTTCTTTTAACCAAAATCAAGTTCTTAAGTTGTTGGGATATTAACTAGTGAGTTAAATTATTCAATTGTGGGAATTCTATCTATTAAGCGTTTAGTTTACGGTTAAAGCGATGCCAATTCCTGATTATCAAGCAATTATGCTACCAATTCTATGGATGTAGAATTACAGATTCTCAAACATTTAAAGCGATCGCCTGCACCGACAGTTGCCATCAATGATAAATGGGCATTCTCGCGACATTAAGTTAAAGGTAAGAATAATCAGCAGGATGTCATTCTTAAGGCGCTCAAAGACTGCGAAAAAATTAGAGCGGAAGCATTGGTCACAAGTTAAGCGCGTAAGCCATTTGCCAAAGAGGGTTTGAGAGGAGATTGAAAGAAAAACTGGTCAGAATCTCGCTGTTTATCTGGAAAGGGAGCAATGATTAACTTTTTCTTCGGTTTTCTCTGTCTTTTAACAATATGTTCTCAAACTTAGACAAAGTAAACCGAACACTGTCAGGTAAAGGACGATTGTGACGCTCAGACCATCTAATTTTCAGTTGAGGCAAGATTTCATCAAAAATTCTCTGGAATAAAATAGCAGGAAATGTCAAAAATCTTTCAGATAAGGCTTGTTGACTGACCTTAGTTCTTCCACACCATAAAAAACCTTCTGTTTCCAGTAATCGATTTAGTTCCGTGATTCCTGGTACATCCCTCCAAAGCAAAGTCAAAACCGCAGCTACCATTAGAGGGAGTGTCAGAATTCTCTCTCTGAGTCCTAATTCTCGAAAATGTCGCGACTGAGATTTGATTGTGGGAGTTAGTAGAACAGTTAGGTGTTCGGCAATGACTCGATCTTCCACCATCGGTCGTTGAGTTTGTTTAGCGTGGTCTCGATTCAGTCTTTTACTCTTGCCCATAGAGAAATAAAACCTTTCAATTGCTTATTCTCTTTGAGTTTCACACGATTCTTAATTTCTCTTGACTTTTTTCTGATTTCCTTAACTTGTGACCAATGGGCTGTACCTGAAAAAAATTATTTCCCTAAGCGATCGCGATGAAGCCGAGCAAACTTTGAATTTTGTCCGACAACTAAAGCTTGAATGAAATAGCCCTGGTTGTTCTGTTAATTTACTGACTATATATTGCTCACAACTTCCTCAAGCTTATTAATTATCTTAAATATGAGAACTGAATTAACTAATGAGGTCAATCATGGTTGCTACAGTAAGTTTTTATAATTTTTCTCTTGATGAAATTAAAGATGAAGCCCGCCATCTGGTTGAAACTGGCAAAATCGATCCCCATCAATCAATTTGCGCTCTTTGTGATTTTATTCCCCCAAAAGAATGGATTTGCGCTGAATGTGAATTAGAAAGAAACGATTATTTGTTGAGAGATCGTATCTGCGATCTTTTAGCCAAAGATGAATGGTCAGAAGATTAGGGAGTGGAAAATTGATGGTGTAAATAGTAAATAGTTCGTTTCCCATTAGATTGGGAAAAATTTCGCGATCGTCTGCTCGCTACTTTCCCTGAAAAAACTAAGGGCATCAATAACTCTATATATAGATTAAACAGTTTGAAGGCGATCGCTCTATAGTCACAACTAAAACAATTATCTCCCTAATGATTGTGTTGAACCTTCTAAGCTAATTCTGACTCCTGACTACATGCGGGCGACGCGCTCTAAAGGATTTTGCACCCTTGTCCTAAAGGATTCCTAACCCTAAAGGGTACCGCTTCACATATGGTTAGTAGCCAGTGGTTGCTACTTCCTACTTCTGACTTCATTTAAGACTTCATCTACAGTTCTTCTTGGGGTTGGTTTGATTTCCTTGGCATAACCCAATCGCAGCAATATTTGCGGATGGCCATTTTCGGGAAACATAGCCTGTAGGCGCGATCGCAATTCAGGAATTTCAACAGGCTGATTGAAAAACGATGCCCAAACATCATTAATTCTGGCTTTCAATAATAGGTGTTCTAAAGCCTCTCCTGTTTCTAGCCAATCGCGAGGATAGTCATTATTACTACCGATCAGCATTAAAACTGGGGCATTTTTAGCAAGTTGACAATCTTTGGCTGACTGAGATTTTCCCAAATCGAAAGAGCGAATAGCCAGAGAAATCAAAGGTGTAAACACATCTAATTTTTCGTTTATGCCTTGAGCATGGGCGGAAATACCATCATGACTAGGATTGTTATGAGCATGAACCCATTTTGATAATTCTTGACGAAACAATGGATCTGCCATTTGTAGGCGATCTCCGCGATCGATTAATTCAATTACTTTTGAGCGAGTACTTGCGGAGATTATTTTAGTCATAATTTCTCGCCAAGTGCCTTCTAATTCAGTTGCCGATTCAAGTTCTGAAATTAAAGATGCAGGAAGTTCACGATCTATAAATGGAAGGCGATTAGTAGCTCTTTTGGAGATAACTCTAAATAAATAGCTTTCTTCTTGTTTGATGATTCTTTTACTACCAATACTCACTCTAGCCAACAAATCGGCAATTTCTGGCTGAGGAAAAATTTCTACAATATCTCTATAACCAAAATGGCGTATAGCAATACGAAGATTAAATAAAGCTGCACCACAGCTAATAATTAGTTCGCGATCATCTGGATCGACCACAGGTAAAGCACGAGTCTTATCTGCATAGAGTTCAATAGCATCATTAACTATGATGAATGACCAAGGTTGAGTATTATGTCCCGATGGAGCTAAGACGGCATAGTTAATTAAAATTTGAGCTTTTCTGAAGTTGTACCATCAGCGGGAAAGTCTGATTCTTCAATTTGCCAGGGATTTAAAGCTAATTTTGACATGATCTTTCTCCTATCAACTCACTAAGGAAAGAGTAAAGAGTTTTGCTAGTTGATTCGGATGTTCTAAATTCACTTTGAAGTTAAGGGAAAAGTTTGAGGATGTTGTGAGGAGCTAGACAAAAAAACTCGTTATTCGTTATGTTTTGGATCGCTTTTTATCAGTTAAAGGCGATCGCCTTATTTCTCCCTCACAATAGCCAAGATCATACATACTAGCTGCCTGGGGATCGTGTTCTGGGGATTGTTTTGGTTTTTCCGCCCAAGCATCAGCTTTACCTTGATCAATCCAATCTTGGTCGGTCATTAAGATGTTAGAGACGTTATCCATAATCGTTTGCCTCTTATTTTATTGCTCTATACTTCTGTTGTATCAGTTTTTTCCCTTCCCAAATGCTCTTTGCAACTATTCGATAAATTTTAAATTCGTTGTTATATTTATTGAATTTTTCAACCACTAACCATATGGGTAGCGGTATTCTAGAACTAAACAGTAACTTTCTCCTCACAACTTCCTCAACTTAGAGATCTAACTGTTGACAATCTCCAAAGCGAGCGCTCAATTTATACTAATGGTTAGTCAATTAATTAATAGTAGGTTGTTTGAGTATAATCTTAATTAAATTATCGTTCCAGGCATTGATGAGTCTGGAGGCACTCAAACAAATAAAGTCATTCTCAAGAAACTGGTTACCTCTAATTTTTGCTCCATATTTGCTCCATAATATATAAATAATGAATTTTATTCTTAAGCCAGGGTCAATCTTGCGTCGCTTTGTCGGCATCATTGCCAACTTAAAATTAGCGATCGCTTTATTGCTGGCGATCGCCGTAGTCAGTATTTCAGGTACAGTTATTGAACAGGCAGAAACCCTGTCTTTTTATCAACAAAACTATCCTGAATCTCCTGCTTTATACGGTTTTTTAACTTGGAAAGTGATTCTCGCCTGGGGACTCAATCATGTTTATAGCACCTGGTGGTATCTTTCTCTGCTAATTTTATTTGGTGCCAGTCTAACCGCCTGTACCTTTACTCGCCAGTTACCCGCCCTCAAAGCTGCCCGTAAGTGGAAATATTATCAAAAGCCCCAGCAGTATGAAAAACTAGCTCTTAGTGCCGAATTAGAGCAAGGTTCAATTAAGTCTTTAATTCCTCTGCTTAAGGAGCAAAACTATCAAGTCTGGCAGCAGGATAATGCTCTATATGCCCGTAAGGGAATTATCGGGCGGATTGGGCCAATTATCGTTCATGCTGGGATGTTAATTGTCTTGGCAGGAGGCGTGTGGGGTATTTTTACAGGATTTTTTGCTCAAGAAATGGTTGCCAGCGGGGATACTTTTAAAATTAAAAATATTATTGAACTAGGGCCATTTGGCGCTAATCAGCTTCCTTCAGATTGGTCAGTTAAAGTAAATCGCTTTTGGATTGACTATACAGAAAACGGCGATATAGACCAATTTTACTCTGATTTGTCTGTGGTCAGCGATCGCAACGAAGAAATCAAACGAGAAACAATCCACGTCAATAAACCCCTGCGGTATGACGGCGTTACTTTCTATCAAACTAACTGGAGTATTGCTGCTGCTAAAGTTCAGCTAAATAATAGCCCCATCTTTCAGCTACCAGTGGCGAAGTTAGATACCCTAGGGGCAGGTAACATCTGGGGAACTTGGATTCCTACCAAGCCCGATCTGAGTACGGGGGTTTCAATGTTGATTAAAGATCTCCAGGGAACGGCATTAATTTATAATCAGCAAGGAGATTTAACCAGCGCCCTGCGTATTGGTCAAAGTATAGACATTGACGGTATTAACCTGAAGCTAATTGATATTATCGGCAGTACTGGCTTACAGATCAAAGCCGATCCTGGTGTTCCCATTGTTTATACTGGTTTTGCTCTACTGATGATTGGGGTAGTGATGAGCTACTTTTCTCATTCTCAAATTTGGGCATTAGAACAAGAGCGCAGCTTTTATTTTGGGGCAAAAACCAATCGGGCGCAGGTAAGCTTTGAACGAGAAATGCTAGGGGTAATTGATGTCTTAAATGGTGAGCCTGAAGCTGTCGATCTACCTGAATCTCGTGAATCTGTGATCAATCTTTAGCAATTTTTTGATTAAGCATCACTTTTTACTTTTCAAACATCCTTTTAGACATAATCATAAATAATCATCAAAAAGTTTTTGAGCAAGAGAGTGTTTTCTCAAAAAAAGAATGCCTGAAATTAACAGCTTAAAAGCAACGAATTGACTGTTTCTTTACATTGAATTTATCATTTCTTTGTATTTTTTAAGATTTGCCACTGAAGGCGCTAATAACATTTGGAGCGTATGAATAACAGCAATTTTCGGAATTTGGAGATATTAGGCGATCGCCACATTTGAGGAGGCAATAGCTAAGGACTAGTAAGAGCAACAGCATGTTTCAGCCAATTGAAAACTACTGTAAAAACTCCTGTTGTCATCGCTTATAAAATAACGCAAGATATTGATGGCGATCTTTAATCGTAGCAACATCAACAAAATGATATTTCAAAACGTAAAATCGGTTAATTTTATTCAATACTTATTTTTAAACAAACTATCTTGGCTATCTTGCCTGATGGGGCTGTTAATTGTCCTTCCAGTTCAAGCAGTAGAGTTAAAAGTAGCTATAGAGAAAGAAGTTGATAGTATAAAAGTAGGTAGCTCTACTGCTGCCATAGTTAAAGATGGTGCAGGAAGGCAGCTTGGGGAACTTAACCCCATGTCCTCTCTAGCAGCTAAACTGGATGGCAACAGCATTACAATTTCAAATCGAGTCGCTGCGGGGGAATTGGTGATTGAGCCAGAAAATAATGGCTATGTTTGGATTGGCGATCGCTGGTATCGAGGAACAACTCGTTTGATTCGGCAAAACAATGGTATTACAGCAATTAATAAAGTTGACTTAGAGCAATATTTGTATAGCGTAGTTGGCGCTGAAGCAGTCTCTAGTTGGCCAATTGAAGCTCTTAAGGCTCAGGCTGTTGCTGCTCGTTCTTATGCTCTCTACAAGCGTAAAACAGGCTCTAACGGTATTTATGATGTTGATACGACAATTGGAACTCAGGTTTATAAAGGTCTAGACACCGAATATACGACCACTCATCAGGCGGTTGACAGTACTTTAGGTCAGATTATGACCTATAACAATCAAGTCATTCTTGCTGCGTTTCATTCTTCTTCTGGCGGATATACGGAAAATGTTGAGGATGTCTGGACTTCTCCCCTACCTTATTTGAGAGCTGTAGTTGATTACGATCAGCAAGCTCCTGTGTTTCAATGGCAACAAATAGTTCCCCTCAGTAAAATTCAAAGTTTAGTCGCTGGGGTGGGTAAAATTAAAGCTTTTCAGCCTACAGCAATGACTCCCCGTGGTCGAGTAGTGACAATGAATATCACAGGCGATCGCGGTAGTGCAACTGTTAGCGGTAACGATCTCAGAAAAGCTCTCGATCTCCGCAGCACTTTGTTTCGCGTTTCTACTGATGGCGATAATCTGCTGGTTAAAGGGCGTGGCTTCGGACATGGACTCGGCTTGAGTCAATGGGGTGCTTATTATTTAGCGAAACAAGGAATTAACTATCATCAAATTTTGGCACATTACTATCAAACCGCTAATTTAAGTCGAATGAAGTAATTATTAGTAAATGCTATAAACCTACAATTTAAATAATTCTGAATTTTGATGTTATACCTTCGTGGTACTTATGACTTCCGCACAGCGACACTAGCTCGATAAGTTAAAAATATGTATCAATACATGTTAATTTATCGAGCTTTTTATTACTAACTTTTAAAATTTTTCTATTATGTCCAATAGCTTTTCTTCTAATATCAATCGATCGCCACGCATTTTGGTTCTCTCTGTGCGTGGATTCCGTTTTCAAGCAGCAAACTGCTGTATTTATGAGTTTGAAGATGTATTAACCGACTTAGAATCAGCACAACTACATGTAGCAAATCCAAATCGTGGCTTTGACGTTGCTTGCAAGATCTATCGTGGAGTCAAATATCTTGGTGGTTCGGATAGTCTTGCTTTAAAAGCTACTCCTTTTCCCACAGAATTGGTTTTAGAGCATGAATATGATTTACTCTTCGCGGTATTAGACAACCCGTTTCAGTTTCATCTTTTAGAATCAATCAAAGGATGGCGGGAAAAATGTCGGTATACAGCCTGTTTCATCACTGAGATGTGGCAGCCCGACTTACAGATTAAACGATTATTTAGGGAGCCTTGGTCAAATTTTGATCACGTTTTTTAGGTGTGACCCAATGCGTCGAGGGATTGAGTAAGTTAATTAAGCCACCCGTTACCTATATTCCTCCTGCGGTTGATACCTTGCGCTTTTCCCCCTATCCCAATCCACCTCAACGTTTTATTGATGTTTCTTACGTAGGCAGGCGATCGCCAAATATCCATGATACTTTAGTTAAAAGAGCCGCCCAAGACAATTTCTTTTACTATCACGACACCGTCAAAGGTAAATTAGAAATTGGGAATGCTAGAGAACATCGCATTTTGCTTGCTAATTTATTCCAAAGAAGTCGCTATAACATTACCAACTATGCCAAATTCAACTCCACCGCCGAAACAGGAGGGACTCAAGAAATTGGCTATCGCTTTTTTGAAGGGGCAGCAGCAGGTACGGTAATGATCGGTATGCCACCCGCTGGAGAAGCTTTTTCTCGCTATTTTGATTGGTCAGAACCAATTATTAAGGTCGATTTATCTGGTACAGATGTGGTGGAAGCGATCGCCGAATTGGATGCTCAACCAGAAAGACTAGAGCGGATCAGTCGAGGCAACGTCGCTAATTGCTTACTTAAGCACGATTGGTCTTACCGTTGGCGAGATATACTGAGTACTTTTGATCTAAAACCCAGTCAGGCAATGATTGAACGAGAAAAATATCTATTTAAATTAGGTCATAGTATTTTGGCTGAAATCGAAAGTTAACAGAGGATTAAGTAATAAGTAATAAGTCCTAAGTCCTAAAGGAGAAGATAGTTACGATAACTTTGATGATTTTGCTAATCGTTCTAGCCGAGATGAAAGACATGGTTTGTTCCGCAATGCTTTTCATCACGACAATGTTTCGCCACAGCAAATGGAACCAGAGTTACAAAAAGCGATCGCGCAAATCAAGCCGAACGAAAGAGATGATGTCGCTAGAGAGTTTTTAAAACGCCTTGACCAAAGAGGACTGAAAGAAAGAGATTTAGCCAGTCAACTCGGTCTATCTACTCATCATGCTAGTCGGATGAACGCTGATGATGTAAGTAAACTGGCGAGTTTTACTTATCATTCTCATCCTGACATTTTCCAAGATGTAATGGCAGATCAGCCTGCTTTGCTCAAATTCTTTAGTAATCCTATGGTGGGTGCAGCATTGGGCGCAGTTGCAGCAAAATGGTTGCGTCGCTAATAATCTTTGTAACATGATCTATGGGTAATTATGCTGAAGAGCGTTTATAATAGCGCTCTTATTTTTTGGGGCAGATTTTAACTTGAAGCAGACAGAGACAGATTAAAGCTAAATTAAAAACGTGATATAACTTGCCAGATAACAGTAAGCTTAATCAATGGCGTTTGTAGTAAAGAATCAATGGCAACCATAAACGATAATTATCTCAAACTTAAAGCAGGGTACTTGTTCCCAGAAATTGCGCGTCGAGTTAGTGCGTTTGCAGCAGATCATCCTGATGCACCAATTATTAAGCTAGGTATTGGAGATGTCACCGAACCCTTACCTGCTGCCTGTCGCGATGCAATCATTGAGGCGACCAAAGAAATGGGCGATCGCAGTACTTTCAAAGGATATGGACCAGAACAGGGATATCTCTGGTTAAGAGACAAAATTGCTCAACAAGACTTTCAATCCCGTGGTTGTGAGATCGATGCGTCGGAAATCTTTATCTCAGACGGTTCTAAGTGCGATTGCGGTAATATTCTCGATATTTTTGGCAATGATAATAAGATTGCCGTGACCGATCCTGTCTATCCTGTGTATGTCGACACTAACGTTATGGCAGGAAATACAGGAGAAGCTCAAGATGGTAAATACGAAGGTTTAGTTTATCTTCCCATCAGTGCTGAAAATAACTTCACTGCGGAAATTCCTCGCGAAAAAGTAGATTTAATCTATCTTTGTTTCCCTAATAATCCCACAGGAGCGACAGCTACCAAAGAACATTTAAAAGCCTGGGTAGATTATGCCAAACAACACGGCTCATTAATTCTGTTTGATGCAGCTTATGAAGCCTTTATCAGCGATCCTAATTTACCTCACTCTATTTATGAGATAGAAGGAGCAAAAGACTGTGCGATCGAATTTCGTTCTTTCTCCAAGAATGCTGGCTTTACGGGGACTCGTTGCGCCTTTACCGTAGTTCCTCAAAATTTAATGGGTAAAGCGCAAGATGGTTCTGAGGTGAAAATCTGGCAACTATGGAACCGTCGTCAGTGTACTAAGTTTAATGGTGTATCTTACATCGTACAACGGGGTGCAGAAGCAGTCTATTCTGAAGCTGGGCAGGCGCAAATCAAAGAATTAGTTGGTTTCTATCTCGAAAACGCTAAAATTATCCGCGAACAGTTAACCGCAGCAGGAATTGCCGTATACGGAGGAATAAATGCGCCCTATGTTTGGGTAAAAACTCCTGATGGCTTATCTAGCTGGGACTTCTTTGATAAATTATTGTTGAACTGCAACGTGGTTGGTACTCCTGGTTCTGGCTTTGGGGCAGCAGGAGAAGGCTATTTTCGCATCTCAGCATTTAATAGTCGAGATAATGTTAACGAGGCAATGAAACGAATTATAGAAAAGTTTACTGCTTAGTTAGTTGTGAGCTAAAAATAGCGATCGCAATCTGATTAATTAATAACTCGATTTATGGCGATCGCTGTCAGCAAGAAAACTTCCTAACGTAGATATAGCTAGTAGAATTCTGTTCTAAGTTATGTAGATAGCTAATATTTAGTTATCAGGAAATTCACGAATTACAGCACTAGCTGCCATAATTATTTTCCCCTGACAAACATCGAGTTTATCGATTTTAGGGACATGGCATCTAATTCGAAATTGCGTAGATCGAGTATTTCCTTGGTACTGTCCAATAAAGCTTGAGCAAAGGCAGCATTTTCGCGATCGTGATATTCTACATCGGCGATCGCGATTTTATTACCGTCAGCATCCAGGCTTGGTTTTGCCGATAAGGCAATGTGTTTTGTGGTTTGTGATTCGGCTATCTCGATATCTGCTTCCAAGCCAATTTTTTTATCTCCAGGTAAAGTAAATTTTACATTACGCGCATTAACTGTCACTGTTTCGCTGTTAAGATCTAACTTCTGGTTTTGTAGTTTACCGTTGCTGGTTTGGGTTCAGGTTTTGGTGGTTCGGTGGTAGCGATCGCTTTTTGTACTTGCTCTGCTAACATTGGGGATACTTTGGCAAATAGCTCCATTTGGTCTTTAATTACCTCTGGGGTTGCTTTACCAAGACTACCCGCGATATTGCTATAGAGACGCTCTTTTTCACCGTCATCAAGCATGTCATAATACATCCGTGCCTGATCGTAATGATCGTCTTCGTCTAACTCAATGCGCGCTGCCATTCCCGAAACATGATAAGGAGGTTCTTCTGCCCGTTTGTCTGGTTGAGGATAGCTTTCATGAGTGGGATTATAGTTAATGCGTGAACCATTATTATCGTCAACACGCATTAACCCATCACGATAGGGCGTATTAGCTTCGGTGGCATGGGGTTTGTTAACAGGAATAGTATCGTAGTTAACACTCAAACGATGGCGGTGAGCATCAGCATAGGACATAATCCGCGCTTGTAACATTCGATCTGGTGACCAAGAAATCCCAGGGACGACATTCCCAGGCGAAAATGCAGCTTGTTCTACTTCGGCAAAATAATTTTCGGGGTTACGATTTAATTCAAATTTACCTACTGTCTGCAAAGGAAAATCACCATGAGGCCATATTTTAGTGAGATCAAAAGGATTCCACTGGAAGTTTTGCGCCTGTTCATCGGTCATTACTTGGATCTTCATTGTCCAAGAAGGATAGTTACCTTCTTCAATGGCTTGATAGAGATCTTTAGTTGCCCAACGAGGTTCTACTCCTTCCATATTGCGCCACTGTTGATCGGTAAAGAATTTATTACCTTGGTCAGTGATAAAGTGGAACTTGACCCAAATTCGCTCATTCTGCTCGTTAATCAGGCTAAAAGTGTGACTACCATAACCATTTATGTGCCGCCATCCCATTGGCGCACCGCGATCGCCCATCAACCATAATACTTGATGGATACTTTCAGGAACTAGAGACCAGAAATCCCACCACATTTGATCGTGTCGCCAATGTTCTTTGGGATGTTCTTTTTGCGAACGAATAAAGTCCATAAACTTCATGGGGTCACGCACGAAAAAAATGGGTGTATTGTTGCCCACCATGTCCCAGTTGCCATCTTCGGTATAAAACTTAAGCGCAAACCCTCTCAAGTCACGATAAATATCGGAACCGCCTTTAGATTTAGCCACGGTAGAAAAACGCGCAAAAAGTTCAGTTTGCTTCCCTACCTCAGAAAACAGCTTGGCTTTAGTATATCTAGTGATGTCTTCAGTGACGGTAAAAGTACCATAAGCACCCGCACCAATCGCATGAACGACTCGCTCAGGAATACGCTCACGATTGAAATGCGCCATCTTCTCTAAGAGAGTATAGTCTTCTAGCAATAAAGGTCCTTGCTTACCAACAGTCTTGGAGACAGTATTGCTAGCGATTGGAATACCCGCCGCATTAGTCAAAGTTTGTTGATTATTATCTACCACAAAAAATTTCTCTCCAGTTATTAGGCGATCGCTACTACTTTTGTACTTATATACATCTATACATCTAAATGCTAATGGTCTAGAGCAAGTAAATACCTCTAACTTGAGATATATAAAAGCGTTTTGGGAGTCAAATAAAACCCTGATTAGATAGTATATGTTGGCAAAATAGATTAATTATTGCAATTAATGCCTAGCATCAGTTACTAATAACTAGCACCCAATTGTCGATATAGTTGAGCGATTTTGTCGATTACTTCGTCAATGCTGAGATTGTCCGTGATTAACTCGATCGCATCATCGGCTTTTTTCAAAGGTGAAATGGCTCGATTACTGTCTTGCTCATCTCTGCGTTGAATATCTTGCTCTAGCTGTTTGAGGTCGATATTATTGATGCCTTGAGCTTGCAAATCTTGTAAACGTCTTCTAGCTCTTTCGGAGGCTGTGGCGGTTAAAAAGATTTTTAATTCGGCATGGGGAAAAACATTTGTGCCAATATCTCGTCCTTCGGCAATCAATCCGCCTTGTTCTCCCCACTGCTGCTGCATTTGGACTAGTTTCTCTCTTACTATAGCGATCGCTGCGATCGCCGATACATTTGCCGTAACTTCTGGGGTACGAATAGCTATAGTTACATCTTGACCGTCGATCTCAACTACCGTGGGTAAGTCGATGCTGCTGGGGGAGGTTAACTTTAAGTCTAAATCTTGAAGTAAATTGGCGATCGCTGATGGTCATTAATCGCAATTCCCGATGATTGTACCAACCAAGTAACAGCACGATACATTGCTCCTGTATCCAGATAGAGCAAGCCTAACTGATGCGCTAAAGAACGAGTAACGGTAGATTTTCCTGCTCCTGCGGGACCATCAATAGCAATAATAGGCTGACGTTTTTGTAACACGATATTATCAATTAAACGAGTAGAACCAACGTAAACAGCGATCGCTAGCAATCCAGTCTGCTTAATCTGGGTAATTGATTGCAGACTAAAAGGATCGACTAGCTCAATGTATTGAATTCTAACTTCTTCTGTAGCTGCTAGTTTCTGCTTAACTAAGTTAATTAATGCTGTAGCGTTAATCTCTCCCTGAATAAAAGCCAGCTTTGCTTGTTGTAAACTATGGTAGATTTTAGCAGCCTGTTGTTTTTCTAGCTCTGTTAAATATTGATTGCGGGAGCTTAATGCGAGTCCTGATGCTTCTCGAATAATCGGACAAGGAACAATTGCCACAGGAATATTTAAGTCTTGGGCTAGACGACGGATAATAGCTAGCTGCTGGGCATCTTTTTGTCCAAAATAAGCTTTATCTGGCTGAATAATATTAAATAACTGGGTAACAATACTTGCAACTCCCGTAAAGTGAGCAGGGCGATATTTACCACATAACACCTGCGTCATGCTTTGAGGTGGAACTACCGTAGTCTTGTTGTTTAAAGCGCCTGTATCACCCCTGCTGTCCATCTCTTCGGGTGTGGGAGCAAATACTAAATCTACTCCCATTGATTCACATAGCTGTACGTCTTCTTCTAGCTGTCGGGGATAGTTAGCCAAATCTTCTTGAGGAGCGAACTGCAAGGGATTTACAAAAATGCTCACCACTACTAATCTGTTTTCAGCGATCGCTTTAGCAATCAGGCTTAAGTGTCCCTGGTGCAATGCTCCCATAGTCGGCACTAAACCAATTGTGCCTTGATTTGCCTGGCGGTAAGGCTTCAAATAGGAGCGCAGTTCAGAAATTGTCCGTAACAAAAGCACCATGATTATCAATGAACAGTGAACAATGAGCAATGCTCAATTATCCATTATCATTGATTTAGCAACTTTCAAGAGCTTAAGGCTTAAAGCTTACGGCTTAGAGCTAAAAACATATAGTTTATCCTATTGAAAACTACTGTCCTAAGATAGTAAGTCTAACTGGTGCAACTCCTGAACTGATCATATTTAAAGCACTAGCAGCAGCAGCAGACAGATCAATTATTCGATCTCTAATAAAAGGACCGCGATCGTTGATTCTCACTATTACTGAACGACCATTCTGCAAATTTGTTACTTTAACTTTTGTCCCAAATTCTAAGTCGGGATGGGCAGCCGTCATTTCCTGCTGATCGTATGTTTCGCCATTAGCAGTTAAACGACCATCAAAACCAGGACCATACCAAGATGCGTTTCCACTCACAGAATTAGCTATTAAAAGTGGCTCTTGTGCGGGAATGATTTGCCGATTTTTAGATATTTTGGAGTAATCTTGTTGCCCAGCTTTTTTATGATTTTGATGATTAGAAGCTTTTAGGAAAAATATATTTTGGCTGATTGCTTGTTTTTTGGCGCTATTCAAAGCAGATGTTTATTGGCAATCTTTTTTTTCTGCTATTTGGTTGTGCCGTAACAATTGAGCTATTTAATAATATATTAGCAACAGATAAAAATGCTGTAATGGCAACAATTTTACTGTATTTTGAGTTTTTAAGCATTGTTCTTATTTAAAATTTTGTATGTCAGGGTATTTTTATAGAAGCAAATTTATATGTTTTTTTAATATTTGCGTCCACATTGGGTTTGATAAATCTAAGACAAAAATATGCAATCACTTAAAAGAGTTGCAAGGTTTTGGCTGATTTGAATTAGAAATCATGGTTATTCTAAATACAAAAAAGGTAAAATTTGGAAAAAGAGATAAAAAGCTATTGAACATATTTATTAATCCATTGAATCTCGATCTCCTGCTAAATTATTGTCAGCAAGGTACATTTAGGCGATCGCAGAAACGCTTTAGCGTGCAAAGTAAATTATCTTTGGCTTAAGTAACAAAATTTCTGATTTAATATTTCTAGACGACAAGGGTAGTTATTTTGAGCTAGGCAATTAGATTTATGGACTATAAAGACGCTGGTGTTGATGTTGAGGCAGGACGCTCTTTCGTTAGTCAGATTCGTCAGGACGTTGAAAGCACTAATCGACCAGAGGTTTTGGGTGGCTTAGGTGGTTTTGGCGGTTATTTTCAGATGCCATCAGGGTATCAACAACCCGTTTTGGTTTCAGGGACAGATGGGGTTGGGACTAAGCTCAAAGTTGCTCAAGCAATTAACCGTCACGATACGGTGGGAATCGATCTTGTAGCAATGTGCGTCAATGATATTTTGACCTCTGGTGCAGAGCCACTTTTCTTTTTAGATTATCTAGCCACAGGAAAACTCAACTCTCAACAGCTAGCAGAAGTAGTTAAGGGAATTGCTCAAGGGTGTCGTCTTAGCGGCTGCGCTCTTTTGGGGGGAGAAACGGCAGAAATGCCAGGGTTTTATCAGTTAGGGGAATATGACTTAGCAGGATTTTGTGTCGGTGTAGTGGAGAAAAGCAAACTGCTGGATGGCTCGCGAGTGGAAATTGGCGATGTAGCCATTGGGTTAGCTAGTGCAGGACTTCACAGTAATGGTTTTAGCTTAGTCAGGAAGATCGTAGAAACAGGGGGTTATTCTTGGTCAGATACACCAGAAATATTTAACGGTAGGAGTCTGGGTGCAGAGTTAATTAAGCCCACACAAATCTATGTCCAACCAATCTTAGAATTGCTGAAAACGGAAATTGAAGTACACAGCATGGCGCATATTACTGGTGGGGGTTTACCAGAAAACCTACCTCGGTGTTTAAATCAAGAACAGTCGATTGAAGTCAAGCAGGATAGCTGGACAATTCCGCCCGTTTTTAATTGGTTAGCTCAAGCAGGGAAAATTCAACCAGAAGCAATGTTTAATACTTTTAATATGGGTATTGGCTTTGTGGTAATTGTTCCACCAGAACAAGCTAATTTGGCTCTAGACTGGTTTAAAGGGCAAAATATTACCGCCTCCCAAATTGGTCAAGTAGTATCGGGAGACGGAACATTATCTTTTTGCTAGGGTCTGAAATAACAATTGCTGTCAGTTATTATGATTTTCCAAGGCTGATAGCTGATAGCTGATAGCTGATTAAACTAGCTAAGTTGAACGCAGTTAATTCATCCCTGAATAATGCAGCGGAATAGTTAATAAGGGCATCAGCAAAAGATATAACCAACTCCAGTTATACCAACGATCGCCAGGAACAGGTTCAGTTTGGTTTAATAAAGAATCGATTCTTTCTTGAAGGCGATCGCCAATTTGCGCATCATTTAAGCTAACGCACCAAATAGGAGATTCTAGGGGAGCTTTGGCTACTGCTAACAATGATTCTGCTAGCAATAAGAAATCAACTGATTCGGCTGCTTTGCGATCTGCTCTTAATTCTCTGAGTAACAGCAACTCTTGCCACAATAATTCTGTATTAGGCAGCCAAAAACTAAAAGAGCGAATCCAGCCTAACCAGAAAAACCAAAAAGTATCACGATATTCTACATGAGCTTGTTCATGAGCAATGACTGCTGTTATATGTTCGCGATCTAAGGTAGTTAATAAACCCCTGCTAATCACTAACTGCGACTTCCAAAAACCAATTTGGGCGCTGTAGGGCAAATCAAACTCTAGAATTTGAGCGGCTGTTTGACCAATAACTTGGGTTGGATAGTTACGAACTTGACGAATCGAGCGATCGCCTTGGATAGCTAATTTAAGCAAGCAAGCGCTGGCAAATAGGATCAAACTGCCTGAAATAAAACAGCCGACAGAACCAGCTTTAACTCCCAACATTTCTCCATGACAACCCATATACAATACGGTAATTGCCGTTGTCAGCAGCAGTAACCCAGGAAAACAAAACAGAAACAAGGTTCTATACCAGCGTTTTGACCATTCTCCAGAGGAGGGAGTTAATTGATAACGGATAATTAGCGCCAGAATGACGACGGTTGAAATTGCTAGCAAATGCATTAGCTTTGCTCCTCTCTTTGACGACGAATATTATTAAGGCGCTCGGCGATCGCTTCTATTTGTTCTAGACTAGCAGTATCTAAGCTGTCTGCAAAAGCTGCCACCACATCAGGATTGCTTACCGCTAAAAAACCATTAAGCTGTTCGTAGGAGCGGATCGCTTGGGCTTGTTCCCTGGAAAGTAGGGGTTGCCAAGAGAAAGCTTTGCCTTTTTTACTGCACTTAAGCCACCCTTTACTAGTCAATCGCTGTAACACCGTCGTTACTGAAGTATAAGCTAGCTCGCGATCGGGATCTTTTAAAATTTGCTCGTGGACATTTTTAACCGTAGCTACTTTTAAATCCCAGATTATATCCAGTATTTCGGCTTCTAATGGGCCAAGAGACAACTTTTTGGGTCGATATTGAGGTAATGATGCCATTAACTATACTGTGATGTAACAATCTGCTTAAATTTTACCTGCTTTATCTACTTTTTAATTAAATTGCGATACTTCTAACTTTTGACTAAGGCTATCAAGAGCTTATAGTGCTAGACTAGTATACGCAAAATAAAACAATTCACACATTCAGGCTTTCGGGTGTTTTTACCTTGACTAAAAATGTCCCTGAATGGAGGATTAACCCGAAGGAGTAAAAAACAATATGCCAGTAGTTTCTCTCGCAGAACTTTTAGAATCGGGGGTTCACTTCGGTCATCAGACCCGTCGTTGGAATCCGCGGATGTCTCAATACATCTATACTGCTCGTAACGGTGTACATATCATTGACTTGGTGCAAACTGCACAGTTAATGGAAGAAGCCTATGACTATATGCGCTCCTCTTCAGAGCGAGGCAAGCGAGTTCTTTTTGTTGGTACTAAACGCCAAGCAGCAGGAATTATTGCTCAAGAAGCGTCTCGCTGTGGTGCTTTCTACGTCAACCAAAGATGGTTGGGGGGAATGTTAACTAACTGGGAAACCATCAAAACCAGAGTAGAAAGACTCAAAGAAATTGAAAATCTGGAAGAAACTGGCGCTTTAGACAGAAGACCCAAGAAAGAAGCTTCAGTATTGCGTCGTGAAATGAGTAAATTACAAAAATATTTAGGTGGCATCAAAATGATGCGTAAAGTGCCTGATATTGTCGTAATTATCGACCAAAAGCGGGAACACAATGCGATCGCTGAATGTCAAAAACTAGGTATTCCTGTGGTTTCCCTCTTGGATACCAACTGCGATCCTTTAGTAGCCGATGTGGCAATTCCTGCCAATGATGATGCCATTCGTTCGATCAAGTTAATCGTCAGTAAACTAGCGGACGCTATTTATGAAGGTCGCCATGGTCAGCCAGATAATCAGGATGATTATGATGAGCTTGAGGAAGGAGTCGATACAGATGAATATCCTAGCGCAGAAGAAGAAGCGGAAGAACCCGAAGAAGTGGATGCCGATAGCGAAGAATAGACTTAATCTCACCAACCAAATTGCTAGCAAGTAGGGATTAGTCACAACACTGACAGGACTTATGCATTAATCTATGCTGTTGATTGTATAAGTCCTGAATCATCTAAAATTAGATCTGTGGACTCAAATCACGTCCTCGAAGAAGAATAGATATTGGCTAATCTAATGATTAGAGCTTCTGCCAACATAATTTAAAATTATTTTGTCGTCACTAGAATTAAATTAAAACAGAAAAATATGGCAACTATATCGGCAAAAGTAGTCAAAGAACTCCGCGAAAAAACTGGTGCGGGGATGATGGATTGTAAAAAAGCCTTAACCGAAAATGAAGGCGACATGACCAAAGCGATCGAATGGTTGCGTCAAAAAGGAACTATTTCTGCTGATAAAAAACAAGGTCGTGTTGCGGCCGAAGGATTGGTAGAAAGCTATATTCATACTGGCGGAAGAATTGGCGTATTGGTAGAAGTAAACTGCGAAACAGATTTTGTGGCGCGTCGTGAAGAGTTTCAAGAGTTAGTTAAAAACATTGCCATGCAGATTGCGGCCTGTCCTAACGTAGAATTCGTGAGAACCAGCGATATTCCTGAAAGTACCGTGGCTAAGGAAAAAGAAATTGAAATGGGTCGAGATGACCTAGACGGTAAACCAGATAATATTAAAGAAAAAATTGTTACTGGTAGAATCGACAAGCGTTTAAACGAAATTGCTTTGTTACCTCAACCCTATATTCGCGACCAGAGTATTACTGTCGAAGAATTAGTCAAACAGAGTATATCTCAGTTGGGAGAAAACATTCAGGTGCGTCGTTTTGTTCGTTTTGTCTTGGGAGAAGGGATTGAAAAAGTAGAATCCAACTTCGCTGATGAAGTGGCTGCTCAAACAGGACAAAAATAGAGCAAAACAAATTTGTGGGTGCAAATTACCATCCCACTAGTACCGCTACGCGGAAGTTAAAAGTCCTAAAGGATAAGCTTCGCGACGCGACGTAAGGAGCTAGTCCTTTAGGGCAAATCAAAAGTCAAAAGTCAGAAGTCTTTTAGTTTAAAGGTTTCAAACTTTTTGAATAGGTGCTTTATTTATGTCCACGTCCACTAGTCGTAGGCTGCATTAAACTTTGAAGATTCTCATCTGGTTTAATGAATGTTCTGCGACTTTTGCTTTTTTCAAAAGATGGAATTAAGATAACGAAGTGTATCCTTTAGGATAAACTAGCTACGCATTATCAGGCTGCTAATCATCTGTCCCGTGAACACATATAAAAGATAGGATGACAAAATCGATTCAGCAAGTAAAGCAAAACCTCGAAAATTTAAAATCACAAGTAGCCGAAACCGCGACTGAACTTGAGGCGCTACATAGCAGCTACCTAGAACTTTTAGGTCATTCCCTCAAACAACAGCTAATTTTAGCTTGCTATCAAATTTGTACTCAAATTTATCCCCAATCATTTACTAATTTGTCTTTGAGCGCTAAACAAGATCTACAGCAAAAACTCAGACAGCTTAGTCTCGATCTCAAGCCACAACTAACCGAAATTATTACCCGAAAAGAACTAGAGCCAAAACCTTCACAATTGAACTTGATGGCAGAGTTAATTAAAAAATTACCTAAGCCAAGCAGAGAAGGAGAAGCGGAGAATACTTTAGCGCAGAATGATTTAGAGTTAATCAAAGCCGAAATAGCCAATCTTGAAAATATTGAAGACCTAGAAAATATTGAATTGATTGCGATCGATACCAGTTCTATCGATACTAGCTTAGATGAAGAGCTTAAGCCAGATAATTTCCTCGAAGAAGTAATCAAGGAACAAATAGACTTTGAAAACCCTGAGCATCTAATTTCATGGCATCAGCAGATTGAACGTGAAATTAAAAACCCTAGATGAAACTTCCAAGAAAGTTAATCAGCTACTTCAAGGGTCGAAAATTATTCCCGATCGCCTGCCAAATCAAGTTATTGATGTAGCAATGCAGGCAGATGTTGGCAAAGGCATGAGAAATAATTCCCACCCGCCTCAAGTTGCTCATGTGATGAATTTAACAATTGAAAGTGACAAAAGTAAAAAATCAAAATCAGGGAAAAAATCTCTGCAAATTAGTCTATTGCGTTTGCGTTTAGCAGAAGTAGAATTTTCCGATCATCTTTTAAATGCCAAGCGGGGACAAATTCGCAACCTGATGAGCAAAGTAAAAAAACTTGACAGTCAATATCAAGCAATTCAACAAGAACTTGCAATAATTGAGGCGCAAGCAGCTTGGCGATCGAGTTGGTATGAGGATTGAATTCTTAGATTAAAATTGATCCTTAAGACAAATGGCTCAACTAGCAAAAAGACGCTCGGAAAATATTAGTGGTAATTTTTACGTAGATAGCACCTGCATCGATTGTGATACATGTCGCTGGATGGCTTCAGAAATTTTCAAAGAAGTCGGGGAACAATCAGCCGTATATCAACAACCGAGTAACGAAGTAGAACAGCTTAAAGCAATGCAGGCATTGTTATCCTGTCCTACAGCTTCAATCGGAACGGTAGAAAAACCAAAAGATATTAAAGTTGCACAACAAAGCTTGCCTATTTTAATCGCCGATAACGTATATCATTGTGGCTATCATGCAGAAAATTCTTACGGCGCAGCCAGTTATTTTATTCAAAGAGCGGAAGGTAATATTTTAGTTGACTCACCTCGATATTCTCCTCCTTTGGTGAAAAGATTAGAAGCAATGGGGGGTTTACGCTACCTATATTTAACCCATCGAGATGATGTTGCCGATCATCAAAAATTTCATGACCATTTCCAATGCGATCGCATTCTTCATAGTGACGATATTACTTCAGATACTAAAGCTGTGGAAATTCAACTTCAAGGTGTCGACCCAATTCAATTTAGCGACGATGTTTTAATTATTCCCGTACCAGGACATAGTAAAGGACATACAGTACTACTTTTTGACCAGAAATTTTTATTTACAGGCGATCATTTAGCTTGGTCGAAATATCTCAATCATCTTTATGCCTTTCGTGCTTATTCTTGGTATTCATGGAAGGAACAAGTGCGGTCAATGGAAAAATTGGCAAATTACTCTTTTGAATGGGTTTTACCAGGACATGGTCGTCGCTTCGAGAGCGATCGCGCGACCATGAAACAGCAAATGCAGATATGTTTGAATTGGATGAAAAACTCAGTTGATACCAGTTATTAGTTAGAAGTCAAAAGTCCTAAAGGATAAGCTGACCTTACGCATAGTAGCTTTATTTACGCCCAAGTCTCCTAGAGAATGGGAGTGTCAACAAAGACCTGTTTTCAGCGAGAATATGTAGACAAAAGAAATTTGTGCATTGGGTGGAGAGCGAGTTAGAGTGAATCAACTATCAACAAATAAGTTACGTCACAATCAAATTAAAGATCGCCAGTATCATTGGCATTTTTGGGCAAACGTGCCGATTTATCCTTATAGTAAGCGTCGTACAATTCGGCGAGAAATTTTACCCGAGACAATCTGGACTTTCGATCAACTACAGGGCATTTTCTATGTGGTAGTGCCAATTCGTATGACCGTGATTAGATTAGACCAAGGAGGACTCCTCGTATATGCTCCCGTTGCCCCTACTCCGCAGTGCATCGATTTAGTACAGGAGTTGGTAGCAGAACATGGAGAGGTGAAATATATTATCTTGCCCACTATCTCTGGACTGGAGCATAAATATTTTGTTGGTCCGTTTGCGCGCAAGTTTCCTCAAGCAACGGTATTTATTGCCCCAAAACAGTGGAGTTTTCCTGTGAATCTGCCCTTAAGCTGGCTGGGTTTTCCCCCTCGGCGCACCCAAGTTTTACCTACCGACAGTAGCCAAACCCCCTTTGCTGATGAGTTTGATTACGCTATTTTAGGTGATATAGACCTCAGATTAGGTCAATTTGAGGAAGTGGCTTTTTTCCATAAGCGATCGCAAACTCTGCTTTTAACCGACTCAATTGTCTCAATTCCCAATCGCCCGCCCGAAATCATTGAACAGGATTTGTTTCCTTTGCTGTTTCATGCCCGTGAAAATGGTCGAGAGCAGATTACGGATACGCCTGAAAATCGCCTCAAGGGTTGGCAAAGAATTTGCTTATTTGCGATGTATTTTCGCTCTAGTGTCTTGGATATACCTTCCTTGGGTAAGATCTTAAAAGATGCTTGGCGATCGCCTGACAAATCGGCTCAAACTTATTGGGGTTTGTTTCCCTTTCAGTGGCAACCCAATTGGCAAACTGCTTTTGCTCAATTACGCCAAGATGGTCGCCTACTAGTCGCCCCCATCCTACAGACCTTAATTCTTAATCGCGCTCCTAAAGAAACCCTAGCATGGGCGGATAAAGTTGCTAGCTGGAATTTCAAGCGAGTCATTCCCTGTCATTTTACTGCTCCTGTTGCTGCTACCCCCTCCGAGTTTCGTCGTGCGTTTAATTTTTTGGAGGCAGATAGTTCAGATAAGTTACCTGAAGCTGATTTAGCCACTTTGAAAAAGATTGATGCTTTACTTTACAAACCTGGAATTGTCCCACCTCCACAGCCACCAGTGGTAAGGTAGGGAAGTAGGGACATTAAAAAACGATCGCCTTCCATTACTAGAAAGAGCGATCGCTTGAAAACAAAATAAATAAAGATGAATCAAAAGGCTAAGAGCTAATAGCTTAAAACACTTTAAGCCACAGTAAAAATCAAGACAAAGCCTAAGACTGCGCCAAACACAATCAGGGCATAGAATTGGGCGCGACCATTTTCTAGGTATTTCAATCCTTCGCCACTAAGAACTGCTGCCAAACCAGTGAGGTTAACTGCGCCATCCACAACGCGATAGTCAACTTCCATAATTTGCCTAGCAAGACGGCGAATACCTGTGACAAATACTTTGTTGAAGAGATCGTCGATATACCACTTATTCAGGGAAAAACGATAGAGCGTGGGGACTTTATTAACGATACTCTGGGGATCGATAGTCTTGGTCCGATACATCAGTAGAGCGACAATAATTCCTGTAACGGCGATCGCCACAGATAAGCCAGCCATAGTAATAAATTCGCTCTTGTCAAAGGCATGAGCTTCAATAATTTCTCCTGGGGCATGAATAAACTCTTCAAAGTAATTATTCCAGGGACGACCAAGCAAGCCAATTAGGGTAGAGGGGACAGCCAACACTAGTAAGGGTAGCGCCATTGTCAGCGGGGACTCATGGGGAGATTCACTATGACCATGACCTTCATCAGCATCCATCGCACCAGGGCCAAAGGCTAAACCTGTTTCACCCATTAATTTTTGCTTGATCCCAGCATCATTACCGCGAAACTCTCCTTCAAAGGTCATAAAGTACATGCGGAACATATAGAAGGCGGTTAAACCAGCGGTTGCCCAACCCACAAACCAAAGAGCAGGATTTGCTGTAAATGCTTGTCCCAGAATCTCGTCTTTTGACCAGAAACCAGCAAAGGGGGGAATTCCACAAATGGCTAAATTACCAATAAAGAAAGCCCCCGCAGTGATGGGCATATATTTTCTCAATCCTCCCATCATACGCATATCCTGTGCCAGAATTGGGTTATGTCCAACCACCGCTTCCATACCGTGGATGACTGAACCAGAACAAAGAAAGAGCATCGCTTTAAAGTAGGCATGAGTTCCCAAGTGGAATAAACCTGCACTGTAAGAACCAATACCCATTGCCATCACCATGTAGCCAAGTTGGGAAACAGTAGAGTATGCCAGACCCTTTTTAATGTCGTTTTGCGTTAGGGCAATACTCGCACCTAAAAAGGCAGTAAAAGCCCCTGTCCAGGCAATCAAAGTCATGGCAGCCGGAACATGCTCGAAAACGGGATACATTCGCGCAATCAAAAATACTCCCGCAGCAACCATGGTGGCAGCATGAATTAGGGCAGAAATCGGCGTAGGACCTTCCATGGCATCTGGTAGCCACACATGGAGGGGGAACTGAGCTGATTTAGCTGCTGGACCCAAAAATACTAAGATGGCAAAAACGGTTGCTAGAAAGGCGCTGATCGCACCAGAGGAAACCAATTCTCCCAGGCGATCGCCCATTACACCAAATTCAAAACTACCTGTTGCCCAGTAAAGTCCGAGCATACCTAGTAATAAGCCGAAGTCACCAACACGGTTAGTGACAAATGCCTTTTGACAGGCATCCGCTGCTGGTTGGCGATCGTACCAAAAACCAATCAGGAGATAGGAACACATCCCGACTAATTCCCAAAAAATATAAATTTGGACTAGGTTAGGGCTAATGACTAGTCCCAGCATCGATGAGCTAAAGATACTCAGATAGGCATAAAAGCGAACATAGCCTGGATCGTGTGCCATATAGCCATCGGTGTAAATCATCACCAAAAAAGCTACGGTGGTGACAATCACCAGCATCATGGCGCTAAGATGGTCAATAGTGTAGCCCATGGAGAGATGAAAGTCTCCCGCTGAAGCCCACTCGATTGTGCGGGTAAATACTTCATGTCCGTGGATCTGACTCCAGAGAAGAGCAAAAGACATGACCATTGTTGCCCCAAGAATGGAGACAATGAAGACAGCGACTATTTGACGGAGATTATTAGTCGCTTTGTTGACGGAGATTAAACCAATTCCCACGATCATTGCCCCTAACAAAGGCAGAACGGGAATTAGCCAAGCATATTGATAAAGCGATTCCATGTTTATATCTGATATATAAATTGCTTAACTACAAGATATGATTAACGCTAATCATTGTGACATACACGATTCCTTAAGGATCTGTTTAGAGATGAAAATGCTTAATTACCTATTTGGCTCTTTGAGGATACATGCACTCTCAAGGACAGTATATCTATCATCTTGAAATACGGTACAGGTATTTTGTAAAAGTGCGATCGCTGGTATAGTTCCCTGTTCTAATTGCTTGATTGCTTCCTGGGTAACTGGCTGTTGGTCGGTTAGCCAGCGATTATCCGCTAGGTATGGGACATTGAAACTAGAATTTTCAATTAGCCACAGATCGACTCCATAGCGTTTAAGGAAATCTTTAGCTAGTGCCAGATCAGGGCTGTATTGTGCCTCAATTAAATCAAAAATACGCTCCCGTAAGGGTTGAAAGTAACCCATATGATAGGGGATAGCGTGTTCTCGGCTAGATAATACCGAGCGATTGGTAAAGCTGGCAATGTTATCTGCCTCATCGCTTAAAGAAGCAATTAAAGTATCTTTGGGTTGCTCTTTGATAAATTCATACAGTTCAGGGTATGAACCGATCATATAATCGGTATCCAGAAATTTGTCTTGGCTTAAAGGATAACCAACCAAGAGAATTATTAATAAAGCTGTAGCAAATTGGGCTGCGATAGATTTAACTTGACTAGTAGGTTGATTGCCCCAACTTAAAACCGCTTCTAACAGCACCATTAATGTTATCCCAGCAGCAATAATGATCGCAACTCGCAAACTACGCGCCACGTAACGATTAGGCAGATATAACTTGAACAACACAGCATGAGCCAGGAAAAACCAGCCAAAGGAAGGAATTAGTAAATCCTTTAGATAAGAAATTTTCGGACTAATTTTTTTTAGTAAAGCAAAACGTTGAGGAAACTTATACAATAACGGCAGGAACAATCCTGCGATCGCTAAACTTGGAACTAATGCCTCATGGAGTGTTATGCCAGAACGCATACTGCCAATCCAATATTCCCAAAAATTATCATTAAAAAAGGCAGTCCGACCACCAGCCATGAACTGGGGAATGTTTCTTGCTTGTTCTAGGGTAACGGTGGGACCATACGCCGAAGAAGCCAAAACGTAAGGTAGAAGCAAAATAAAAGCTACCGCTAAAGATATGCAGCTAAAGAGATAAATTTGCCGATCTTGCACCAAACGAGGAATAAATCCTTTAAATTGCCATAATTGCCAAAATAAAGCCCCCGCAAAAATTAAGATCATGGGCGGATAAAATATAGAACCTAAAAAAAGAGCAAGACATACTCCTAAAAGCGATCGCTTCAGCCAAAAATAAAAAGAAAATAAAAAATAACGGGTAAACAAAATCTTTAGCTGTTCCTGAAATTGTTCCTTGCTCGGCCCAAACATTCTGACTAAACAACAGGGTCGTCACAAATGCCCCAAAGGGAATGGGCAAGATTTCTAGGCTTACGGCAAAGCTAAACACCGTGACAACCAGAGCGAGTATCCCAGGAAGCAACTTATGCAAGAGTTGTGGCTCGATTCCCAACATCGCCATCCCATGATAGAGAGTTTTCACTCCCCAAGGAGAAATGGACTCATAATAATCGGCGATCAAATCATTGTGAAATAGTTCGGGATCGATAAAACGACTCATCCAAAAGACATGCTGACGAGCATCATCTTGAAACACATATTCACTCTGGAAAGCCAGTCTCAATGCCAGCAAAGCATAAATTACCGTAAAGAATAGACCTAAGCCGAGCCAGGATAGAGAAAGTTTTGTGTATAGTTTAGTTTCAGTCGCTAACAGAAATTTAGCTATTTTGGCGATCGACATTTTAAGATAAGTAAGTTTAATGTCGAACATAGTAACCCTTTTTTTCTTCGATTTTACAGCTTGCGCCTTATCTCCTAGCTACTGCCCAAACACCTGATGCCACAAGAATTTTTACCAACGTTCTCCATCGTTATTCCCGTATACAACGAAGAAGAGATTATTGCAGCTACGGTAGAGCATCTACATCAAATATTACAACCCAGTTATCAGTACGAAATTATTGTGGTGAATGATGGTTCGACCGATACCACTTCCCAGGTATTGGCTTCTGTGGCAGGAATTATCTTAATCGAACATAATCATAATCGCGGTTATGGTGCTGCCCTCAAAACTGGGATCAGGCAGGCTCAGTATCCTCTGATAGTTATTACTGATGCAGATGGGACTTATCCTAATGAACGCATTCCCGATTTATTAACCTTGGCAGCAAGAGCCGATATGGTGGTTGGTTCAAGGACTGGTAAAAACGTCAGCTACTCCAATCTGCGTAAAATTCCTAAGTGGTTTTTAGTACGCTTTGCTCAGTGGGTAACCAAAACTCAAATTCCCGATCTAAACAGTGGGTTGCGAGTTTTTCATCGCGATGTTTTAGTCAAATTTATTCCCGTTCTGCCCAACACCTTTAGCTTTACCACCACCATTACCATCGCCATGCTGACCAATAATTATATTGTTCATTATGAGCCAATTGATTATTTTCATCGGGTAGGCAAGAGTAAGATTAAACCGATTCAAGACACCTTGCGTTTTGTCCAGTTAATTCTCCGCATGGGGGTATATTTTGCCCCCTTAAGAATCTTTCTTCCTGTTGCTGGACTATTTTTCGCTGCTTTTCTTGTTACTCTATTTCAGGATGTATTTATCAGACAAGATTTAACCGAGTCTACTCTAATCTTATTCGTCGCTGCTATTCAAGTTAGTATATTTGCCTTGCTTGCAGACATGATCGATCGCCGTAGTAGCAGGTTTTAAGCATGGGTACAATTAAAATTAAAATTAAAATTAGCTCTTGATTACCCTTAAGATTGAGCAGTCTTAATTACTGGTAAATGACTTAGTGGGACGGTAAATGTAACCGTTGAACCTAATCCATCTCCCATACTATAAAAAGAGATTGTGCCTCCCATTGCTTCCACTAGCTTTTGCGAAATAGCTAACCCCAAACCAGTGCCACCATAGGATTTGGTTCGCGAACCATCGACCTGATAAAAGTTTTCAAACAATTTATCCTGCTTTTCTAAGGACACACCGATCCCTGTATCGGCAACGCTAATTTTGACCATGCCAGGAAATTCGATCCCTTGGCATTCTATTTTCTTGTTAGTAACTTCTGCGCTAACAACAATACCTCCTTCTTTAGTAAATTTGATGCCGTTACTAATTAGGTTCAACATAATCTGAAGCAACCGTTGATAATTACCATATAAGATAACGGGAGTTAGAGTTGCGGGGGATTTAATTTGAAAGTTGAGGTTTTTTTGTTTAGCTTGAGTATTAATTAAATTATCTACATCTTGAAACAGCTCATCTAATTCAATTTCATTTAATTCTAGTTCCATCTTGCCCGCTTCAATCTTGGCAATATCGAGTATGTCATTGATTAAATTGAGGAGATGAATTGAAGACTTATAGGCTTCTTCGATAAATTCTCGCTGTTCTTCGGGATCGTCAGCCATCCCTTCTAAGAGCAACTTCAAAAAGCCGATGATGCCGTTTAAAGGAGTACGAAGTTCGTGGGAGGTATTAGCCAGAAAATCGCTTTTTAGACGGCTGGCTTCTTCTGCTTGGATGCTAGCCTGTTCAACTTCACGATAGAGTTTAGCTAGGGAAATAGCTGCTTCTACCTGTTCGGCGATTTCCCGCAGCATTTCCATTTCAGCCGTTGTCCAATGACGATAGCGATCGCACTGTTGTAAGCAAATTAAAACATTATCTTGACTACTGCTATTAGTCGAGATTACGAGTACAGATTTGCGCTGTAAAAGATCTTCGCCGATAAAGTCTACAGCCAGAGGATAACTAGATTCTAGCGCCTGTTGTAAGTGAGTCTCTTTGTACCAATTAATCTGATATTTGGTGGTTGAATCATATTCATCACGGCAATATTCTGCTTTTACTGACAGGCGAGTAATATTATAATGATTATAATGATTTGCCAAAATAAGACAGCGACTAGTTGCGAAGGTTGTACCAATGTTCTGCACCGTATGCTGATAAATAGTGGCTAAATCTAAGCTGCGACGGATTTGTTGTACCACCTGATTTAGTAGTTTTTGATAGCTATAAATAGCTGCGGGGACTTCATTTTGGGCAAAAGAAAACATTTCTGTTTCTCTCAACAAATGACCCATCACCATTACTGCTTGAGGCTCTCCCTGGGGAGGTAAAATTGGGCTAATGATCAGTTCAAAAGAATAAGAAAAATCTTGATACTGAAACAAACAGTAACATTGCTCTGGTAAACGTCGTTTGATAACTCGACGGACTTTTTCTAAGTAAGCATAATTATCGACGGGAGCAAAAACCTTGCTAATATGAGCATCGATATCTTGGCTGTCTAGTTGACCGTGACTTGGCTTTTTTAGCTGATTGTAGTTTAAGCCATATTCAGCTGCCTTTGCCCACCAAAAAGAGAGATAATTGCCAGCCAGATCCTGAGTAAAAACTAGTTCAGCTCCCAGATGTTGCCATTCAATTTTGCTGGCGGACACAGTAGTATTACTATTATCGTTTAAATCAAATTTAGGGAGCATTAGTAAATAAATGGCATTTCTGGAAACTTGCCAAAAAAATAGATCACTACATCTGAAACTATAACCTATAGATATTTAAGCAATGAACAATGAACAATGAACAATGAACAACGAACAATGAACAATGAACAAGGGGAAGTTAAGGCATTTTTTGAACGGCGTTTCTTGAGCAAGAATTTTGATCCAAGAGCCACCTAGCAATAATACCTTTTTTAATTGCTCCCGTGTTTATAGCTAACCGCTGCGCGGTTTTAATCGTTCCATTCTCCTTGAGGTGGCACAGGAGGATTACGCTGAAAAGTTCTGGTTAAGTCAGTGTTATCATTTCTCTCTCCTCGCAGCCACTGTTTAATCGCAGCTTCAATCACGCGACTAGGTTCGTTGGTTAGATGCTTAATCTGTTCTAAAACTTCCGAGTCTAGATCGACAGAGACTTTAACTTTGTCTTTAATTGCTTCATTGTCAAATTTATTTTGGTTGAAGAGATCATCATTCATAATTCATAAACGCTTTCCTGATTCTTTTTATATTTTACCTATATAGACTGAAATCTTGGCTCATCACAACTTAAACTTAAGCAAAATCTGTTACAGATTGGAAAATAAGTAAAAATGAACATTACAATATATCAAATAGTAACTTTTAAAGATTATTAATTCTAATTAATTTTTATGACTGACGTTCCTGTATCTCGCATTCGCAACTTTTCAATTATTGCTCATATCGATCATGGTAAATCTACCCTGGCTGATCGGATGTTGCAAGATACGGGTACTGTTGCTCAAAGAAAAATGAAAGAGCAGTTTTTGGACAATATGGATTTGGAACGAGAGCGGGGAATTACCATCAAGCTACAGGCAGCCAGGATGAATTACACTGGCAAAGATGGGCAAAAATATGTCTTAAATTTAATTGATACTCCTGGTCACGTAGATTTTTCCTATGAGGTTTCTCGTTCTCTGGCAGCTTGTGAAGGTGCGCTGCTGGTGGTGGATGCTTCCCAAGGAGTGGAGGCGCAGACTTTAGCTAATGTTTATTTAGCCTTAGAAAACGATTTAGAAATTATTCCCGTACTCAACAAGATCGATTTACCAGGAGCAGAACCAGAGCGAGTTGCTCAAGAGATTGAAGATGTTGTGGGTTTAGACTGTAGTAATATCATTCAAGCCTCAGCCAAAATCGGTTTAGGGGTTAATGATATTTTAGAGGCGATCGTGCAGCATGTGCCACCGCCAGCAGATACAGTGGATCAACCTTTACGAGCCTTAATTTTTGATAGTTATTACGATGCCTATCGAGGTGTAGTGGTTTACTTTCGTGTTATGGATGGCACGGTTAAAAGAGGCGATAACGTGCGTCTGATGGCATCAGGGAAAGAATATGTGATCGATGAACTGGGTATTCTTTCTCCTACTCAGGTAGAAGTAGACGAACTTCATGCAGGAGAAGTAGGTTACTTTGCGGCTGCAATCAAAGCAGTTGCAGACGCTCGTGTTGGGGATACAATTACTCAGGTTGACGCTCCTGCACCCAATCCTCTCCCAGGCTATACCGAAGCCAAGCCGATGGTCTTTTGTGGTTTATTCCCTACCGATTCTGACCAATATCCCGACTTGCGAGATGCCTTAGATAAACTTAAGCTTAACGATGCAGCGTTATCTTATGAACCAGAGACATCAAGCGCGATGGGTTTTGGCTTCCGCTGTGGTTTCCTGGGGCTGCTACACATGGAAATTGTTCAGGAAAGACTAGAGCGAGAATATGACCTCGAATTAATTACCACTGCACCCTCAGTAATTTATCGCGTTACCACCATAGATGGGCAGGTAATGGAAATTGATAACCCTAGTCTATTGCCCGATCCGCAAAAAAGAGAAAAAATTGAAGAACCTTTTATTAAGGTAGAAATAATTACTCCTGAAACTTATGTGGGTACTCTCATGGACTTGTGCCAAACTAGACGAGGCATTTTTAAAGACATGAAGTACTTTACGCAAAGTCGTACCTGTTTAGTCTATGAGCTTCCCTTAGCAGAGGTTGTTACTGACTTTTTCGATCAGATGAAATCTCGCACTAAAGGCTATGCCAGCATGGAATATCAGATGTTGGGCTATCGCACAGATCATTTGGTTAAGCTAGATATCTTGGTGAATAAAGATCCTGTGGATGCTTTATCTACTATTGTGCATCGGGATAAAGCTTACTATGTTGGTCGAGCATTAACCGAAAAACTGAAAGAATTAATTCCTCGTCATCAGTTTAAAGTTCCTATCCAAGCTGCGATTGGCGCAAAAATAATTGCCAGTGAACATATTCCTGCTTTGCGTAAGGATGTACTAGCAAAATGTTATGGTGGGGACATTTCTCGTAAGAAAAAACTATTGCAGAAACAAGCTAAAGGTAAAAAGCGCATGAAATCTATTGGTACTGTAGATGTTCCACAAGAAGCGTTTATGGCGGTCTTAAAAATCGGCAAAGAGTAATTTTAAATAGTCGCTCAAAATTAATTACCTAGTTAAGATCAAAGAGAGGGAAAAGGGAAAAGAGCAACTCAAGTGTATATTTAATTTTGTTTAGGTACTTAATAGCCTGCAAATAGTTAAATAGTTAGAAACAGCGATCGCTTTTATTAAGCTAGATGAAAAACTAAAAGCGTATCATTAACCAACGTCCTAGACAGTCGTTGGGTTTCGTCCCTCAACTCAACCTACCAGATCGGTGAGCGCTCCGAGACAAAGGATATTCAGGTGCTTAATTTGCTTATTACTCAGGGAACAATAAGCAAATTACTAACCACTTGAAATCATGGCTAATTTACCAGAACTCTGGCAGTCGGCTGAAAACTTGCTGGCACAGCTGACGGGGTGACAACCCCGCTAGGTTATACTCTGTATGCGTTCCATCGCTTGAAGACCTCGGAGATAAAATGGTAGTTTATTGATAGCTGTTTTCATTAACTTTTCAACCCACACCCAACATATGTCCATAGATAATATCCATGTCGTACCGTATAATCCCGTCCAGAAATAACTGTGTCTAGGGCGATTTTTG
>JAAUOU010000049.1 GCA_012034765.1 Pleurocapsaceae cyanobacterium CSU_1_1 | reverse complement strand
TGCGCCATTTCACCGCAAGGATGATGTATTTCGCATTGCCGAACAAGCGGGTCACAAAGTTTTGTTTTTACCACCATATTCACCTGATTTTAATCGTATCGAACAAGACTTTGCGATTATCAAAAAAGACGTATTTATTCCGCTCCTGGTACTTCCTTGGATGATATCGTTAAATCATACGGAAATTATTTAGAATGACTATATTATAGACACTATCAGCTTTATTACTCTCATCATTAGGAAATCGATTTATGACTGACTACCCAAAATACACTCTTGGTTTGGTATTTTTTCCTGGCATGACATCTCTCGATATTATCGGGCCACAGCAGGTTTTAAGTCCGCTACCTGGTGTCGATACTTATCGGATCTGGAAAACGCTCGACCCTGTTACAACCGACGACGGTATGGTGGTTTTACCAGATACCACCTTTGACAATTGCCCCCGCTTGGATATTATCTGTATCGGTGGCGGAATCGGACAGGCGGCAGTAGAAGACGATACAGAACTGCTGCAATTTCTCCGCAAACAAGGCAGCACCGCCAAGTACGTGACTTCTGTTTGTGGCGGTTCGATATTTTTAGCTAAGGCTGGACTGCTCGCTGGCTATCGAGCGGCTTCTCACTGGGCAGGGCGACCCCAACTTGCTGCATTGGGTGTAAACTTCAGTACCGAGCGGGTAGTCGTCGATCGCAATCGGATTACTGGTGGCGGCGTAACCGCAGGGATTGATTTTGGTCTGACGATCGCTAGTATCCTTTATGGTGAAGAAATCGCCAAAATCGTTCAACTATTGCTGGAGTACAATCCCGCTCCGCCATTTGATACCGGATCGCCGGAAAAAGCAGGGGCAGAGTTGGTCGAGAAGGCAATGTTATTTATGCAGGACATGATGCCCGCTCCAGTCGTAGCAAACTAGCAAAATTCATTGGTATGTGTAGCTTTTTAGTAATTATCCAAAAAGCTACACATGATTTTCTCTCAAATTGATGTTTAGCAATAACCTCGATCGTGATGATAAACCTTCATTCTGAGCAAACTAAATTATCTGGACGCTGGATTCAAAAAGGATTTCTGGCGATCGCAGTACTATTTAACTTTTGTCTCATTGCTCAACTATTAACAGTTGGATTAGCAGTTTTCGACGATTCTACTTGGTGGAACATTCACGTTCTACTGGTGCGCGGATATGGTGGATTAGTTGTGCTGCTATTAGCAGGATTGCTCGTTAATCCATTCCCTCAAAAAATCAAGATGCTGACAGTCGGTTTAGCAGTCCTACTCACGCTGCAATTCATCACGGGGCACTTAAATCATCTCTTGCATTTAGGTATTCTCCACCCATTACTCGGCTTTTTATTATTTACATCCTCAACCACATTGGTTCATCGGTCGTGGCATGAGGTATTTGACCGCTCAGATTCTGTTGCTAACTAATAAATTAAATTGCTCATATTATGGACTTTTTAAAACCACCTTCAACTCACGCTTATAGTCAGGAAGATGTTCGAGAAATTCTGAATATTGCAATGGCAGATCGTTCTACTTTAGATTCAGAGCTGTCCCATCCACAGTTGCTAGAAATTGCCCAAGAACTCAGTATCTCTCCTGAGACGATCAAACTTGCCAAAAGCCAGTGGCTCAGTCAGCAACAAGTAATTAAAAAACATCAAGATTTCGATTTATATCGCCGATCAAAACTGCAAGACCGATTTGGTAAATATGCGATTGTCAACGCTTGTCTGATCCCAATTAACTTCTTCACGGGTTTTGGTGTTCCTTGGTCGCTATATATATTAACCTCTTGGGGAATCGTGCGGGGAGTCGCTGCGTGGCGGGTATTTTTTCAGCGTCAGGGCTACAGCTACGATCGTGCTTTTCAAAAATGGGACGAGCGACAAAAAGCATAGAAATATTTAGTTTTTCATGCTAATCAACCGCACAAAATAACGTCAGAGTAATACTATGCCAATTCAATCCAGACCAGAAATAACGATGATCCAGCTAATTGCACCGTTAGTGGTGGCTCTAATTTATATTACTCTTTGCTCTTTATTTAAAGAGCCGAACCGTCGTAATCTTAGTGCCCTGATGATTGCTGGAGCTGGAGCTGCATATTTCAACGGTGGCTTATTGGGCTGGGAATTTGCCTTCTGTACTGTGATGACTGGTGTTGCCTACTGGGGATTACAGGATTACCGATTTATTGGAATTGGCTGGCTACTGCACACAGCATGGGATATAGTCCATCATCTATATGGCACTCCCATCGTTCCATTCGTGCCACTATCATCGTTTGGATGCGCCATTTGTGACCCTGCTCTGGCGTTGTGGTATTTCCGAGGCGCACCTTCCGTCTTTACCTGGTTCCCAAAGTTGAAGTATTAAGGACGTGCGAATTCGATTCGCCCGTCTTGTCCTCATTAATTCAATTCCATAGTTTTCGTATTGCAGAAACTAAATGCCCTGCTGTTACATAACCCAAATCCATCAAGTGTTCTTCAGGGAGTAATGATTTCTCGGACAAGGCTTGATGAATTGGCTCGACTACTGCTTCATCAGTGACAGTGGATAAGGTTGTCTGAACATGAGTAATGAAGTGAGGAGAGTCTTCATCGCAGATTTCAGTTACATGAGCCTTGTAACCTACCCAATTGACACTTCTTTTAGAACTGTAATGAGCCTCTACATCATAGGGCGAATGAATTGCGATGGTCGAGGGAGGCATATCTTTAGGCGTGCGCCATTTTACTTTTCCGTCAATGGGGGCATTAAATTGTTGAACCCAGACTATTCTTAGAATTTCTACAGCAGGAAGGTAACGTAACCACATCACAGGGCATTGGAAGCATAAATTCTTTCCAGTAAACTAAAACCATCTTCTCCCATTTGATTACTATTACGTTTCTCGCTCGGAATCAAGTTTAGGCAAACGGTAGTTTTCAACTCTTCTTCCATAACGGTCAACACTCGCGCATTCACGGATAAACCGCCCTTGCGCCCTTGCGCCTGTCGGCGTTCTAAAGGATACCGCTTCGCATAACGCGGGGTCGCTTGTCAAACCAACCTTTCTTAAGACGTTTGGCTAACCAATAGTATCGCAGCCACCGCCAAACTATTAAGGGCTGCCCGCATTGTCTCCCCCAAAGTTTCTAGTCTATTGAGAGGAAGAATTGCAGCTAAAACATGCGTAGAATCGGTGCGTTGTCTCTTATGCCCTTTAAGTAATCCTTTTTCTCGTAATTGTTTTAAAATTCGGTTTAGTAATAGTTCTTCAGAACCTCCTTCAATCAGGCGTTTACGAAATTCGCTTAAAGCTGAGAAGTCAAATCCAGAGTCTTCTAAAGGTAGAGAAAGCGTATATTTCCAATCGATTCTTCCCCTGACTGCATCTGCTGCCTGACGGTCTGATAAATTTTCCATGTACTGCATTATGCAGATTAGAGCTAATTGCCAAGGTGACTGAGCAGGTTGACCTTTGACTGAAAATAAATCGGCAAAATCCGAATCTTCATAAATACTGCCCAAGGTATCTCTAATCTGTACGTAAATATTTCCTTTAGGGAAAGCTGCACGGGCGACTCGTGCTGTATCTTCTGGTACTGGCGGAATAGGTTGTGGATGCAATGACATTTGTTCAGTTTATCGAGAATTTGGGTTTAAAACCCCGTCCTTCTAGGACGGCTTTTCTTGGGACTGAATGTACCGCTTTAAGATTTCAAGTGGCGCACCGCCAATAGAAGAAACAAAATAGCTAGGACTCCACAAAGCATCTTTGCCATAGGGTTTCTTGTAACCAGCTTGCCCATAACGACGACTGGAAACACCTTTCAAGGCATTTACCATTTGCGATACAGATAGTTTAGGTGGAAATTCAATTAAAGCGTGAATGTGGTCTACTTCGCCATTGAACTCTAGTACCTGAAAATCCATTTTCCTAGACACTTCACTAAAAGATTTTTCAATCACAGCCAAACTTTCAGATGTAAAGATCGACCGACGATATTTAGTCACGCAGACCAAATGAATTTTTAGGTCAGAAACACTATGCCTTTCCTTTCGTAGCTGAGTTGACATTTGAAGCAGACCAATCTACAATTTACTTGTTGACTCATTCTAGCATAAAGCATGAAAGCTAGGTATCAATACAGATTCTATCCAACAGACCAACAGCGATTGAGCCTAGCTCAGTTGTTTGGTTGCGTTCGGGTGGTCTGGAATGATGCTTTGGCTATTTGCAAGCAGTCAGATAAACTGCCTGGGTACAGTAAGCTATCTGCCCAACTAACTCAGTCTAAAAAGACTGAAGAACGCAAATGGTTGGTTGATGTTTCTTCAGTCCCGTTGCAACAGTCGCTCAGAAATTTAGATTCAGCCTACCGAAACTTTTTTAACTCCCGTAACGGGAAGAGAAAAGGCGGTAAAATGGGTACACCTAAATTTAAGAAAAAGACCAACCAACAATCGGCTGAATTTACCAAGGCGGCTTTCTCAATAAAAGATGGAGAGGTCTATCTAGCCAAGATCGGCAATCTCAAACCAATCTGGTCGAGAGAACTACCATCAGAACCTAGCTCGGTAACGGTGATTAAGGACTGTGCTGGACGCTATTTTTTAAGCTTTGTAGTAGAGGTCGAACCCGTTACTATTGAGGCTAAAAATCAGAGCATAGGCATAGATTTAGGTGTCGCTACTTTTGCGGTAATGAGTAATGGAGAGCGGGCTATTGCCCCTAACTACTTTAACTTAGACCGCAAGATACGTTCGTTACAGCGCAAGTTGGCACGTCAACAAAAGGGATCTAATCGCCGTAATAAAACTCGCTTGTCAATTGCCAAGCTACACAATCGGATTACCGATCTTCGTAAGGATTTCTTACACAAACTGTCTACTAAAGTGGTGAGTGAAAACCAAACCATCGTTTTAGAAGATTTGAATGTGTCGGGAATGGTTAAAAACCGTCATCTAGCTAGAGTAATTAGTCTACAAGGCTGGCGAGAATTTAGAACCATGTGTGAGGCTAAATCAGACAAGTTTAGTCGTCAATTTACAGTAATTAGTAGATGGGAGCCTACCAGCCAAATTTGCTCGAATTGTGGCTTTAAATGGGGCAAAATCGATCTGTCAATTCGTTCGATTCTTTGCATTAACTGTGGAGTAGAACATTGCAGGGATGAGAACGCGAGTAAAAATATAGAAATGGTCGGCATAGGGAATTGGCACGACCTTAAACGGGCAGGGAGCGATAGTAAGACTACTTCGGTAGCAAATTGCTGTGAACTGCCAAGAATCACCGTCGCTTCAGCGCGGTGAGTATTTCAACGAGTAAGAAAGTTACTGCTTCGATTACAGATTGGTTTTGAGTTGTAGAACGTAGCTCTAAGCCTTGAATCAGTTTGAATAAAGAAGCTCGGTAATTAGAGTAGTACTGCCATAGTAAGGGAAGGTAATCATCATTGTTGTAAGCGGTAACTTCTTCCCATTGGTAGCGTATCTTCTCAGAACCCCCATGAGTTTTAATTAGAGACTGTACCTGACGACCTAAAATAGTTTCATCTGAAGTAGCATCATGGGCATCAAGAACCTCTCCAAAAATTCCCAAAAGACCTTCAGTCATAGCTCTTTGTTCTTGTTTAATTTGCTCTAATCTTTCCTTACCCCGATTGTGAATGGTAGCCAACCGTTTGAGAAACATGGATACTAAATTATCTCTGGCTTTAACTTGGGACTGATAGATTAAAGACAGCAGTAAGGTTCTACGTTTGGGTAATAGAATATCTTGAAATTCGGCTGTATCTAACGTCCGAGCATAGGCAGCAAAATGTTGGATTTTAGTGGTGGCGATAGTTGAAAACAAGCGTTTAGCATCGCCAAAATCCATCAAACGCTCGAATTTGGCTAAAAGCTTCTTTATTTGACTTAATGTAGCTTTTTTGGCAGTTGTTTGACTTCGTTGAGCGTTACTGAATCTGAGTCTGGGTCATCAATTAGTAAACTATCGAGATAAGAAATTTCAGTTACAGAAAGGGAACGAGCTACTTTTTTAAACAGGCGATTATTAATGACAGTCCGAATATGAGGTACCAAACGGTCTAATGTACTGAAGGCTGGCAATTCATAGCGTTCTTTAACCAGTTCTTCAATAGATACATTAACCAAATCCGCAGGGTGGTCGCGCACTGTAGCTGCCTGACCCACTGCTTTTGCTAAAATTTTCTGTCCCTGCTTGTTGTAGATAGAGATTTTCAAATGCTGCCGAATTGCTTTTCTGTAGCGACGGCGGGAACGTTCGGGAGCGATCGCACTAGCTTTTGCCCCTAAGTTCAAACAGATACGGATATGGTCGATAATGGGACGGGGGATGAACTCAAATTGACAAAATAGCCCAAACGCTGAAAGGTTTTGAGCATTACCAAAAAGCTAAACTGTCCGTCATAACTGCGAGTCTTAGATGTAGCTAATTTAATTTCTGCTTCGGTTGGAGTGTAAAGTTCGATTAATTCTTTATTACTGGGATTGGGCTTAAAGCGAGGGTAAGCAGTACGCTCGATTGATGTGATTTCTCATCACCTCCATTATTATTAGGTTTTCGTCTTGTCTGATAACTGATATTAGCAGACATAAAACTGCCATAATCTTACCGTTTATGTCTGCTAATGCTACCGTTAACCTCAATTTTTAATGTCTGCTAAGGTTATTTCTGAGTAGCATTAATGAATTAATTGGCAATTTTATAGCTATGAAACCTGGTGCTATCTCATCTTTATCGCTATCAAGTCGTCAGGAATTAGCCGACTACAAATCATATCTATGTGGGCAAAGAGATATTAGTCCTGTAACGATTCGTAATTATTTATCCGATCTACACTCCTTTATAGTTTGGTATGAAACCAAAAGTATCAAATCTTCTGAAGCAATAAGGGTTGGTTTTCAACTAGAGCAAATTACTACCCCTACTTTAATTCGTTATCGCAGTTATCTTCAATCTCAACTAAAATTAGCTCCTGCTTCTATCAATCGTTATTTGGTAACTCTCAAATCTTATTTTTCTTGGGCTGTTGACTTGAAAAAGATTACTAACAATCCTGCGACAGTAGTTAAATTAATTCCTTTGATGAAATCTTCACCCCGTCAAATCAACGATGCGGAAGAATCGGCACTTGTCTCAGCAGTCACAAGTCATGGTTTATTCAGAGATAGGGCAATTATAATCTTAATGCTTCATACGGGTTTGAGAGCAGCAGAGGTTTGTCAGCTAAAGAGCGAGCATATTCATTTAAGAAAACGCGGTGGCTATCTACAGGTTTATGGCAAACGAAACAAGTATCGAGAAGTTCCTCTCAATGCGACAGCTAGAAAGGTGTTGTCAGAATATCTCCCTACGGTAACAGGTAGTTGGCTATTTGTTTCTCGGAAAACAAAAACTACGATAACTACTCGTGCCTTGGGATATTTAGTTGATAAATATGCCCGAATTGCTGGGGTTGAAGATGTTAGTCCTCACGATTTACGTCATCGTTTCGGTTATCGCATGGCGGAAACTGTTCCTTTGCATCGTTTGGCTCAAATTATGGGACATGATTCTCTAGATACGACAATGGTTTATGTTCGTGGAACGAGTGAAGACCTTCAGAGAGATGTGGAGCAGATTGCTTGGCAGTAAAAGCTGAAAGGTATGTCAGGCATAGATTACAGGCAGATGTGGCATGATTTTACACGTATCTCGGCTCAACGCCTTTATTCTCGTTTTTTGTGCGTATACTTTTATTCTATGGCATAAGCTTACTGGGGGATTAAGAAGGCGTTGGGCGAACAAACCTAGGTCACGTTTTGTGTATGAGTATTCACACACAAAAGCTGACCGTTTAGATACATTTCCTGAAGCATTAGAGGCATTTCGTACAGCTATATCTTACCGTTTTGTCCAATGGCTCAACCAAAATCGTGATGTATTCATAGCTTATAAAGCCAGCTTGGGCTTTGTTTGGGCTTGATTTTTGTTTAAGTCCCGTTAAGGAATGTTCACAATAATTACAAAGTGTTACTTCTCTCCTTAAAGAAATCTCAGAGGCTGTTTGAAAAAGCTGTTTGTGAACTCATACTGCCTCCAGATCTTTCTAGCTCGATAATGCGATAAGGAGGACCAGGATTAATCAAAGCTTGAATAATACGATCAAAATAGGGAATAACCTCATCTGCATCTTCATTATTTAATAGAGCGATCGCCTCTTCCTTCAGGCAGATTAATGCTTCTACCCAGTTTCCTAGAGGGATTCCTAAAGATTGATACATTTCTCTCATGCCAACTATTCCTATTTCATCAAGTGGCTGATTGTTTCCAGCCAACACACAGTAAGCAATTAAACGAATATACCAACCCTGATCGCGCTGACAGGAATTAGTCTTTCTCAGATTCCCACTATTACTAGGAGTTATAGGTCGGCGTTTCCAGAATTTACGAGAGCCTCTTTGTACGAGCCTGGTTTCATTGTCAGCTAAAATTCTCGCAATCCTAATTCTGTTTGTTCCTGTTTGGCAGAAATTTTGTAGCTGATTAATTTCGCTAAGACTTGGATAGCGGAGTTCTTCATCGGCGTTAATAATCATTTGTTTGACTATACTCATATTGGTGAAAAGTTAAAATACTATGTTGTTTGTTGATTAGTTTTAAGCTATCAGCTCTTAGCTATCAGCTTTTAGCTTTTCTGGTTCGAGTTCAACTGGAATTGAATTGGAGTTAGTAACTGGCTCCTTACTGTCCTCAATTGTTTTTAAGGATGTTTGTTCTGCTACTCGATCGCGAACATGACCGTTGCTTTGGGATGCTAATCTGGTCAGACGATCGCGATCTTCCCTAATTTTTTCGGCTATAACTTCTCCCGCAGTATGCTGACGATCTAGTTGAGCCTGTGACCAGTTAATCGGTTGAGAGAGCGATCGCCTTGCCCAACCTCTGGGGGTTAGATAACGTTCGTAGGGGACTATATCTTCGCCAAACACTTCTAAGTATTCATCACTGTCTAAGATTTCATCAACTAGAGCATAAAAGCCTTTTTTGGAGCAAAGATCGTAATATCGATTCATTTCCCCACGTCCGTAGGTAGGACGACCTAATAAACGCCGATGAATACACTCGATCGCTTTAGTAATATAAAGATTATCCCAATACAAATTACGAAACCAGGAGGATTTAGCTAACTGTCGGACAAACTCACGGACGCTAATTTCACTATTTCTTAGTTTGGTTTCAGCTACGGTTAAATGTTGACCAGAAAAAGGCTCACGTCCCAAAACCTGCCGATATACTCCTGTAATGATGGCTTCAACAGAATGATTTGAGAGATTAATATTTCGCTGCCGATGTTTGTTATCATTTTGGCTTTGTTTTAAAATCTCTTTTGAAGAGTAATTATTAGTTACATTTTGAATTCTTGAACTAGAATGTAGCAGCAGACGGTGATGATCTTTATTAAAGGATGCTGGTTGAGCATAAGGATTGTTGGTTTCACTTGGGAAAACTGCACCAAATTGAGTTTCTAAAGGATCATTGCCCACACCGTAGGGATGCTGGTTGGATAGAGGTTGTTGATAGTTGCCAAACATCGTGACAAATTGAGGTACTTTTCGCACCGCAGCACTATATTTGAATAGATTTAGCTGCGCTCCCCAATTACGGCATTCTTGAGCTTCTTGACCCAAACCTCGCAGATAGGGAACAGTTTCTTCACCAAAATAATCAGCGTATTCGGCAGAGTCCACTAAAGCGTCAATCAAAGCTGGTAAACCACCACGAGCCATGATTTCAAAGTAATCTTGAAACTCTTCTATCGAACTCAAACCCCGTCCCAAAAAAGTGCCGAAATGCCAGTTCGATCACTCTAGAAATGGTGTATGGTTCGTAAAACAAGCGACGATAGAGACGAGTTTTACCCAAGCTGCGAATAAACTCTTTCACCGAGGTATTGCTACCCGTAACCTGAGACTCCAATTGTTTAAAAGTAATGCCGTAGGTGCGATCGATGTCGCATTTAAATACTTGTCGATAAGCTGCTTTAACTACTGCTTGCTTTTCTATCGCCGAGGCGTTGTGTTTCATCACAAACTTTGGTCGTGATTCTGCTGCTAAGGAATAACTTTGGGGTAACTCTAGTCCCTGTTGGTCATTGGATACACCTACTCGCAATTTGGCAGCAGGCTTTTCAACTTCGTATTCTTTAATTAAGACATAAAAGTAATATTTGATAGTATCTTTTGCCTCTTCATGATCGGGAAAATAGCTCAAAGACTTCCAGCACATTTCTTTGAGAGCGACTATAGTAGCTACGGTGACATCTTCAGGAATGACACCCCGTAGTCCTCTGGCATTTACTACCAAAATACTCGGATCATCAGCCACGATCGCATAGGTAATATAGCGTAGAAACCAACCTAAGTCTCGCATTGACCGCTTCATTCTTCTTTCGCCATAACGAGAGATATTGATCGGTCTGAATCCTCCTGGCAGTGGTTCTTTGCCTGTTGCTTGGAGTCGATAAACTATTTCCATTAACAATTCGACAAAGTTGAAGGTACGACCTTTAATTAAAGATCGAGACTCGGGAAAAGTCTTAAATTTATTCTGATTCTGAGTAGCATTTGCTTTGGCAACCGCAGCACTAGCAACAGTGATAGGTTTTACATAACCAGGCAAATCGACTAATTCTTTAGGCTTTTCTAGATAGTCCATCGAATTACCGCCAGAGAAAATGCGATCGCCCCCAGCAGCCACGATTGCATCGGCATTCTGATTCAGGGTATCGACAATTTCTAATAACTTTGTACCAGAGCTAAAATAACTGGCAAGTCGATTGAGTTCACTTTGTTTTGGCAAACGATCCTGCTGTTCGGCTTGAGAAATTACGGCAAGAGGTGTTGTTTGATATAGTTGCGGGTTAACAATGGGACTACCGCCACCTGTATTAACGTTCATATGTTTAACTTTTTATTGTTAATTTTTTATGTCTTTGAGGGCGAACTGTTGTTCGCCCCTACAGAAATCCTTGAATGATATAGTCAAAATAAGGTGCGATCGCAGCAGCATCCTTGAGGCTGAACATTTCTGTGGTTACTTCTTTCAGACAACGCATACATTCAGCCAGGTTCTTAAGAGGAATTTCTAGAGACTCATACATTTCTTTTGTTCCTTTAATGCCAGTTTGTTCAATTGGTTCTGTATCACCTAACACGATCGCATAGGTAATTAATCGCAAATACCAACCTTGATCTCGCATACAAGAAGCCCTAAAGGTAGGATTGCCAGTATTGCTAGGAGTATTAGGATATCGCTGCCAAAATCTCTGACTGCCTTTATTGACGATCTCAGTTTCATTTGCAACTAAAATTTGCGCCAAGCGTAGTCGATCTTGTCCACCTTGATAGAAATTGGCGATCGCTTTTAACTCTCCTAGACTTAGATAGCGTGCTTCACGATCTGCACTCTTAATAGAACTAGTAATAATACTCATGATTAAATTTTTCTCAACTGATAGTGAAGTAGGGGCGAACGCCCTAAAGGATTAGCTTCGCGTCGCTGTTCGTCCTGTTCGCTGTTTACCCCTACAAGCTGCTAACTCAATCCCGAACAGATGTAGTCAAAATACACACCCATTTCCTTCCCAGCCTCAGTTCCTACTAGGTCAGCAGTAACTTCTTTCATGGCTTGAACGGCTCTGACTGTACCGCCGATGGGAACTCCTAAAGAGTTATAGGTTTCTCGTAAACCGTTAAGAACACGTTCTTCAAGAATCGAAGGATCGCCAGCCAACATTGCATAGGTGGCATAGCGTAGAAAGTATTCCAGATCACGAATACAGGCTGCATAACGACGGCAAGTATACATATTGCCTCCAGGTGCAGTGATGTCGGTATACATCAAAGATTTAGCTACTGCTTTAGTAATAATAGATTTGGCATTAGCACTTATAGCCAGAGAAGCTTTAGCTCGTAAATCCCCACTTTTGAAATAGTTTTCTAACCTATTCATCGCATCACTATCGGGATATTGAGCGCGAACATCGAAAGTATTGATGGTAGAAGTAATAAGGTCTTGCATGATTTTATTTCCTGGTTATTTGTTATTTGTTTCTGGTAGGGGCTGCGGTGCGATAAGTCCCTACATACAACGATCAAGAAAGGGATTGAATAATGAAATCAAAATAGGGTGCAACCTCCCCAGCATCTTCTTCATTCATCATCGAGACAGCTTCTTCCTTGAGGCACTGCATACATTCAGCGATGTTGCGGATTGGTATTTCCAAAGAGTTATACATTTCCTTGATACCAATAGTGCCAATTTCTTCTAGGGGTTTTTCGCTGCCTGCCATAACTGAATAGGCAATTAGGCGAACATACCAACCCTGATCTCGCATGCAGGAATTAGTCTTGCGCTCAACACCACTATTGCTGGGAGTAACAGGACAACGTTCCCAAAATTTGTTCGTACCATTTTGCACAATTCTTGATTCGTTTTCCGCTAAGAATCTGGCGATTCTCATTCTTTGTTCTCCACTGCTAAGAAAATCCTGAAAGATATGTATCTCTTTCGGGCCAAGATAACGAGCTTCACTATCGGCATTGAGAATTAATTCAGCAACCATACTCATGAGTTTTCTCCTAATTAGTATTAATTTGTTTTGTGTTTGAAATTCGCTGTAAAAAGACTAATAGCTATTAGCTATGTCCATCCTCTGAATAGCAGTCCTATTTGATTCATGAAACTACATTGATTGGTTTTAAGTAGTAGGTAGTAGAAATTTCTCATTTCATTTAGGATTGCTAAAGCAGAATTGAGGAATTAACAATCTGAGCAATAATGAGCAGGAATAAACCAAATAAAAGTATGATTCCTAACATTAGTGGCGTAGTTCCCCAACCGCGAGTAACTTTTCCTGCTTCGGAGTTAATCGATTTAAAGAAATACTGGAGAGGGGCAGTTTTTTTCGAGGCATATTTTGATGGTGTCATTATTGATTACTGTACGGGCGAACGGCCGTTCGCCCCTATCTGATTACTTGGATTGACTTTCAATTGCTAAAGCTTCTGGCTTTTTACGACTGGTAACATCGCCAACTTTTGCCCAAACGCCAAACTCGACTTGTTCTTCTAGTTCGATATTGATACCAGCAAAGACATCGCTGAATAAGGCTCGCGTGCCATGCCAGATATGACCGAAAAACCAGAGTAAAGCAAAGCAGGCGTGGAAATAGGCAAAGAAACCTCGATTACTAGTGCGGAATACGCCATCGGAATTATAGGTTTGCGTATCAAATTCAAAGGCTTCTCCTAATACTGCTTGACGAGCATATTTTTGACTTTTACAGGGTCAGTAAAAGTTTGACCGTCTAACAGTCCGCCGTAGAAACTAACAGTAACTCCTGTTTGCTCAAAGCTATTTTTTGCTTCGACTCTACGGAAGGGAATATCAGCACGAACGATGTTATTTTCGTCAGTTAAGACAGTGGGAAAAGTTTCAAAAAAGCTAGTCATGCGCCTAACTGTTAACTCTCTTCCTGCATCGTCTTGGAAAATCGGATGACCAAGCCAAGCCAGAGGTAAACCATCGCCATCAACCATGCGACCATAGCGGAATAAACCACCCTTAGAGGGATTGTTACCGATGTAGTCATAGAACAGTAATTTTTCTGGGATACTTGACCAAGCCTGAGATAAACTATCCCCTGCTACCAAGTTATTTTCTACTCTGCGGGAGATTTCCTGTTGATAGTAGCCCTTATCCCATTGAAAACGAGTTGGCCCCCATAGTTCTACAGGAGTTGTTGCCGTTCCGTACCACATTGAACCACTAGCGATCGCACCTGCAAAAAAGAAGACTGCCAAACCACTAGCTAATGCCCCCTCGATGTTACCCATCCTCAGTAGTTTATATAGTTCCTCTGAAGGACGCACCACGATATGAAATAGTCCGCCGATAATACCGACAATGCCAGCGGCAATATGGTGTGCCACTACTCCCCCAGGATTATCAGGATCGAAACCCGCTGCATCCCAGACGGGAGCAACATTTTGCATATGTCCTGTTAATCCATATGGGTCTGACACCCACATCCCTGGCCCAAAAATGCCCGTGAGATGAAAAGCACCAAAACCAAAGCAGAGTAAACCAGCGAGTAAAAGATGTATGCCAAATATTTTGGGTAAATCTAAGGTAGGTTGACCTTCTTCGTCAAAGAAAGTCACCAAATCCCAGTTAACCCAATGCCAACAGGCGGCTAAAAACGATAGCCCTGATAAAATAATGTGAGCGATCGCCACAGTTTCAAAAGTCCAAAAACCAGGATCGCTAAGGGTTTCACCCGTGATACTCCAACCCTGCCAGGAATTGGTTACTCCCAAACGAGCTACAAACGGCATTAAGAAACAGCCCTGTCGCCACATCGGATTAAGAACAGCATCACTAGGGTCGTATAAAGCTAGTTCAAACAACAGCATCGAACCAGCAAAGCCCGCACACAGTGCATTGTGCATTAAATGAACGGCTATCAATCGTCCTGGGTCGTTTAACACTACTGTATGGACGCGATACCAAGGTAAACCCATTGGTTATCTCCTATAGTTAGTTGTCAAAAAGCGAGCATTAGAAAAAAAGCTTGAGATAGGTACCATCTAGAGAACCAGGAAAGCAGTAATCTAAAACAATTACTATGGCTGAAAAGATGGTTGTGGTAATGGTGCAAACTAGGAGAAAAGCAAGATAGGGTATTGCGTAAGGGTAAGTTGCCTCATTCTTGTTCTGCTCTTGTCTGGTAGAGTCTGCATCAAGAGGAATTTTATATTTGAATAAATTAGACATTTTCCATGCTCCAATTAATTACAAGAGTGAATTATTGAATATTGCGTAGTGTAGCCTTCGGCTAATCGCGATCGCGTTTGGGAATAGTGGCAAGAACTAATACTGCTGAAAAAATTACGACGAAAGCTAGAAAAGATATCCCTAGTCCGATCAGCACAATGATCGCACCTTCAAAAACGTTCTCCATTACTGTGCATTACCCCGTGGCAATACCTCATCAGGAAACTGGAAACCTTCGTGGATTTGATCTTGGGGTGCCATCCAAGCCCGTAAACCTTCGTTAAGCAGAATATTCTTGGTGTAAAAAGTCTCAAAACTAGGGTCTTCTGCTGCCCGTAATTCTTGAGAAATAAAGTCATAGGCTCGCAGGTTGAAAGCCAAGCTCACCATACCGATCGCACTCATCCATAAGCCTGTGACAGGCACAAACAGCATAAAGAAATGTAGCCAGCGTTTGTTAGAGAAAGCAACCCCAAAAATCTGTGACCAAAAGCGATTAGCAGTCACCATCGAGTAGGTTTCTTCGGCTTGGGTGGGACTAAATGCACCAAAGGTATTAAAAGCCTGGGCATCTTTAAACAAGGTATTCTGTACCGTTGCCCCGTGAATGGCACAGAGCAAAGCCCCACCTAGAACTCCTGCTACTCCCATCATATGAAAGGGATTGAGAGTATAGTTGTGAAAACCTTGAAAGAACAAAACAAAACGAAATATTCCGCCTATTCCCAGACTGGGAGCAAAGAACCAGCTTGATTGTCCCAAAGGATAGACCAAAAAGACGGAGACAAATACAGCGATGGGTGCAGAAAAAGCGATCGCATTATAAGGGCGTATCCCTATAAGTCTGGCAATCTCAATCTGCCTCAGCATAAAGCCAATTAGCCCAATTACTCCATGAAAAGCCGTAAAATTCCATAAACCGCCAATTTGACACCAGCGCGTAAAATTCCAGTTGGCTTCGGGCCCCCAGAGAAATAAGAGAGAATGACCCATACTATCGGCAGGAGTAGACACCGCAGTCGTTAAAACATTGCAGCCTTCGATATAAGAACTAACTAATCCATGAGTGTACCAAGCACTAACAAAAGTAGTTCCCGTAAACCATGCGCCAATTGATAAATAAGCACAGGGAAAGAGTAGCAGTCCCGACCAGCCAATAAACACAAAGCGATCGCGTTTTAACCAGTCATCAATTTGTTTGAACCAGCCGATATTTGATTGTGGAAAATCGATTGCAATAGTCATACTAAATATCCTGTTGAAATACGATATTCAAAAATTGAGTTTAGGGAAAAGGGGAAAGAAAATGTCCTAATCTAATGGCTAGATTCCACTAGGGATAATTGTGAAGAAAAAGCTGATAAACATTAAGGTTGCCATCGCCATAGTCAAAGTTACGATGGACATAATTTGTACGCTATTAAAAACTCTCTGAAAATTCTGCATTTTCTTGCTCCTAAATTCTTGTTATTTATTTAATTGAGTTCAATTGTTAATTGCGTTGGGTTACGCTCTCTATCTAGACATTTTTAGGTGTTTTAGTGGTTGTATCGCTAACCCAACCTACACAATGAGCTAAAAGCTAAGAGCTAAAAGCTTTTCAATCAATATCTCCCATCGATAAAACGGGTTCATCATCCCGATCGAGTCCTCTCTCAAAGCCAGCAGCTTGCGCTCTTGCTCTCCCTGCGTGCCACCAATGACCGACTAAGAAAAAGAAAGCGAGAATAATATGCGAACCAGTCATCCAGGTACGTATGGATAAAAAGTTAAAGCCGTTTATTTCAGTGGCTAAACCTGCTACAGAGTTAATTGACCCCATCGGTGCTTGCACCATATAGTCCGCTGCCCGTCGTACTTGCCAGGGTTGAACATCGTTACGCAGCTTATCCAGGTCTAAACCGTGATCTCCCCGTAAAGGCTCTAGCCAAGGACCGCGAAAATCCCAGAAGCGCATGGTTTCTCCACCAAAGATAATCTCTCCTGTAGGCGATCGCATTAAGTATTTACCCAAACCCACAGGCCCTTGTGTCGAACCAATATTTGCGCCTAAATCTTGGTCTCTAATCAGAAATACTAATGATTGCGCTTGGGAAGATTCGGCAACAGTAGGGCCATAAAATTCACTGGGATAAGCAGTATTGTTAAACCAGATAAACATAGCAGCAATAAATCCCTGTCCTGCTATATTGCCCAAGCTTTGAGCCAGATAGGCTTCTCCCGACCAAATAAAAACTTTATCAGTCCATTTAAAGGGAACGGTCAAAATATGCCAGATACCACCAGCAATTAAGATTCCCCCCATCCAGATATGACCGCCAATAATATCTTCAAGGTTATTAACCCCTACAAGCCAACCACTACCCCCAAGAGGGCTACTGAAAAAGTAACCAAAAATAACTCTAGGATCGAGAGTCGGATTTGTTACCAGACGTACATCTCCGCCTCCAGGTAGCCAGGTGTCGTAAATACCACCCCAAAACATGGCTTTACAGACCAAGAGTAATGCACCGATGCCTAAAGCAATGAGGTTATATCCTAAGATGTCAGTAATCTTGTCCTTATCAGACCAGTCAAAATCATAAAAGCCAGCTAGTTTGCTGGGCCCACGGAGAGAATGATAAAGTCCTCCCATGCCTAAAACAGCCGAACCAATCAGATGCAAAACAGCGATCGCCATAAAGGGAAATAGACTGATGACCTCTCCACCATGACCAACTCCAAAACCCAATGTAGCAATGTGAGGCATCAACAGGCATCCCTGTCTAAACATCGGCAGATCTGGATCATAGTGCGCTACTTCATAAAGCAGCATTGCTCCTGCCCAAAAGGCAATCAATCCAGCATGGGCAACGTGCGCCCCGAGAAATCTGCCAGAAAGGTTGATAAAACGAGCATTTCCTGCCCACCAAGCGTATCCAGTCGAAGCTTGATCTCTGCCTTCTCGTCCTGGATTAATATCATCCCCCGCCGTAGCGGTGATATTTATAGTTAAATCGGTAAAAGGTGTTTCCATATTTTTTGTTGATCCTAAAGGACGTTGTACCCTTGTGGTATACCGCTTCGCATATTGTTTATTTGTAGAGACAAACAGCCATTTGCCCCTAGTCTAGATAACCAGGAAAATTGTCGATTTCTTGTTCTGAATCAATTTGCCAGTCAGGAAAAACAGATAATGTATTAGGTTGCCTGGTAGTCTCCGACAAACCCAAATTGGCATCTAAAATAGCGTCCATCCAGGTAGGAATGATTTTTCCTTGATTGACAATAGTAGGCTGTTGAAAATTAAATCCTTCAAAGTCGAAAGCCGCAATGTCAATGCCGATCGCTGCCGACCAAATCCCCGCTACGGGAAAAGCAGCTAAGAAAAAGTGGAGCGATCGCGAACTGGGAAAACTGAATCCCCACAGACTTCTTTGATAGTTTTGCGACTTAGAAAAGCTATAGGTTGGCTTTTTTTGACCCAGTTTGTAGTCCAGATTAATTGATTCATATTTATTTGTCTTATTAATCACAGAAGAAGTAACAATTGAGCCATGCATTGCACAAAGTAATGCACCACCTAAAACTCCAATTACCCCTAACTGATGGAACGGACTCATCAAAATATTGTGATCTGCCTGAAAGCGGAACATAAAGTAAAATGTCCCAGAAATTCCCAGAGGCATTCCTTCGGAAAAACCGCCTTGTCCGAGGGGATAAATAATAAATACCGAGACAGCAGCAGCCACAGGTGCAGTAAAAGCCAGAGAAATCCAAGGACGCATTCCCAAACGGTAGCTTAATTCCCACTCTCGATCTTGATAGGCGATAATACCAATTAAAAAGTGTAGAACTATTAGCTGATAAGGACCTCCGTTGTACAGCCACTCATCAATTGAACCAGCCGACCAAATCGGGTAAAAGTGCAATCCAATCGCTGCCGAGGTAGGAATAACTGCTGCGGAAATAAGATTATTACCATTTAATAAAGAGCCAGAAATAGGCGCTCCTAATCCCTGCATATCTACAGGAGGTGCAGCCACGATCGCAATGATAAAAACAATACTGGCAGTTAACATTGTCGGAATCATTAACACTCCAAACCAGCCAATATAGATGCGGTTGTTAGTACTTGTTACCCACCGACAAAACTTTTCCCACAAGCTAATATTTTCTGATTTTTCTAGATTGAGATTAGCATCTAATTCTGTCGAAAATTTAGGTATGGAATGCTTGTGGCTAACGTCGTAATCACGCTGTATCATGTACCTGTAGCTCCTGACTAAAAGGGTTGTAAACTATCTATCGCTGCGGTTTCCGAGGCCAAAAACAAAAAGATAGTAGATTGTAATTAACTATGAATTACTGGTGTTATTAGTGCTATGGGCGTAGCTTCCCCACAGGCTAAATCCAAGGGAAAGTTATGAGCATTTCGCTCGTGCATAACTTCAAATCCCAAACTGGCACGGTTGATCACATCTGCCCAACTAGGTAGTACTCGTCCCTGAGAGTCTAAAATTGACTGGTTAAAGTTAAAGCCGTTGAGATTAAATGCCATAATGCAGATACCCAAAGCGGTAAACCAGATACAAACCACTGGCCATGCTGCTAAGAAAAAATGTAAGTTGCGACTGTTTTGGAAGCTAGCGTATTGAAAGATCAAGCGACCGAAATAGCCGTGGGCAGCAACTATGTTGTAGGTTTCTTCTTCTTGACCGAACTTGTAACCATTGTTTTGAGACTCGCTATCACTGGTTTCTTTAATCAAAGAGGATGTGACCAACGAACCGTGCATGGCTGCAAAGAATGAACCTCCAAACACCCCAGCTACCCCCAGCATATGGAATGGGTGCATCAAAATATTATGCTCGGCTTGAAAGACAAACATAAAGTTAAATGTACCGCTAATACCCATAGGTAAACCGTCTGAAAAACTTCCCTGTCCGATGGGATAGATTAAAAAGACAGAGACAGTCGCTGCCAAAGGCGCACTAAAAGCCACGCAAATCCAAGGACGCATCCCCAAGCGATAGCTTAATTCCCATTCTCGACCCAAATAGCAACAAAGGGCAGGAATATAGTGAAAAGCAATCATTTGATAGGGGCCACCATTGTATAGCCATTCATCTACCGAGGCAGCTTCCCAAATGGGATAAAAGTGCAAACCGACAGCGTTGGATGTAGGTACTACGGCTGCGGTAATAATATTATTGCCATAGAGCAATGAACCAGATACAGGTTCGCGAATACCATCAATATCTACGGGAGGCGCAGCAATAAAGGCGATCGTAAAAACGCAGATAGAAACGCCTAGTAACGGGAGCATCAAAATCCCAAACCAACCTATATATAGTCGATTCTCCGTACTTGTTACCCACCGACAAAAACGCTCCCATAAGTCGGATGGTTGTGATCGCTCAATAGTCGTAGTCATAGTTTTTTGCTGTCTCTTAAGAAAAGTTGGATAAGTCAAATTTGTTCGGAGTCGGCGAACAGAGAAAATGTTGGAAATAGAATATTTTGTCTAAAAAGGGATAAATGCGATAGCATAATTAGTAATTCCTTGCTAAAAGGGTAGGGACAAAACACCCCGTCGTTAGCGGTTTCCGAGGCCAGAAACGATGGGGTTATCACTGAAAGAATTCTAACTGGATGGCAACTAATTTACATCCATTGCAAAAATATTACCTAACCAATCTGAAAAACTTATGAAGAAGGTAAATAATCGGTAAATTAATAGTTCGTATTAATTAATTCCAGTTGAGTAGGAGAGAAATCTGATTGACTAGATTTAGAAGATCGAAGGATTTGGCGATCGCTTTTAGTTCTTCATTTTGCTGAAACTCAAGTAGCTCTTGAGATTGAGGTGTAGCTGTCAAAAGAATAAGAGGAATGGAATTAGTTGAGGAATTTTGTTTTAAATTTTGGACTATTTCTCTCCAACATAAATCGGGCATTGTTTCATCAATATCGAGGAGAATAACATCTGCTGCTGAAGCATTCTCAATTCCTTCCAGACCAGAATCTACCGTTATTACTTCCGAGTCGGGAATAGTCTCAAGACAAAGCAGCATCATTTCGGCGATTGCATCATCAGTATGAATTAGTAAAATACGTCGAGTTTCAATTGGCATTGACGGGACATCTGTTGGTGTTAGCATCTCTAAGTTGTCAACAGTGTGACATTTTCTTAATTGAATACTAAACAACAAATCTGAATAACCAATGAAGCACCAGATCGCGATCTTACGCTTCTATCTTCGATAAGATCATCTGTGTTGAGTTAAGCTAAAACCTTAGCGATGCGATTTGATAGCTCAAAAGGATCGTAGGGTTTAGTAATCACCCCTGATACTTTTAATTGGGTAAATTGACGCTGTTCGGCTGGATGGGCTTTTGCCGTGAGGAACATAACTGGAATGTCTTTAGTTACAGCGTTAACTTGTAATTGTTTGAGAGTTTCTAAACCATCCATATCTGGCATCATTACATCGAGCAAAATTAGAGCTGGTTGCTGGGAGATCGCCACAACCAAACCTGTTTTTCCCGAATTTGCGGTCACAATTTCCCAATTACCAACGATTTCTAAGCAAAGTTGGGTAGCCTCTCTAATATCGTCATCATCATCGATAATTAAAATTTTTCTAGTCATGAGATTGTTCTTTCCTAGTATCGACTTGATAACCAATTGGCAAAGTGAAATAAAATGTACTACCTTGATCTAACGTGCTTTCCACCCAAATTTGACCACCATGTTGCTGGACGATACTGCGACAAATTGCCAGCCCTAAACCCGTTCCCCCTTGATCTCGCGAATCGGAAGCATCAACTTGTTGAAAACGATCAAAGATTGTTTCTAAGTTTTTTTGGGGAATGCCTCTACCCCGATCTCTCACCTGAAATCTGACTATATCATTACTGATTAGCTGGGCAGCTATCTCAACGGAAGTATGAGGGGAAGAAAATTTGATAGCATTGTTAATTATATTGGTGAGGGTTTGAATAATGCGATCGCGATCGATTCGCACTTGAACTGATAATGGTTGTATGGCTAGTTGGATCTGAGCTTTATCCGCTATCCCTTGCATGATCTCTACGGCATCAATCATTACTTCTGTAGCACCATAACTTCCTTTAACCATAGTTACTCTGCCAGATTTAATGCGCTCTAAGTCTAAAATGTCATTAATTAAACGCACCAGACGATTGGAATTATCGAGGGCAATTTCTAATAAGCGTTGACTTTTGCTCGATGTTGGATCTAAACCACTACTAGACAACACGCCGATCGCACTACGAATAGAAGTTAGGGGGGTTCTCAGTTCATGACTAACTACCGAAATAAATTCGTCCTTCATCCGATCCATAATTTGTCGTTCGGTAATATCTTTGAAAATTACTACTGCCCCTACGATCTGCTCTTTTTCTTTAATGGGAGTACTAACATATTCTACGGGAAAATTAGATTTATCTTGGTGCCAAAATACCTCATTAGTTACGTGGTGTATCTCGCCAGTTTGGATGGTTTGATAAATGGGATTATCCTGCCAAGCATAGACAACTCCCTCTGCTGTCGAGTGATTGACCATCTCGTGCATCGGCTGGTTTTCTAATTCATTTATCTGATATCCCAGCATTTCCGCAGCAGCGGGGTTAACAAAGGTAGTGATCCCTTCTAGGTTGAGTCCATAAATGCCTTCTCCTGCTGAATTTAAAATCAATTCATTTTGATGACTTAGTCTTTCCAGGGAGTCTCTGGTTTTTAAGCGATCGCTTATTTCCTGGACTAATTGCTGATTGGTTTGTTGTAACTCCGTTGTTCGTTCTTCCACTCGCTGTTCTAAGGAAGCGTTAAGAGTGCGAATCTGCTGGTATAGTTGATATTGAAAAATAGCGATCGCAAAGTGACTACCTAGAATTTGTGCTAGTTCAATTTCTCTCTTCTCCCATTGACGGGCTTTATTTTGCTGGAGTTCGCGCCAAGTCTCAAAAGATTGACGGGGAAATTGATTACGAGGATCATCGCGATCGGGACGTTTTGCCCAAATAGTCTCAATATCTACACCCTGGCGAAAAATACTGAGATAACCTAAGATTTTTTGCCGATGTTCTAACCTAATCGTTAAGATACTTTTGATATTAGTCGGTTTAAAGGCTCTTTCTAGCTGCGACGGTAACAGATTTAAAGCTAATTCAACGATGCTTTTTGAGCTGGCATAACCAATCGCCCAGGGTTGAATTACACTGTCACTCTCGATCGCTTGTTTGAGCCAGGTTTGCCAGTTTGGATGTTCTTCCAAAGGAATTGATGCTTTCTTTTTTCTGGGTAACAATATAGGTTGTTCTCCAGAAACATATAATTGTGCTTCTGAATCAGAATTGGGCGGGGCAATATAAACTCTACCTCCCGATCCTTGTAAAGCCACCACAGTTTGCTGCAAAGCCTGTTGTAGCTGCATGGGAGTCATCGAATGTAAAGACTGACCAACCAGATTTATTGAGGCTTCTTGCTTGGCTTGGACGCGGGCAGATTCTAATAAATTGGATTGAGCGATCGCAATTGAGGTTTGATCCGCAACTAACTGAACTACTTCTAATTCTCTCGCGGTCACTATACGAGGACAATGATGATGAGAAACCAACAATCCCCAAAGGTTGTCTTCATCAATAATCGGCACTACTAAAGAAGACTGAACTCCCATTGCCGTTAAATATTCAGCATGACAAGGATCGACAGTGCGAAATTGAATATATTCACCCTCATGCTCATCAGTTAAGGTGCTGATACCGATTTGGTTGGCAGCAACATTCACAATAGTTCGATGGCGATCTTTAAGATAAAGTTCGCGGATTTGTGGAGGAATATCTTCCTCTGGAAAATGTTGACCCAATAAAGATGGCAAATGATGATTTATTTGGTCATCGCACCTTGATTCAGCTACAACTTCTCCACTACCATCTGGTTTAAATTGATAAATTTTAACTCGATCTGTTCTTAAAAAAGATCGCACCTCTGCAGTAGTGCCAGAGAGAATGACCGACAATTCCAAAGATTGTCGAATGCGATTAATCATCCGATGCAGCAACATCTCTAGAGAATCAGCTTTGTCGTTAGCAATCCTTTGAGGATGCTGTGGTTGCTTAAAATTTAATTGTTCATTATTCATGAAACTAAGCTGGTAAGTAATTGACCCCGATTAAGGTGATTAAATATTTTAGGAACTAATTGTGAGGAAGTTTGGGTTTTACTAATACAATCATTACCACCTGCTCTTAAAATTTCCTGAACAGTAGTAAGGTCATTGTGAATTGTCAAAAACAAAATTGGTAACTCTTGCCAACGGCAATCATTTCGCAGTAGTTGACATAGCTCAATCCCATTTAGGTCAGGCATCGCCACATCCAAGATTAGTAGATCTGGCTTTAATTCAGGGATTATCTGCCACAAATCTAGGGATTTATCTAAAACAGTCAAGTCGATGTTGAGGGGGTTTAGTAAATTTTTGATCGTCGCCAGGATCTGTGGATCATCATCTACCACCAGAATTTTGGCAACTTTCTGCTGAAATTGTTGTAAAGCTTTGACGATTGATTTGGTAGCCTGCATATCCAAACTAGCCCGCTGTAGCAAGATGTGATGATTGAGACGGGCGATTTTTAACCGTAAAGAAGTTATGTTCTTGAGCTTTGCTGCTTCTTCTTCAGAGTCGGTAAATAAGATTGTTGGTAGGGGCAAGCTCTCTGCCAGGATTTGAGCAAATTCATCGATGGTTTTGGCAGTAAAGTTAGCCAGGGAAAAATCCCAGATAATAGCATTAAGACTAGTCCTGGCTAAAGCCTTTTTCAGAGATATGGGCTTTTTTACCAGTTGAAAGCTCATGTCGAGCGCGCTCATCTCAGCGACTAATTGCTTTACTAGTTGGGGATGATTATCTACCGCCAAGATTACTGGTCGATTTTGATTTACTGGGTTTAATTGTGGCTCAAGATCAGATTTTAAGGAATTTTTTAAAGCTGCTAATAGTTCCGAAAATTCTCTCCCTCGATCCGTTTTGGATTCGATTTTTAATAATTCTTCCATCTCTAGGGCGTAACGAGAGCCTTGGGCAAAGCCAAACACCCCTAATCCTCCCGCTAGCTTATGAGCAGCCCATTGTGCCTGTTCTAAAAGCTGACTTTCTAAACTATCCGCTAGCCAAGCATGATTTGCTTGTTCCAGAATTGTCAAGCGATCACTATTTACGTCCTCAAACTTTTCCCAAACTGTGTTTAATTTTTGCTTGATTTGTTGGCGCAATAATTGTTCTGTTTGCGGTTCTTTTTTTTCTCTTTTTTCAGCAGCAGTATCGGTATTGAATGCCTTAAGACGATAACCAATACCATAAACAGTTTCAATAAAATCAGTACTAGCACCTGCTTGTTTTAGTTTGCGCCGTAAATCTTTAATATGAACCGCTATCGCATTTTCACTAGGGGCTTCTTCTATGTCCCACAAACGATCTAAGATCATTTCTTTTGTCAAAACAAGATCGCTACTGCGTAAGAAAAGCTCTAATAAACGATATTCTTTGGGAGTTAAATTTAGTATTTTTTCTTGATAAACTACTTCGTGAATACTAGAATTAAGGCTCAGTTCTCTCCATTGTAAAACTGGTAACAACAAAGAATTTGTGCGACGTAATAAAACACGAATACGAGCTAATAATTCGGTAATTTCAAAAGGTTTGACGACATAATCATCTGCTCCTGCATCTAACCCAATTACTTTTTTATCACTAGAATTTTGGGCAGTCAATAATAATACTGGAGTTTGATTTCCCGCCGAACGCAATCTTTTACAAAACTCTATTCCGTTTAGTTTAGGTAAAATAATATCGAGCAAAATTAAATCATAATCATAAGCCTCGACAAACTCCCAACCTAAATCACCTTCATCAGCACGATCGACTATATAGTGCGATCGCGCAAAACATTTTCTAGGGTTTGAGCAATAAGTTCATCATCTTCAACTAATAAGATTTTCATAAAATGCAAACCAAAATATATGTTAGTTTTAAATTCAAAGATAAGTGACTTTATGCCTCAAAGAATAAATAATGTTATCTAATTATTGTCTGATTCAAATAAATTGATATTAAGCTGACATGCATTTAAATTAGGATTTTCAAAGTCTAGAATCTTTGCAGCAAGGCTTGTGAGCGATCAAAATAAATGAATAACAGCTTATTTCTACTTCTACATAAAAACTTGAAAAAATATTCAGATATTTAACAATTGTTGACTTTTAGCTCCTGTTAGCTGTTTTTTACTGATTATTTTTAATAATTATCTATTTTGTTTTTTCTATCAAAGCCATATACATATATAAATGGTTTTAAAGCTCAGAACAACTAACCCTAGTAACTTTTATACTCAAGTGTTAAAGTTTTGTAAAAACAAAAGCATCATTTTGTAATTAATCATTGTCTTTTGATATAAGTTTAAATAGAGCAATCTATGATATTGCATCACAAAACTTAGTTTTTTTCCAACATCATACAAATTAAGCAATCGAACAAAACCCGTTTGATTAGTAGTTGAATTTATTAAAGTCGTTCTATTACCTTTGGCCTCGGAAACCGCAGTAATAGTCGATGTTTACCCTTTAGCAAGGAATTATGGTGATGAAATTGCACAACGCAGATTTAGTACGTTCCAAGAAAATCAATTCAGTTTTAGCTAGAAATAAGCTAAATGAAGAGTGCGATTATACCTCTGCGCCACTACAGAGCGCAGGTTTAAAACAATAGGCAAATCTACACCCAAAATACATTTAATTATCATTAGTTGTTGGCAATTGACAGTACATAACCAATAACCATTAACTAGTGAAGGAGAATATAAATGACAATTAGCCCTTCCGAATCGGAGCAAAAGGCGAAAGTTGTCGTAGATACTAATCCTGTACCTACTTCTTTTGAAAAGTGGGCAAAACCAGGACATTTTGACCGCACTTTGGCGCGCGGCCCAAAAACTACCACTTGGATTTGGAATCTACACGCTGACGCTCACGATTTTGATACTCACACTGGAGACTTAGAAGATATTTCCCGCAAAATATTTTCCGCCCACTTCGGACATTTAGCGATAGTTTTTGTCTGGCTGAGTGGAATGTACTTTCACGGTGCCAAGTTTTCTAACTATACTGCTTGGTTAGCCAGTCCGACTAATATTAAACCCAGCGCGCAGGTAGTTTGGCCGATCTTTGGTCAAGACATTCTCAATGGCGACATGGGTGGTGGTTTTCATGGCATCCAGATCACTTCTGGTTTATTTCAACTCTGGCGTGCTGCTGGTTTTACTAATGAGTTTCAGCTTTATTGTACTGCGATCGGCGGTTTAGTAATGGCTGCTCTAATGATCTTTGCTGGCTGGTTTCACTATCACGTCCGCGCCCCCAAATTAGAATGGTTTCAAAATGCTGAGTCGATGATGAATCATCATTTAGCTGGATTGCTAGGCTTAGGTTCACTAGGCTGGGCAGGACATCAAATTCATGTGGCACTACCCATTAATAAACTTTTAGACGCAGGAGTTGCTCCTGCGGATATTCCTCTTCCTCATGAATTTATTGATGCTAGTAAGATGGCTGAACTTTATCCTAGTTTTGCCGAAGGATTAAGACCATTTTTTACTCTAAATTGGGGAGTCTATTCTGACTTTCTGACCTTTAAAGGTGGTTTGAATCCTGTTACAGGTGGCTTGTGGCTATCGGATACTGCCCATCACCACTTGGCACTAGCAGTGGTCTTAATTATTGCGGGACATATGTACCGTACCAATTGGGGTATTGGTCACAGCATGAAGGAAATACTAGAAGCTCATAAAGGGCCATTTACAGGTCAAGGACATAAAGGTCTATATGAAATTTTAACTACTTCCTGGCACGCGCAACTTGCCATCAATCTAGCAATGTTAGGTTCTCTTAGCATTATCGTGGCACATCATATGTATGCAATGCCACCCTATCCCTATTTGGCGACTGACTATGCTACTACCCTATCTTTGTTTACCCATCATGTTTGGATTGGCGGATTTTTGATAGTCGGTGCTGCTGCTCATGCTGCTATTTTTATGGTGCGAGATTATAACCCAGCGGAAAACGTCAACAACTTATTAGACCGAGTGCTGCGTCACCGCGATGCTATTACTTCTCATTTGGTCTGGGTATGTCAATTTTTAGGCTTCCATAGCTTTGCTATTTATTGTCATAACGATACAATGCGAGCCTTTGGTCGTCCCCAAGATATGTTTTCGGATACGGGAATTCAGTTACAGCCCGTCTTTGCTCAGTGGATTCAGCACATCCATACAATGGCGGTTGGTAATTCAGCACTAGAAGCAGCCCAACCGTTAGGGAATGTCTTTGGTGGTTTAAATAATATTGCACTGGGAGGATTGGGAACTACTGCACCTGGGTTAAGTGAACCTGTAAGTTATGCTTTTGGTGGGGGAGTGTTGGCTGTTGGGGGTAAAGTGGCAATGATGCCGATTACCTTGGGGACGGCAGACTTTTTGATTCACCATATTCATGCTTTTACCATTCACGTCACGGTGTTGGTACTACTCAAAGGCGTTTTATATGCTCGTAGTTCTCGTTTAATTCCCGATAAAGGCGATTTAGGTTTCCGCTTCCCCTGTGATGGGCCAGGAAGAGGGGGTACTTGTCAGGTATCAGCCTGGGATCATATTTTTCTCGGTCTGTTTTGGATGTATAACTCTCTATCGATTGTAATTTTTCACTTCTTTTGGAAGATGCAGTCCGATGTTTGGGGAACTGTAGGCGCAGACGGAACTATCAGTCACATTACGGCGGGTAATTTTGCTACTAGCTCGATTACCAATAACGGTTGGCTGCGGGACTTTCTCTGGGCGCAAGCTTCCCAAGTAATTACTTCTTACAATAGTGCGCTTTCTGGCTACGGTTTGATGTTTTTAGCAGGACACTTTGTCTTTGCCTTTAGTCTCATGTTCTTGTTTAGTGGTCGTGGCTATTGGCAAGAACTGATCGAATCAATTGTTTGGGCCCACAACAAGCTCAAGATTACCCCTGCCATTCAACCCCGCGCCCTCAGTATTACTCAAGGTCGCGCTGTAGGAGTAGCTCATTACCTACTAGGGGGAATTGTCACCACTTGGGCATTCTTCCTGGCGAGGATGTCAGCAATTGGTTAGATAAACCAAATCACAAACTTGTGAGGGCGAACAATCGTTCGCCCCTACCAACAATAATCTTCAAAAATTAAGCAACTATTATGGCTACTAAATTTCCTAAATTTAGCCAAGACCTTGCTCAAGATCCAACTACCCGACGTATTTGGTACGGAATTGCCACAGCGCATGATTTTGAACTGCATGACGGTATGACGGAAGAGAATCTCTATCAAAAGATTTTTGCTTCTCATTTTGGTCATCTTGCCATTATCTTCCTGTGGACATCGGGACTATTATTTCACGTCGCATGGCAAGGCAACTTTGAACTGTGGATTAAAGATCCAATCAGTATTCCGCCCATTGCTCACGCTATCTGGGATCCACAATTTGGGCCAGGGGCGATTGAAGCCTTTACCCAAGCAGGCGCTTCTAATCCCGTTAACATTTGCTATTCAGGTGTTTATCATTGGTGGTATACCATTGGGATGCGCTCTAACAATGAGCTATATATGGGGTCGATATTTTTGATGCTGCTAGCATCAGTAATGTTATTTGCTGGCTGGTTACATTTACAGCCTAAATTCCGCCCCAGTTTGGCTTGGTTTAAAAATGCCGAATCGCGACTCAATCACCATTTAGCCGGTCTATTCGGCGTTAGTTCCTTAGCTTGGGCTGGTCACTTAATTCATGTGGCAATTCCCGAATCTCGTGGACAACACGTAGGCTGGGATAACTTTTTAAGTACTCCACCTCATCCTGCTGGTTTAGGAGCATTCTTTAGTGGTAATTGGGGTGTTTATGCTCAGAATCCCGATACCGCAGGACACATCTTTGGTACATCAGAAGGGGCTGGAACGGCAATTTTAACCTTTTTAGGTGGCTTCCATCCCCAAACCGAGTCTTTGTGGCTGACAGATATGGCTCATCACCATCTAGCGATCGCCGTTATCTTTATTATTGCAGGACATATGTACCGTACCAATTTCGGTATCGGCCACAATATTAAAGAGATGACTGAGGCTTTATCTGGCCCTGGTTGGGATGGTTTCTTTATCGCTCCTAATACTGGTCGGGGACACAAAGGAATTTACGATACTTACAATGATTCGCTGCATTTCCAGTTGGGATGGCATCTGGCTTGTTTGGGGGTAATTACTTCTTTGGTGGCACAGCATATGTATTCCATGCCTCCCTATGCTTTTATTGCCAAGGATTTTACTACCACTGCTGCCTTGTATACCCATCATCAATATATTGCTGGCTTTTTAATGGTTGGTGCATTTGCTCATGGGGCGATTTTCCTAGTCCGAGACTATGACCCAGAATTGAATCGAGATAATGTCTTAGCGAGAGTTTTAGACCACAAAGAGGCAATTATTTCTCACCTCAGTTGGGTGTCTTTGTTTCTCGGTTTCCATACCCTTGCTTTATATGTTCATAACGATGTAGAAGTCGCTTTTGGTGCAGCCGAAAAGCAAATTTTAATTGAGCCTGTATTTGCTCAATGGTTGCAAGCGATTCACGGCAAGGGACTGTACGGTATCAGCACTTTGCTTTCCAATCCCGATAGTATCGCCTCCACTGCTTGGCCAAATCATGCCAATGTCTGGCTACCTGGCTGGCTCGAAGCTATTAATAGCGGTACAAACTCACTGTACTTAACCATTGGGCCAGGAGATTTTCTTGTCCATCATGCGATCGCTCTAGGACTTCACGTTACTACCTTAATCTTAGTTAAAGGCGCATTAGATGCCCGTGGTTCAAAGCTGATGCCCGATAAAAAAGACTTTGGCTATGCTTTCCCCTGTGATGGCCCTGGACGGGGTGGTACTTGCGATATCTCTGCTTGGGATTCTTTCTATCTGGCTACTTTCTGGATGCTCAATACTTTGGGTTGGGTTACTTTCTACTGGCACTGGAAGCACTTAGCAGTTTGGCAGGGTAACGTAGCTCAATTTAATGAAGGTTCTACTTATTTGATGGGATGGTTTAGAGACTATCTATGGGCAAATTCTGCACAATTAATCAATGGTTATAACCCTTACGGAACCAATAATTTAGCGATTTGGGCTTGGATATTCCTTTTCGGACACCTGGTTTGGGCAGTCAGCTTTATGTTCCTAATTACCTGGCGGGGTTATTGGCAGGAGTTAATCGAAACCTTGATGTGGGCGCACGAACATACACCACTATCTTTCGGCTATCCCAAAGATAAGCCCGTAGCACTATCTATTGTGCAAGCACGCTTAGTCGGATTAACCCATTTTGCAGTTGGCTACATCGCCACCTATGGCGCATTTCTGATCGCTTCAACGGCGAGCAAATTTGGTTAGTCCTACACCAAGATTGACAAGCTTGGGGGATTCTCCTCTCCCAAAATAGAAGATACCCGATCGCAAATAGGGCATACGGTCGGGTTTCCTAACCATTCATTACTAATAATTTAAAGAGATGACTCAAACCACAACCCCTGATTTTTCCCAAGCCTATGCGGAAGAAGAATTAATCAAACCCTACAAAGGCGATCCTTGTTGGGGTAATTTATCTACTCCCGTTAATGACTCAGATTTAGTGAGAGCCTATATCCGTAATTTACCCGCCTACCGTGAAGGATTGAGTCCTTTTATGCGGGGATTAGAAATTGGGATGGCTCATGGTTACTTTTTAATTGGGCCTGAAATTGTCGTAGGGCCATTGCGGGAAACTAGTCACGGTGCAAATCTGAGTGGAGTTATTACCGCTATCTATATTACTGCTTCGGCAGTTTTAGGTATTTCTATTTTCGCCCTAGCTACCTTCCAAGGCGATCCTAGAGGTGCTTATAACTCCAATTCCCGAGACGATCTTAGACCTTTAAAAACCAAAGAAGGCTGGTTTCAACTGGGTGGCGGTATCTTTCTGGGTGCAATGGGAGGTGCTGTATTTGCCTATGCTTTGTTAGAAAATTTTGACGATCTAGATGCAATTTTACGTGGTGCAGTTAATGTTAGTCAACATCTAACTCCCTGGATCTGGGGCTAGTAATAGGTAGTAGGTAGTAGGTAGTAGGTAGTAGGTAGTAGGTATTAGGTAGTAAGTAATTTGATTGATTGAAAAAACGTATTAAAGAGGATTAATCTCATGACAGATATGACACAAATGACAGGTTCTTACGCTGTTTCTTGGTTGCCTTGGATTTTTATTCCCTTAATAACTTATATTCTTCCTTTTCCTGTATTCGCGCTGTTGTTTCTTTGGATCGAAAAAGAAGGAACAGAAAAAGAAGTTGAGAGTTCCCAGCAAATTATTAACCGTCAAACAAAACAATGAACAAAAGAATATTAGCTTTCATTTTATCAGTTCTCCTGTGGTTGGCTATTGCACCCACAGCGACCGCAGATGGCATTTTAGTAAAATGTAAAGACTCTCCAGCCTATATGGAAAGAGTTGCTAGTTATCCTGATAACTATTACTTTAACGAACCCGATCGCGCTTATTCTGAATATCTATCCTGTGGTGACGATGGTTTACCTCATTTAGTCATTAGTTTAAAGAATGCTGTTGATATAGCGATCGCTTTTAGTATCTTCTTCTACATCATTGGTCACAAGTTAAGGAAATCAGAAAAAAGTCAATCGAACTTAAGAATTGTGTGAAGCTCAGAGAGAATAAGCAGTTGAAAGATTTTATTTCTCTATGAGTAAAAGCAAAAGGCTAAATCGAGA
>JAAUOU010000008.1 GCA_012034765.1 Pleurocapsaceae cyanobacterium CSU_1_1 | reverse complement strand
AATATCTGTGTTGAAGAAATACATTGAGAATCAAAATACACCAAGTTAAACCCAGCCCGTCCTCTCATCCCGACGTTCGTACTATCGTACAGAACGCGGGGCTTCACGGACGGAAGCTAAACTCCATCAACCAAATTATTAAATTATTTTGCTAAGGATTTATTTTTCTCTTGTTCAAGCATCTTGATCTGGGAATCAGTTAAAGTCTGGGAATAACTTGACAAATATTCATCAATAATTCTTTGCAGATCATCAGATTGCTTTGCTTTTCCTTTGAGCGCGGACAGCACTGTCTCAAAATCTTTATTAGTCAGGCGAAAATTATTATTTTCAGGATATTTTACTTTATATTCTTCTTGAAACTTTTGAGCAATAAAGTCTTCAAGAGAAGTGTTCATTAGATTTGATCTTGATTGACCTGGTTGTAAGTTTGTATCTTGATTATTGTCAGATTGTATATTGGTTTTCTGTTCTTCTGACGGAAGATCATTATTAATATAGCCAGAAGAATTAAGATTTTGACTTTTATTGAGCTTGGCTAATAAAGCTCGGCTTTTTAATAACTCATCATCCAGTTTCTTTAATCCATTTAATTTATTTTCTATGTTTTTTTCTAGTCCTTTAGCTTTATCCTCCAGTAATTGACGCGATTTTACTATGTCTCGATTAACATCTTCAATCACTTGTTTTTTTGCTATTTCTATTTTGTTTAAATCGCTCAATTTAGTATTTAATTGAGCTACTGTATCGATAAGTTGGTGAATATCCATATCAACCACAACAATATTTGCTTACCTAGGATCAGCATATTCATTATCTAAGTATGCTAATCGTAATTATTATATGGTAATCAAGTCACTTAAAGTTAACTAATTAGCAAACCTGCTTGCTATTAAAGAGGCTGTTATTGATTATTTATAGTTGTTTTAAAGGATACATTAGCTACATAATTCTCTCGAATCTTATGCACAGTTAGCTTTAACTAAATACCGATTATCTTAAATTTGATTGTTTGATTACTATGGTATTATAATTGTTTTAACTATCGCAAGCTGGAAACAATACTGTTAGATTATAAATAAATTACAAAAAAGAACGGGGTTTTAATTCCCGCTCTCATCGTAATTAATGATTAATTGCTGTGTGGCTGAGTGATTTTTAGCAGCTTACTTATTAGTGAGGTTAGTCAATACCTGATTAGAACGTTCGACGAAGGCTTTCATTCCTTCAGCATCAAAAGCTTTTTGTGACATTAGCGCCAAATCATAGATATGATTGCACATTAGATTAACCATCGAGTTAGAATTATCCCCACCCTGGATAATAGTAGTTTTGTTTAAATCCAGCAGGTTTTGAATCAAGGGATGGGCCGTATTAATCATCAAAATATGATCTTCAGGGAATGCCATCGCTTTCTCCTGCATCAAGGCAGCCATTTCCTGCATTCTTCTCATTGCTTCGGGGAGCAATACCATCGCGGGAGGTGTATCTTGAGGATTGTCGGATTTAATTGCCTGAGTTTTAATATTAACTCTGGGTTTATTGAGGGCTTTTTCAAATAGCTCTTTGAGTATTTCACTGCGGGTTTTATTAGTCGTGGGGTCGACAATCTCTTGTGCTTTATCGTCTTCGACTAAAGTATCATCTAGTTCAGAATCAACTCGCGCAAATTTAACTTCGGAATATTCTCTTTCCAAGAAAGGAATAAAGTAATTTGCATCGATAAAAGAGTCGAGGAATAAAACTTCTAGTCCCTGATTTTTATACAGTTCAACAAAAGTATTTTGAGTACTAGGATCGCTACAGTAGTAAACTTGATTTTCGCGTTTATCTTTGTTTCGTTCCAGGTACTCTTGCAGGGTAGTATAAGGTTCGGTGGATGCGTTATTTTGCTTGTCATCGACGCTAGACCAAGCATCATCTTCCCCAGTCTGTACTTCTACCTTGGGTGCTTCGGCTACTGGCGCTGTATCAGGTTGATAGGTAGTGCGATAGATAATCAGATCTTCTACTTGCTTTTTAAACTTCTCATCTCTGATTACTCCATATTTAACAAAAGTTCCTACATCAGACCAAGAGCTAATATATTTACTGCGATCTTCCTCATAAAGAGACTTGAGACGACTACCAATCTTTTTGGTGATAAAATCGGCAATACGACGGACAGTGCGATCATTAGTTAAGGCACTACGAGAAACGTTGAGAGGAATATCAGGACTGTCAATTACTCCCTGCAATGGCATCAAAAATTCGGGAATAATTGCATCGCAGTGTTTACTAACAAATACCTGGTTGCAGTAAAGCTGAATTTGCCCCTTAGAAAAATCTACATCTGGCTTGAGTTTAGGAAAATAGAGAATACCGTTAAGTAAGAAAGGATAATCAGTATTAAGATGCACCCATAATAATGGGTCTTCTTGGAAAGGATAGAGATAACGATAAAATTCTAGATAATCCTCATCGGTTAAATCGCGAGGAGATTTTTTCCAGAGTGCGTCCTGTTTATTGATCTGCTCATTATCGAGAACAATTTTGACAGGAATAAAGTCACAGTAAGTTTTCACCAACTGTCTAACTCGTTGGGGTTCGGCGTATTCTACTTCATCATCAAGTAGGGTCAGAGTAATAGTTGTACCGACGGTAGTGCGATCGCTTTCGGTCAATTCAAACTCTGGTGAACCATCACAAGACCAATGTACCGCAGTTGCTCCTTCTTGATAAGAAAGAGTATCGATTTCTACTTTCTCTGCCACCATAAAGGCAGAATAAAAACCTAAGCCAAAATGACCGATCAAATCATTAGCATCTTTTTCATACTTTTTAATAAAGTCTTCTGCACTAGAGAAGGCGACCTGATTGATATATTTTTTGATCTCCTCAACCGTCATGCCGATACCATTATCAGAGACGGAGAGAGTTTTTTTGCTTTTATCTACAGTAAGTTTAATTTTGGGTTCAGCAACTTCTCCCTGCATCTCCCCTGCTAGAGATGCCATTTTTAGTTTTGAGATAGCATCAACAGAGTTGGAAATTAATTCCCGTAAGAATATTTCGTGATCTGTATAGAGAGATTTCTTGATGATGGGAAAGATATTCTCGGTATGAATCGAAATGTTGCCTTTTTCAAGTACAGCCATATTTATAATTACAGTATCAAACGTAAACTACTCTTAACATCAATATTGTCCGATCGCTCTCAAGAAAATGTTCTAGGATACCTCACCTGCAACTATGCGGATTACCCTACCTGTGCCAGCAAATTTATTGAACAAAAAGTGCAGATTTAATTATGTCAAAGTATCCATCACCCTAAAATAGCTACAATTAGAGAACTTAAAAACATTTACAGAGCATAGCTGCATGATACCTACCGTAATTGAAAGTTCGGGTCGCGGCGATCGCGCCTTTGATATTTATTCTCGTCTGCTACGAGAAAGAATTGTCTTTTTGGGACAACAAGTTACCGATGAAATTGCCAACCTAGTGGTAGCTCAACTGCTGTTTTTGGAAGCAGAAGACCCCGATAAAGATATTTATCTCTACATCAACTCCCCTGGTGGTTCGGTGTCTGCGGGGATGGGAATGTTCGACACCATGAATCAGATTCGTCCTGATGTCTGTACGATCTGTATTGGTTTGGCTGCCAGCATGGGTGCTTTTTTGTTGAGCGCGGGAGAAAAAGGCAAGCGCATGAGTTTACCTAATTCGCGAATTATGATTCACCAACCTTTAGGTGGCGCACAGGGACAGGCAACAGATATTGAGATTCAAGCCAAAGAAATTTTATATCTCAAGCAGAAACTCAATGGACATCTAGCAGACCACACGGGACAGCCTTTATCTAAAATTGAAGAAGATACTGAGCGAGATTTCTTTATGTCTGCTGAAGAATGCAAAGAATATGGTCTGATCGATCAGGTAATTGCTCGCCGTCCTTCTGCGACTAATCCTCCTGAACTAGTTAGTTAGTAGGGTGTAGGGAAGTAGGGAAATAGGGAAGTAGGGTGTATAAAGTTATTTTATTAGTGATTCCCCAAGTCCCCAAGTCCCCAAATCCCCAATCCCTTAATCTTCTATCGATTGAGATAATATTCTCCACGGGGAAACAAGTCAGTATTATAAGGCTGGGGTTTCTCGGCTTGGGGTGCAAACTGACGCACATAAGCTTGACGAACATCCCGCCTAACTTTAATTGGATTGATTTGTGCCTGTTTTAAGAAGTTGACCACTTGAGGTTGCTCTAATCTTTGTAACAACAGCTTTTTATCAAAGGAAATGGGATCGTTACTGCCGATTAAAATCCAAAGATTTTTTGCCATCCCAACTTTGACAACATAAGGAAAGACACTTTGCATAGTTTGCTTCGCCCCTGCACCCACATCCCACTGGACAAAAAAGCCTCCAGGTTGAAGATGAGCTTGTACTTGTTGGAAAAATTCTTGAGAATAAAGCATTCCTGCGCGCGATCGCCAAGGCTGAATTGCATCCGCCTCAATAATATCGAATTTTTCCTTACTAATAGTTAATTCCCTGCGTCCATCGCCCACAATGATTTCGTATCTAGGGTCTTGAAATAAGTAGTTTAAAGCTTTACCTGCTGGTCTTTGAGCGTATTGCTTTAACACGGGTAATTCTGCCCCTAATAGCTCGATAATTTTAATTTTCTTAGTCAGGGGATTAATGCCAACGGTGTGGGGAGTTCCCCCCGATCCAAGCCCGATAATCATGATCTTTTGAGGGTTGGGATGTAAAAGCGCAGGAGTGCTGCCTAATAATCCATGGATGTGTAGATAGGGAAAATTAGCCTGTACCTGACCACTAGCAAGTAGTTTGCCTGTACCATTGGTTTCGGCGATTTCCCTCTGGGAACGCTCCGCGATCGCCGCTACGCTGGTAGAATCTTCGACTACTTGGAAATAGGCTTGAGGATCGACCCCATGCAGAGCAGCCCAAAAACGTTTATTATTGGGGAAAATTACTGTTGTTACGAGGGCAAGAATAATTAAAGCGGTAATTAACAGATTTTTGCTTAAGTTAGGGCGAATTAAAAGTAAGAAACAAGCGCCAATAATTACCAACAGCCGAATTGAACCTGCCGTACCTAATAAATCGATTAAGACTAAACCTGTCAATAAGCTACCTAAAGTATTGCCCAAAATGCTGGCAAGATAGATAAAGCCTACTCGCTTACCAATTTCACGATAATTTTGCTGAACTGCTTGCTGTACTAAAGGGAAATAAAATCCCATTAATAGGCTGGGGACAATGGTAATTACTCCAGGGACAATTAAATACTTAAACAATATTTCTGGATCTAAGTGGTCTAACCTAATAAATCCTGCATCCGATCGCAAATCAGGATGAGTTTGCCAATAAAGCCCGATTCCCCAGATGGCGATCGCTGAATAAAGAGAGATAATCCCTTGAATAATTAAAAATACTTTTCGGGGATGACGGATATAAGCAACAGCTTTAGCCCCAATCATACTGCCGATCGCACTACTAATTAACACAAAAGCCAATAAATGACCGTAGGTATAAGCATTAGACTGAAGGGCGATATCTAAGACCCTAAACCAGAGAATTTCCCAAGAAATTGCCGTAAAACCCGAGATAAATACTAATAAATACCAAGATTGTAGAGATGCAGATTTAGTATGATTGGCTAACGGTGCGGTGGCAACCTGCAACTTAGAATCTAGAAAATTACGGCGAGGAAACCAAGCAGCCAGCATTAGCGCCGACACTCCAACAAAAAAGCTAAAACCCGCGCCTAAGTATACCGTCTTGTCATAGCCCAAAGTCCCGACAATATACCAGCCTGAAATTAACGTTCCTAAACCAGAACCAAGAGTATTAAAGCCATAGAGCCAGCCAATTAAAGACGCAGCTCCCTCAGCACTACGATTAACTGCCTTAGAAAGCATGGGCAAAGAAATCCCCATTAAAACAGTGGGAACTAATAGACTGAGAAATACAACACCCAAAGTTACTAGTAAAGATTGAGCTAGATATTGCAGACGCAGAAAGAGCAAATCATAAAAAATAAAACGGCTACCCAAGGCAAAAGCAGCAATACCTAGATTGCAAAAGCCGTATATCATGACGCATTTTTGATTAGTCAGGCGATCGCTAAGTGAACCCCCAAGTAAATTTCCTAAGCCCAAACCTAATAGATATGAAGCGACAATAATCGTCACCGAACGCACATCAGAACCAGAAAACAAACCTAGCATTCTCTGCCAAGTCACCTGATACAATAAGGCATTAAAACCAGAAACAAAGTACAAAGCAAAGAGCAATGGTGTAGCCCCAAAACCATTCAGGGAATAGATTTGAGTAGTTTTGGCGGTCGACATAATTTGACGATAACAAACAAGATATCAAGCTTAAAAAATAATTTTAATTGTATCTAGAACTACTTACCTAGTGAACGGTTCACAAGATAATCCTAAATTTGTTTGATGTAAGTTACCTGAAAAATTGAGTAATGAGTATTCTGTATTCTGATTTCATCGCCAAATTTTTACGAAGAAATTAAACATGATTAGATCCTTAACCCGAACTCAGCTTATACTAGTTGTTTAACTTGTTCTTGTAGCCATTGGTTAAACAGATCGCTAGCAATGAGATAGCGCATTTTACTATCTAACTTTGGCTGAGTAATTTGCGAAACAAAGATCAAGTATGTTTGCTTGTTTACAACAATAGGCTTAAGGACTTGTGGGGGATTAGCCGCGAATACCGCCATAGAAATTTCTGGCTTAAGTTGATTCCGCTTTAAGCAGCCTCGATAGCCGCCATTGTAACGTAATTCTGGTTCTTGAATATATTGATGGGCAACATCCCAGAAGCTAAATTCTTGTTCTTGAATCCCATAAAACAGTTCCATTCCCAAATCAAAATCTGCCAAAACTATCTCGTGAATTACGGCTTCAGTATAATCAAGCTGATGTTCGTAAAAATATGCTTCAACGCGATCGCTATATAAATGTTGAGCTAATTTTAAAGAGAGGGAATTGTAATAGATTAGTTGTTCAAACTCCTCAATGGATAAACTATATTTTTCTAGCCAATTTAAAGTTGCCTGAGAACTAGAAAGATCATTTTGCAAGCGAAAACTATCTGCTGCTTGCTGTATTTCTAATTCGCTGAGGACAACATTTTCGGCTGTGGCAGTGTCGCTAATAATCTTACGACTAGCAATTTCTTTGGTAATTTCAGGCATTAGACGAGAAAATTTTATTTGTTGAATAATTTCTTCTGGACTAATAGGGATCTGTTCTGGCATTCTCAGTTCAATTAAAGACTCTTGGTCTATTAAAGCTGAATACCACCGTTTTTTAAACTTTTAAATGGAGCGAGAAAAATATCGGCTAAACGACGCTGACGAATGACAATTTCCGCAGTAGCAGTTTGTCCTGGGGTCAACATAACTCGGCGATCGCCATCTTTAATATAGTTTTGTGCTAGTTCAACTTCAACCTCATAGAATTCTGCTGGCAGATTTGATTCAGGGGACTCATTTGCCGATGATGATGATGAACTTGATGAACTTGATGAACTAGGTCTAACCCGCGAATCAGGAGAAATCCAGCTTAAACGACCAGGCACAATACCATAGTCTTGAAATGGATAGGCATCAAACTTGAGTTTGACAGGTAAACCCACTTCCAGAAAGCCACTTTGATTACTGCTCATTCTGGCGCGTAAAATTAAAGGCACATTTTCGGGGGCAATTTGGGCGATCGTTTGTCCTGGCTGCACCACTGCCCCTGGTTTGGCGATCGGTAATTCAAAGATTGTTCCCCTGACAGGAGCATAAATCTTTCGTTGCTGTAATTGATAATTTAAACCTTTAATTAAAGTTTCTGTTTGCGCGATTTCTCCTTTGAGGTTGACAACTTGCGACCCAGTATTTTTTAATTCTTCTTCAATTTTCAGACTCGCTAAATTATTTGCCTCCACTAAAGATTTAAGCCCTCGTTGCTGTTCTTGATAACGTAAAGCAGCTTGTTCGATTTCCCCTGCTGTTTGCTGACGTAACTTGTCAAAGCCCTGATTCTGCTCTTGATAGCGGGATTGAGACTGAGCAATTTCAGCTTGAGTTTGATTAATACTTTCCTTACTTTCTTGAGCGGTTTGTTCGGCTTCTGCCAACCTATCTTGAGATATGCCACCCTCTTTAAAAGCATATTGATAACGGGGTACTTTTTCGATCGCTTTGTGCCATTTAATTTGTGCCATTTTATGGGCAGACTGACTGGCTTTGATTGCACCTTCAGCCTGTTGGATTTGGGCTTGTTTTTCGGCTAGTTGATTTTCATAGTTGGCTTTGAGAGAAAACAGATTTTCTTTTGCCTGGGCGATTAAAGCTTCTTTTTCAAACTGCTGTGCTTGATTTTGCTGTTTTTGAGTTTGCAGCGAGATTGACTGTTGATTTTTGAGTAATTGTAATTGGTTTAGTTGATTTTGCTGCCCTTGTAATTTTTGTAGTTGCTGATTAAGCTCTGCGTTGACAAGTTCCGTGTCTAATTCCACCAGTTTTTGTCCTGGGGTAACTTTGTCTCCTTCTCGAACATCAATCGACATTACAGCCCCGCTGACGGGGGAATCGAGCCTAACGACTTTGCCTTGAGGCTCTAATTTACCTTTAGCTGCACCAATTTCATCCACTTTGCTAAAGGTGATCCAGGGAATCATCACCATTATTAAGCCAATCAATACATATAGTAAGGCTCGCAAAGAAACTCTGGGTAAGTTTTCGACTCCTTCTCTAGTAGATTCTGACCAGTTACCATCGGCGGTTGCTACTGGGGGCAATTGTGTTTCATTGTCCAGGATCTCGATTTTGGGGGTGAGAACTTTTGACAACAGCCCTGGACTTAATTGAGTGTAACCTTGGCGAATTGAGGTAATAGCGTTAGTTAACTCTTGTGCTGAACTTCCTTTGAGTAAATAGCCTGTCGCCCCAGCAAATAAGGCATTTGCACATATTGTTCATCTTCGTGAGAACTTAGCACCAAAACCTTACAACCAGGGAATCGCTCGACAATAATTTCGATGGCTGTCACTCCATCCATTTCGGGCATTTCTAAATCGATTAGTACCACATCTGGTTGTAGGGATTCGACCATCGCGATCGCTTCTTGTCCATTCCCCGCCATGCCGATAATTCTGAGATGATTAACAGTTTCGATTTGTTTACTAATAAAACGTCGGGCAAAACTCTGATCGTCTACCAGCAAAATCTTTATTTCTTGATGCTGATTAGATTCAGGAACGACAGTGTAGTTTTCAATTTTTTTCATTGTGGGTTTTGAGAATCTAAAATTTAAATAAACTTTTATTAACTAGTAAATTTTAATTAGCGATCGCTAGCTGTTGTTGATTGAGATGGAAATATTGACCCTGTTGAGCCATTAATTCTTGATGAGTACCGCTTTCGACTAAAAGTCCGCGATCCATCACCAAAATTAAATCTGCCTTACGCACGGTCGAAAGACGATGAGCAATCACTAAAGTGGTTTGATTTTTTAAAATAGTATTTAAATTATTTTGAATAATTCGTTCTGATTCTGCATCTAAATTGCTGGTAGCCTCGTCAAGAACTAGCAAACGAGGTTTTCCTAATAAAGCACGGGCGATCGCCAAACGCTGTCTTTGTCCCCCCGAAAGCAGCCCGCCTCCTTCTCCCACTTGAGAACCATATTTAAGAGGTAACTCTTCAATAAAGTCGGCCGCCCCCGCCAGGCGCGCAGCTTCTTCAATTGCCCCTTGACTGGCATAAGGATGACCAATGGTCAGATTTTCTAAAATCGTCCCCCCGAACAGGAAAGTATCCTGATTGACCACTCCTGTCTGTTGTCTGAGGGATTTAAGGGAGATTTTATTAATGTCGTAGCCATCAATGGTAATTTTGCCCTGAACAGGGGGATAAAGTCCCAGCAACAGTTTGGAAATAGTGGTTTTGCCCGAACCACTGCGCCCCACCAAGGCAATTGTCTGTCCTGGTTGAATCTCAAAGCTAAGATTTTCAATCGTATTAGTTTCGCTTTCCAAGTCGTAGCGAAAAGTAACATTTTCAAACCGAATCTTTCCCTTGATCGGTGGGATAGGAACTAAATTTTCTCCTGCTAATCCTGCTTCGGCTGGAGTGTTGATGACATCATCTGTGCGTTCAATCGCAATTCTAATTTCTTGAAAATTATTCCAGAGGGTAATCATTCTTTTGATCGGACTAATTACGTTAGCCACCAGCATATTAAAAGCAATTAATTGTCCAATCGTCAGTTCATTTTGAATTACTTGCCAGACTCCAAAAATTAATAACAAACTAGAAACAGTGGCATCAATGAGAGAAGTACATAATTCCACTCGTTCTTGGATCATCTGTCCTGAAAAAATAATCCGAATTGATTCACTGATCAAATCTTCCCAACGCCACCTCACTGTTTGTTCTACTCCCATCGACTTGATGGTGCTAATCCCCGTCAAACCTTCAATGAGATAACTTTTTTCTTTAGTGCTGGCATTAAAACTTTCGCGGGATACCCTCACTAAAAACGGCGTAGCAAACACCGTCACGATCGCAAATACAGGCACGACGACTAAAGCCAGCAGCGATAATTTCCAGCTATACCAAACCATTAAAGCGACATAGACAAACAAACTGAGAACATCTAAGACTGTAGTGATAGCATCTCCCGTGAGAAAACTGCGGATTTTGCGATTTTCGTTAATTCTTGAGGTAATGTCGCCGACATAACGAGTTTCAAAATAGTTCAGAGGCAGATTAAAGGTATGGCTGATAAATCCCACAATTAAGGATAAATCTAATCTGTTAGCCGTATGATAGAGCAAATAACGCCGTAGCGTCGAAATTACTACCTGAAAAATTCGGAAAATAAGCAACCCTGTTCCTACGGCAATTAAAGTGGGAACACTACGTTGCACCACTACCCGATCTAATAAAATTTGGGTGAATATAGGTGAAAATAACCCAACAAGTTGAATGATTAGCGAGGCAGCAAAAATTTCCAGTAAAACTATTTTGTATGGCTCAAGTACTTTTCCATACTTCCACAGGTTTGCCTCTGTTTCTGGCGCTTGTTCAAACTTGGCTGTTGGTGTTAGCAGTAATGTATAGCCAGTCCAACCAGCAACGAACTCCTGGCGACTGAGAACACGTCTGCCGATCGCTGGATCGCAAATAATAACTTGTCGTTTGGTAACTTGGTAAACCACCACATAATGGTTTCCTTCCCAATGGGCGATCGCCGGTAATTCTTGACTTTGGAGTGCTAATAAATCTGCTTTGCGCGGTCTGACCATAAAGCCTACGGATTCCGCAGCAGTAATTAAGCCTTTAATTGATGCTCCTGAACGATCTACATTAGCTACTGCCCTTAATTGGTTGATACTAAAGTTTTTACCCCAATATTTGCTAACCATGACCAAACAAGCTACCCCGCAGTCGGAATCACTGTGTTGTTTGAGAAAAGGATAACGTTTTGAAGATTGTTGCCACCAATGAGCAATTTTTATTTGGGGACTGGGGAAATAGGTTAGAGGTGTGGTGGCTGGGGCAATTTTTGCTTGAGGAATTACTGTTTTTAAAGGAGCAATTTTAAGGACAGAATTTTTGTTGTTGGTTTTGCTTGAAGGTTTGACATTTACTTTTGCTTCAGGACTATCTGCCAAAATATATAGTTGAGTGGCTTTGGTGATTAACCATTCACCTTCTAAAGGCAAAATTTCTTGGGAGTACAAATGACCTGGAGTTAATTTTAGACCCGAACCGTGAACCATTTCTCCTTGACGTAATAGCCACAGTTGTCTGTTTTGGGTCAATTGATGAGGTAATATTCCTGGCTCTAATTGCTCTATTGTTAATAAAGGCAAAATGGGCAGTAGTTCTTCTACCGAGTTTAAACCACTGGCTTGTTGACACAACATCAGTAAATCTAACTTTTCTCCCTGACGATAAATATATTCCTGAAGCTGGGGATGAGTCTCAAACCAAAATCGTGCTGATTTGCCATCCAAATAAGCCAGCTTTAAGCCCAAAGAAGCCCGAAGACTGTACGGCTGCCAGCCAGGATCGGCAAACAGACCGATTTGCCCCAGCCAACCTTGAGCCACAGAAGCAATCAAATTATCTTCTTGATCGATTAATCTTACTTTCCCCGCCAAGATGAGGTAAATTCCGCCTTCTGTTTGATCAAAACGCCGAAAAAGTTCTCCTGGATTGGGGTCAATAATTTGTAGTTGGGATAAAAACTGCTGAAGTTGAGATTCTGATAAAAGATGATTAAAGACTGATGAATAAATTGTGGGTTTAAATCTGGTTTTGAAACCACCATAGTGAATCGTTTAATTGAGAAGAAGCAGATGGGTTGAGGTCTTGAATGGTAATTCTGCCTGATTTTGAGTTGCTAGAAGCTTGATTGGCGTTGGCAGAATGCTGGGAATTCTTGGTCGATAGACCCATTTGCTTGAGCAAACGATTCACATGGCGATCGCTAATTTCTATACCTAGTTCGGTGCTTAAATGCTGGCTCAGACATCTGGCTGTCCAACGTTTAAACGCATACCCGTGGTCTTTAGGACTACTGGTAACTAATTCTTGCAGGCGCTGAAGATATTCATCGCTAACCCTTTTTGGTCTTCCGACACAATTATCCTGCCAAGAATCACTTGACGGTTTTTTGGCGATCGCCATCCAATAACGAGCCATATCTTTAGAACAGCCTAAAGCAGAACAAATCTCCACCTGGGATTGACCTAAGTGACTCCGCAGAATTATCTCTAAGCGACGACGATGTCGGTGGTCTAAGTTTTTGACCGACTTTTCAGACAGTATCTCAGCCAAGATACTGGTTAAGTCTTGAGCTTGATAGTTAACAGTCATTATTCTCCATTAAAAATCATTCATATTCTTGGTTTTACTTATAGCATTCGATTAACACTAATACTAAGTTTTATTAATTAGTAAAAAGACAAAAAGACGACAATTAAGTCAAAAAGACAGGTGTTATATACTAATTTAAATAGTTTATTTACATGATTAACTCAATTAAGCTTGAGCAAATAAAGTGTTTTTTTAGGTATTTCTACTTGAATGAATCATACCTGAAATTGCTCAACTGTGGTTATTAAAGAATGGTTAAGCTGTAGTTAAACTTAATACATTCTAATTAACCTAGTCAAAATAATCAGTTAAGACATATTTTTTAAGCTACTGTAGCTTATGTCTTTTTTTCTGCCATTTAGATGAATTTTGGCGGAAATTTTGCGCTATAAACATACAGAAGGATTTATTTCTCCTTAATTCGATATCTAAAGAGATGTGCGTAGTATATGCTCTTTGGGTATTAGCATCACGGCAAAATTATCAAAATTATCAAAGGTAAACAAAATGGGAATCAACATTGACAATTTACAACCTCTCGGCGCTGATTTACTATCTGGTTCTGAGAGCGTGATGGGTAACCTGCGAGTTCTTTCTGAAGAAGAATTAAGCCTTTCTGGCGGCGGTGGTAAAGGCGGTAAAGGCAAAGGTAAAGGCAAAGGTAAAGGTAAAGGTAAAGGTAAAGGTAAAGGTGGATATGGATGTGGATGTGGCAGCAGATACCACCATTAATCTAGAGCGAGTTACGATTTATCGATAACTCTGTCCCAAACGTTGGGATATATTTAAGACTTTGCTACCTAGAGCTTGAATTTTGTAGCTTGAACAATACCTCGTCAACTGACTTAACCTTTAAGTTATTGATGGGGTATCCTAGCTACCTTACTTAATTAAAAGAAATCTATCATATGGGATTAATTTTAAGTGAGAATAATGTGGTGGATTTCCTAAAGCACAAAAATATTTGTCCTCCAAATTTCTATCCTCTTGTGCCGATAATTTGTAAAGAAAGTAAAAACTTCAATCTAGTTGTCAGAACTTCACAGGATGATTCTCCTAATTCCTTTAACCACACCTCAAGCGATCGCACCAGCTTTTTAGTTAAACAAAATCGGGTTGACCGAGAAGGGAAAACATCTGGACACTTAATTACCGAATGGTTAGTTCAAGAACTAATCAATAAATTTAGTAATTTGGCGACCATTCAACCATTAATTTCTGAAGTTGTCTTGTTTGACCGAGATAACTCGATTCTGGTGTCAGTTTTTTACGATGACTATATTGCCCTTGATAGTTATTACCGAACTTGTCAGAGCTATCACCCCCAAATTGCCCGAACTATAGGTATGAACTTAGCTCAAGTTCATTGCGCTACCTATCAGCATCAACAGATACGAGAATTCTTAAGCCAATACTTCAAATTGGATCGACCAATTAGACCACCTGGCTTTATTCGTGAATTAAATACTGTCACTCCTGATATTTTCGGCAAAGTTTGTCCTGACGGACTTGATTTTTATAAGTTATATCAACGTTTTCCCAGTCTTCAGCAAGCGATCGTTGAACTATATGACAATATACAATCAACTTGTGTAACTCATAATGACCTAACTTTAGATAACTTTATTATTGACACCAATCTTAATCTCGATCTTAGTGATGAATCTGTTCAAATCAAACCAGAACAGGTAAAAATAATCGATTGGGAACTTATCTACTGGGCAGATCCTGCTGTGGATTTAGGAATGCTAATATCTCAATATTTAGGAGAGTGGCTCAACACTTTAGTTGCCGATCCTAACCTCGATCTTCATACTACTCTTAGTTTAGCTACCTGTCCCTTAGAAAAGATCGTTCCGAGTCTGAGAGCGTTACTGCAAGGATACCTGGCTACTTTTCCTGAAATTATCGAGTATCGCCCCGATTACCTCAGAAGAATCGTTCAATTTGCGGGAATTGGTCTGATTAATCGCTTGAGCTACTACGTTGAGTATCATCATCCTTTCGATAACGAAGCACTTTGTAAACTACAAGTGGCCAAGAATTTGCTTTGTTCCCCAAAAGAAGCGATTAACACTATTTTTGGCACTACCGAGGCTGAGTTGATTGATGGTAGTACTGCCAAAGCTGACCATAATTTGCAGACTATGGTTTAGTAGCCGAATGAATTTAAATTAAATAATTAAACAATTTTAAATATCAAACAGTGTTAGTTTTAAAATGGCAATTTCAATGAGCAAAGCTACCAAAGCCGACGATTTGGTAATTTATAAGGACGATTGTCGTCAAAAGTTTGAAGATATCGTCGAAAATCTGCAAATTACAGCAGATCTAACGATCAATTATCGCGATCGCGAACCTGTAATCATTGCAGATCGTCTTCAAGAATATTTAAAACAAATCTCTCCTGTAGACCGCAATCAATACCTAGCAGCCAAATTACAAAATTATCTTTACGATATTTTCAGTCGTGACCTTCAACTAGATGAAAGTTTTGGCTCAGAAATTAGCAATGGTACCGCAGCCAAAGATCTTGGAGATCGCCAAGAGGTGGCAAATTATGTCAATAAATGGTCTCGAACCAAATTCTATCAACAGCTCGTGCAAAATAATCACGGGGAAGGTTATAGCGACCCTAACTGGCTGGTCGTCAAACAAGAAGCTGACTATTGGCACGTTACTAAAAACGATTTAACTTTGCATATTGAGCCAGAAAAGCATCTAGTCGAATCAAGACAGTTGCAGCTAGGACAATTAGTAGTGATTAAAATGCCATCCAATTTGGTAGATCGCGGATTTTATATTGCGGTAGGAAACTCAGGTTCGCTCGATGTTGAAAAATGTTCAGACGATATCATTACCCAAATGTATTTTAATGTGAGTTCTAAAGGAGCAGTCCAGTTGCTGGATCATCTAACTCGGGAACTTAATGCGATCGCAATTCCTTTTAATTTTCGAGTTGCCTATGATGAAACACAGTTCGATCACCTCGATGCCGTAGTTTTAGATATCAAGAGTAGTGACTTTGAGCTAGTGTATCCAATTGTCAAAACTATTGAGCAAAAAAATCAGCATTATTTTCGCCCAAAGATACCTTTCTTTTGTCTACCTTTGTCTCCAGGTTGGGGACTAGCCGAAAAACCGCGATCGCCAAAATTTGAACAAGAAAATATCGGTCAGCATTATTGTGGCATTATCGCCACAGCTATAGTCGACAGATGGCAACAAAAAAGTCCGACAGGAAACAAATTAGCTGATGTTTTGAATTATTTATCTTTAGCGGGGGTAGATATCGAACATCTCTATCTTAATCCTGATTCTAGCAACAGCTATCAAGCCGAAATTGACTAGACCTAGATTGAAGTTTACATTCTCTAAAAAATTATTAAATTATTCTCTCATTCTACATATGCCTATTGAACCTTGGTTTCCCCTTGCAATCTATTATGCAGATCTAGAAAATGCAGCAGAGCAAAAAGATTCTTTAGTATCTAACGTTCTTAAGCTAGAAAAAGAAAGTTACAAAAAACGGATTGACTCCGACATTGCCTGGACTGGCGATTTTCATGGAGCGGGACATATTCATCAAGACCCGAACTTTGCTTGGATTGTTAAACAACTAGAAACTCATACTCTCCGTTTCCTTGAAGAATTGGGAATAGATATTAGCAAAATAGATTTATACATTCAAAGAGCTTGGCCAGTTGTTTCCCGCGCAGATCAAGCAATTCCTCCTCACAGCCACCATACTGCTCATGTTAGCGCTGTTTACTATATATCTGTGCCAGAGAGTGGCACGCTTAAATCTGGTGCTTTTACGATTTACAACGATGCAGGCATGAATGAAATTATTGCGGGTCTTGGCGATGAGCATACTAATGCCATCAACAGGAAAAATCCTTTTAACTATGAAGAAGGATACTATGCTCCCACAGAAGGGAGATTGTTGATTTTTCCCTCAAAACAACGACATGGTGTAGAAGCTAATCAAACTGGAGAGACGAGAATCTCTTTGTCTTTTGATATTGTGATCACCTCGGCGGAGAATGGAGATCCTGGTTTGTATGAATTCCTCTCTCCTCCTCCCAGCATGTGGAAAAAATTCGAGCAAAACTAAAGCTGATCTGAATAAAAAATATAATGTTGAAGATTAGGATATATACTAACTTGTCAAGGCTAATCTCTCTAATTTAGTAAGATTAGTTGACAAGTTGATTATGTCTGGCAACTGTTTATGTTTTGATTGTTCAGCAGTTTCTAGATTGGGCATCTCTGACCAACAATGACGGCAAAACCAGTATTCTCGGCGATCGCCAAAGTGACGTAACAGAGGATTAGAACAACATGGACAGACATTTGGAATACTCATAATTATTTAAACTAAATTTAAACCAAGTTTTAATCGAGATATTAAACGTGTTTGATCTTAAATTAGTCGAGTGCTAGATCGTAGCTAGTTGAGGTTGAGACTGATTGGCTTTAAGATTCAGACAAGAGAAGACTTCTTCTAATAATTGTTGATCTTGTTGTTTAGTGTGAACTTCCAACATTCCTTCAGGGATTGCTTCAAACAAAATTCTTTGCTGAGGAAAGATAATTTTTTCTAAACTGTAGCTGTTGCCATTCCCAACTCGGATATGCTGTATCGTATTACTAGAATTAAAGTAATAACAGAGGATTGTTGAAGTTTGTGGGAATAATTTTGAGTTGGTAACTGGTTGCATAATTTTTCCTTGCTTCAATTTGATTTAAATAATAGTTTTTAAATCTGAAGAATCTGTGAGGATTCTGCACAAAACCTCAAAAACATTTATATTTTATATTTCAAATTGAACTAGATAAGTAATGAGACAAATATGTCCGCGAACTTCAACAGATATAGCAATACGTATTTCAGTTAGGACACTTATTACCTACTATCTACTACCTACTACCTACGAACAGTTAACTAGACTTGTCCTAATTTAACTTTGTACGGCTATAAATACCGAATCCCCGCTTGATCGGTTTCTGGTGGTTCACTTAAAATTAGGTAACAGCAAGAAATAATGTAGATATGGCTTCAATTATTTACAAATGGTCGATAGATGAATGGCATAAACTAGTGGACTCTGGAGTATTGGAGGGAAAACCAGTTGAACTTTTGGAAGGAAATATCGTTGAGATGAGTCCAGAAGGGATTGAACATAGCTATACCAATCAATCTGTTAGCGATTACCTAAGAGATTTACTCCAAGGAAAAGCTCACGTAAGAGATGCTCATCCAATCACTTTAGACAACAGTGAACCAGAGCCAGACATAGCCATAGTTAAACTACCAGCAACTCTCTATCGCAGTCATCACCCTTATCCTCAAGATATCTATTGGCTGATTGAGGTATCTAGCAAAACTCTCAAAAAAGATTTGGGGCAGAAAATTATTACCTATGCCCGCAATGGTATACCAGAATATTGGGTAATTGATTTGAAAAACAAAAAGCTGATTATTCATGCTCAATTACAAAACAATAGCTACTCACAAACTATTGAATGTCGATCGGGAATAATTACATCCCAAGCCTTTCCCGATCTTGAGATTAATTTGGAGCGACTGTTGCTCTACTAATATTTTATACTTCAGTTATAAAGTTATAAAGTTATAAAGTTATAAATTGTTCTGAAAAAGCTCTAATACCTGTCGCCAAGCATGAGGTGCAGCTTCAGGATTGTAACTGGGATGTTGTTTTAAAAAAGGATACTTGTCTTCAAAGAATCCTCCAAAAAATCCGTGTCCTGCATCGTAGCGAAATATACGATGCTCGATCTGTTGTTTTTGTAATTCTGCCTCAATCTGCTGGGTTTCCTCTTGAGACACTAAATGATCTCTTGTACCGAAAAACAGATAAATAGTACCTTGAATTTGGTCAGTGCGCTTGATCGTGGGAACAGCTTCACCATAGCTAGAGGTGGTAATGCCGCCACCGTAAAATGAAGCCGTAGCTTTAATATCGGGTAGGGTAGCAGCCATATAAGCAATATGACCACCGAAACAGAAGCCAATGCAGCCGATCGCATCTGCTTTGACATTGGGTAAGGTTTTAAGATAGGCGATCGCAGCTTGAATATCGCTGAGTATTTCTTGATACTTAACTTGTTGATAATATCGTAAACCAACTTCGTAGGCTTCGGGACTAAAAGCAAGATGCTCTGGACTAAAATCACGGGTAAAACCAGGAGCAATCCGTTGATACATCGCTGGTGCGATCGCTATATAACCCTGTTGAGCAATTAACTCAGTAATCTCTCTGATATTGCTATTTACGCCAAAAATTTCCTGAAATACGATCACCGCAGCAAATTTACCTTCTCTGGCTGGTTGTGCTAGATAAGCATCAATTTGTAAATCTTGGTTTGGTACGCGGACATGGGTAGTTTTAATTTCGATCTGACTCATTTTTTAAAGTAGTAAAAATTCCCTGTATTAGTTGATCTTGCTTGTTCATAAACTGGGGAATCAGTTCGATGCGATCGCTATCTACTAAACCTAGACTAACCTGTTGCAGCAGTGCGGGTTCAACTGCCAAAATCCCAAACTCGGCTGCAACCTTCCAGTTACAGCGATGAGCAATACCAGCAGGAATGATGGCAATATCGCCTAGCTCTCGTCTTTCCGCGCAGACTTTACCATCGAGAAATCGCTCTCCTGGTGCTGATGTATTGGTAACACCACAAGCAATTACGTGCATGATGTGTTGGTGTTCGATAGTTTCAAATTCAGGTTGTCGATGAAGTTCAAGATGGATAGTCTTGCCTAGATTGCTAGAGATAACAGCAGGATTTGGGACAAAATCATGTGATGCCTGGTGTTGTCTAAAATCTAGCAGTTTAACTAGAGAATTTTGCTCCATTACGCTCCATTATTTTTGCTAGAGATAGAAAATTAAAGCGATCGCTTTGAAAGTTGCCCTAATTCCCCAATTCCCCAATTGTCTGGGGGATTTCCTCAACTAATTTCTCTCATAGATTTATTTGATATTTGTGATTTTACACCCTCTTTGTCTGATCTTTGCGATTACTCAACTGCGAGGTATTTCTGACTATTCTCGATAATTCTCCATTCTTTCTTGGAACTTCCTCAATCTTTCTTCTTCCAGTTCTTGCTTGCCCGCGAATGGAGGTTTTGAAAGAGCGGGTAGGGGTTTGGGTGCTGATTGAGTTTCAGATTCAGGCTGTGGTTGAGAGTCTACTTCTTGCTGCTGTTGACGTGCCTGTCTTTCCTGTTCTAATTGTTTTTGTTGCGCCTGTCTTTCTGCTTCTAATTGCTGTTGACGTGCTGCTTCAATCTCTTGTTGCTCTTTTCTTTCTTGTTCTTCACGGCGGGCGCGATCGTATTCCGAACCTTCTACGGTAAAATCAATCTTGACCTGGACTGATGCTACATCGTCACCAGGAGAACTAAACTGCATTTGTCTAGCTGCTAATAAAGCCTGACGATTGATTTGACTATTGCTATCAGCATTAGCTAATTCTACACCCACAACATTACCGTCAGGATCGATAGTTAATTTAATCCCTGCACTACCTTCTACTCCTTCTAATGTATCAGGATATTCTGGTTCGCAGTTACTAACACAGCTAATTCCTTCGGGGGGTTCGCTACTAGCTTCTGGACGCGAGGGCGGACTATTGGTTGCTGGAACATTGGGACTATCACTACTAGCCTTAGCAGAAGTCACTGAACTATTTGGTGCGGTAAAATTGCTCCTCAAGGAAGATGGTTGAGGGGGATTCTCAACGGGTGCTGGTACTATTGGCTGATTAGGTGCGGGGGCAGGAGTAGTTAAAACTTTTTTGGGTGCAGGTTCGGGTTCGGGTGGTTTTGGTGCAGGTTTTGGCGGTGGTGTTTGTGCCTGGACTGGCTCTGGTGGTTCTACTGGGGGGGGTGTTTGTGGCTGGACTGGTTCGGGTGGCTTGACAGTTTTTGGCTTGGGTTCGACTATAGGTTTAGATTCAATTTTGGGCTTGGGTTTTGGTTGTGGCTTCGGTTTATCGACTAAAATCAACTCCATCGGTTCTTCCGCTGTTTTAGGCGATTCAAAAGACCAACGAGGTAGAGTGTAAGCCAGTATACCGTGAAGTACAGTCGAACCTGCAAAACCAAGGATAAGCAGCTTGTTTAGCCGTTGCTGTTCTTGCTGTCGTTGTCGAACGCAAAATCGAGAGTTAGTCATCAGAGTTATCTATCTTTAAATAGCTTGAGTAATACTGCGATCTCCAAGTGTTGGCGAAGTCCGATCTCGCCAACCTCAGTCTTGAGTCGGATCGCATTTACTTAAAAGAGCTTATGAGAATTAATTGCTAAGTGAATAAAATATCATTTTATATAGTTATTGCTACTCATTGCTAATAAATTTTATGATTTAAATCAGTTTTTTAGTTAATACTGGCTTCTTACCCCGATCCAACATTAGGTCTTGGATATATCTAGATCAAGCTTTGTTTGCAATAAATTCATCCTGGAGGAAATTTTTGTTAGTTAGCTAGTCCTTTCAATAGCGGTACAAAAATTTTAAGATTATTGGGTGTAATTACTGAGCAGTTATGGTATTGTTTGAAAATAAACAATGCAAATAATTTTCAATTAGCAGAGATGATTTATGTCAATCGATAACCTGTGGACGGCAGGAGGAATAGTTAGTATTCCCTTGCTGGGATTTTCCTTGCTGGCGATCGCCTTAATTATCGAACGGATAATTTTTTGGTGGCGGGTCAAAAACAAACAACGTCGTATTATAAAGGAAGTTTTGTCTTTGTATCGTAGCGATCGCTTTGCTGCCATTTCTCAACTAAAAAAGAATGCTCAATTGCCGATTGCCCGTATTTTCCTCGAAGCGATGGAATTAGAACAGCCTACCCCTGATGAGTTTCGGTTGGCTTTAGACAGTGCAGTTCAGGCAGAAATACCAACTTTAAGAAAGTTTGGTACTTTGTTTCAAACGATTATTACCGCATCGCCTTTGTTGGGATTACTCGGGACAATTTTGGGTTTGATTCAGTCTTTTTCCGCCATGGATTTGGGGAATGCTGGGGGGACGAATTCTGCTGGGGTTACAGGAGGGTTGAGTGAAGCATTAATTTCTACTGTCATGGGATTAGTGGTAGCAATTTTTACCCTGCTATTTGCCAATGCTTTTAGGGGTTTATATCTGCGAGAATTAGCGTTTATTCAAGAATATGGCGGTCAGTTAGAACTACTCAATCGACGTTTTCATCAGAGAGTAAAAGAATATGCAACCCATCAATGAACCTGAAGAGCAGTTTGATATTAACATTTTGCCGATGATTGACGTTATTTTTTCAATTTTGGCATTTTTTATAATTTCTACGCTGTTCTTAACGCGATCGCAAGGTTTGCCTGTAGATTTACCCTCAGCACAAAGCGCAGAACCGAAACAGTCGGTACAGCTAAATATTACTATCGAACCCGATGGCAAGATGTTTTTAGATCGTCAGCCGATTAAACTAGATAACTTAAAAGCTGCATTGACTGAGAAGATTGAGCCTAATTCTGAGTCTGTAGTAATTATTAACGCCGATGAAAAAGTCGAACACGGTACTGTAGTCAAGGTGATGGATCGCCTGCGCCAAGTACCAGGGGCAAAAATGGCGATCGCAGCCGAGCGAGAATAAATCAAAGTTTATTGTTTACCAGAAGGTATTAATGACTTGATTACTTTTTTGGTTTAAGTATGCCGTCGAATTTTAAAGATCGATCTGGAGACTAAAAAATGCCAATTTTATTGATTTCAGGACTCTTACTTTCGCTACTGGCATGGCGAATATTTTGGATAACTGAATAAACCGTTAAAATATCTAGGCGAATCCCCCACTGATAAATCCATTGAGTTATTTCAACACTGCTCTATCAAACGCCGAGCATTGGAAAGTTCATCAGATGTATTAACTTCTAATAAAGTTTCTTCGATTAAACAAACTCGGATAGCAAATCCATGTTCGATAACTCGCAGTTGCTCTAATCCTTCAGCTAATTCGATTGGTGTTGGCTCTAGCTGAGTGTAAGTATTTAAAAAATCCCGACGAAAAGCATAAAGTCCTAAATGATGAAAGACAGGAACGTCAACCGTATTGCGAAAGTAAGGTATAGAAGTACGGGAGAAATAAATAGCGCGGTTGTATTGATCGCATAATACTTTAACTATATTAGGATCTTGATAGCCTGTGTCTAGATCTAAAGGACAGGCAACAGTAGTCATCATGGGAGACTCTCCTTTAAGATAAGGGCTGATAAGTTGAGAGAGTATTTTGGGGGTGACAAAGGGTTGATCTCCTTGAACATTGGCAACTGCTGTCATTTCGGGATAGCGTTCTGCTACTTCGGCTACACGATCGCTACCAGTAGTGTGATGGGAACTAGTCATTTCTACCTCTCCACCAAATTGCCGTACACAATCGGCAACGGTTTGGTTATCGGTTGCTACAACCACTTTGCTAAAATCAGGACAATTTTTGGCAGCTTGATAAACCCATTGAACCATAGGGCGATCGCCAATCTGAGCTAAAACTTTACCAGGAAAACGCTGTGAATCATATCTCGCGGGAATTACGGCTAAAATTTTCATGACAAACCACTCCCTACAATATCGTGCAGGCGAATCAAACCCAAACAGTATCCTTTGACATCGACAATCGGTAATACATCAATTTGTGAAGGTCGCTCCTCCATTATTTTGAGGGCATCGTAAGCTAGAATATCGGGGGTTATAACTATCGGGTTTTTAGTCATGAGTTTGTTAGCTTTCAAAGTTGCTAGTTGCGATAGTTGAACTTTTTCCATCCAGCGACGGAGATCGCCATCGGTAATCAAGCCCAGCAGATTTCCCAGTTCATCCACTATATTGACCGCTCCCAAACCGCCACAGCTAATAGCACTGACGATTTCAATCCAGGAAGCTTCTGGAGCGAGAGTCGGATTGCGATCGCCACAATACATTAAATCTCCTACCTTAATGGTTAGACGCTTACCTAAACGTCCAGCGGGATGATTAAAGGCAAAGGATTCGGCGGTAATTCCTCGCATCTGCATTAAGGTCATGGCTAGAGCATCTCCAATCGCCAGGGCAACCGTCGTGCTAGTGGTAGGTGCTAGGTTTAAAGGACAGGCTTCTCGATCTACGGTAGCATCGAGAAAAACATCTGCCCTACGAGCTAGAGTAGACCCAACATTCCCAACAATAGCAATAATCGGCACTTGTCGATGTTTGAGGGCAGAAGTTAAGCTGACTAATTCTTCTGTTTCGCCACTATTGCTGAGAAACACCGCCACATCAGCAGCGGTTACAATGCCTAAATCTCCGTGCAGCGCATCGCAAGGATGCAGGGAAACAGCCAGAGTACCAATACTATTTAAGGTAGCAGCAATTTTTTGGGCAATAATTCCTGACTTGCCAACCCCAGCCAACACCACTTTTCCTTGACATTTTGCTAGCAAGGTTAACGCTTGTTCTACTTTTTCCAACTCTATTCGTTGGGCTACTCGATTGATTGCTTCGGCTTCTGTCCTAAGTAAATTAGTAAACTGATGAACTTGGATTGGGTTTGGGGATACATACATTGTATTTTAGTTAATTTATCAAGATAAAATATTTTTGGCTTCTTCGTTGCGGTACTAGGGATTATGCCAATTTTGGCTGGCGAAGTTTTCGTACTGACTTTTTAACCATGCCGATAGATTTTTTGATATAGTCTAGTTTTAGTAGTGAAGGGGAGTTGCCATTCATAATGTCTCGTCTTACATAGGCGCGATCCAAACTTAAATCGATGTCTTGTTGAGTTATATATCCTGCGGCGATCGCTTCATTGAAATAGGTAAACCAAAGTTTGCCATCAGGATGATGGGGATGTTTCCAAGGTTGGGTATGAAGGTTGGTGTAGTGAATTAGCTTGGTATCTTGGTTAACATAATCTAGTACATTCCAGTTAGGATCGAGTTTGCCAATTTTGTAGGGATGGTGCGCTAAAAATGCTGGACTCATGCAGGCAAAATCTGTGTAGTTGTATAAGCCTTGAGCAATTTCTTGATAGTAGGTTTCTAAATCGAAGCGACATTTTTGACAGTCGATCAGCATGACGCTCAACGCCCAAAGCTCCCATCCTACATGGATATAGGCATCTTTTTTTGCCAAAAAATCACCGTCACCAAGGGGACTATCAAATAGTTTGCCGATATCACTCAAGCAGATGATATCTGAGTCGATATAAATAGCTTTGCCCTGATAGTTGCATAGCTGAGGAATTAAATATCGATAAAGGCTAAACTCAGTAATGTTACGGTATTTAAGCTTTAAGGACAGCGGTGCTAAAAACGGTTCTTCATCGTTTAATTCAATGGCATTATGAGTACCATTAAAAACATAGATATCTAATTCTCTATTGGTATGTTTGCGTAAAGAATAGATCGCTACTTTCCTTTCTAGAAGACTAGCTTCTCCAGAACCGATAAATACTCGTATGCGTTCTTGATCGTTCACTGGCTACTCCTGTTTTTTGATGTAATGGCGATCCGAAGGGTATATCCGCAGGTGTATCCGTGATAGACACCCATTCGGGTGCGACGCGGAGCTAGTGCTAAAGCATACCGCTCCGCATATCCTTTAGGGCAAGCGCTTGAGCGTAATCGCAATTTCTGGCAACCTGATTTTGCTAACATGATTCTTAGTTGCGTAAGCCCAACAGGGTTCTTTTTAAGAATTTTTTGGGTAAGGATAAAGGGCTATTAGTCTGCGGAAACTCAAAAATGACGTTAAATAATCGTCGGTACTTGCCTTGTGGACAGCTTAAAGGTTTAACGCCGTGCCAAGCATTTGGCGTATTTTTAAAGAGAAAGCTATGATTATTGGTAAATTGAGTCGGGATAACCGTAGTAAAGTCGCTAAAATCTGGATTCATAACGTCTTTGAGCTTATCTCCCAGTACTAAAGTCGCACCATCCCAGGCTGTTTCCCAATCCTCGCTAGTATTAAAGTAAAAAATATGAGTGCCAGCTTTTTGTTCGGCATCTTTATGAGGAGAAACCTCAGAATCAGTAACTCCCATATGCCAAGCATAGCGAATTTGGAAATCTGTAACTTTAAACAGAGACTTAATAAAATTTTGATAAATTTGACTGGTTTCTAACTCCTTGACAAACATTTGCCAGCTTGGGGGCAAGTGTTTATAGTTAATAATTCCTTTGTCCCGACGCTTTATCTGATGGTATACAGATGTTTCGTAAGCCAGGTAATAGCGATCGTGCGGTCTTTGACCATAAACTCGTTCTAGTCCTTCATGTTTTTCAAATAGCTCTAATGAAGGAAAATCTTTTAATAGCTGTTGAAAACCTTCGTTAGTTAAAAACTTAGGAAAATTATACCAGGGAAATGGCTGATTTTGCCTGAATAATTGTTGTTCAAATAGCCTGATTAGCTCGTAGTTAATAAAATTCATGATGCTCAAATTATCTTTTAAAGTATAGATAAATGCCTCTATAGTTTTTACAATTAACTTAAACAACATCGCGCTGAAAAATATAATTAAACAACCCTGGTGTCATTCTCGGATGTTGCGAATGTAATTTAAAACCTTGATTCTTTAAGTAATTGGTAACTTCTTGCTCTCTTTCTCCCTCAGCTAGTTCGACTATCATGCTGCGTAATGAGGAGTTAGCTAGAGTTTTGGGCGCGCCTTTTAAAACCAAAAACTCAATTCCGTCTACATCTATTTTAAGATGATTAGGAACTGGTAGTCCAAAGTTTTCGATTAAGTCGTCAATTCTGTAGCTTAGAGTATATTGTGTAAAGACAGGGCTAAAAGCTGCTCCTTTTTCATTAATAGCTTCTCCTAACGTATTTTGCGCTCCGCCAATAGTTAAACTACTATAATTAAAATTATTTAAAATAGTTTGATCGGATAAGGCAATTTGTAGAGGAATAATATTATCTTGACATTTATTAATATATATATTCTTACAAAGTTGATTAAAGTTCATAAATGCAGGCTCAAAAGCATATATTTTTAATTGCCCCTGAAAGTATTTTGAAGCCACAAAAGAGTAAACTCCGACATTAGCACCAATATCATAAAAAACATCTCCTGCTTGTAAAAAATTTTCAATCCACTGTACTGTGTCTGGCTCTTTTTTACATGAATTTAGTCTTACTTTATATTCAGTTTGCGAATTAATGTTGAGCCAAATATCGTAACGCTCATAATCCATTTTTTCGACTACATTCATTTCTGAATTTAAACCTAATTTTATACCAGGAGATAATGCTTTAAATGGTGATAACAGAAAACTCTTAGTAAGTTTCAAGCCTTCTTTCTTAGTATTGGCTAAATTCTGATATTGCTTTTCAGTAAACATTTTATTAAGTAAGCTTTTCATTTTTAAACAAAGACTATTTAGACTAATGTATTTGGTTAAGCAAGCAAGGTTTGAAATAAATTAGACCACTGAGAAACAACTCTATTTTGATTATATTTAGCTAGAATATATTCTTTACCGTGCTTGATATGCTGTTGACGAAGCTGGGAGTTACTTGCATATTTGCGCAAATTATTTTCCCAGTCAGAAAATAAAACAAAATCGCTGAATTCTTCATAGCTAGGAATTTTATCAGCAACGACTGGAACATCTAATAAAAGAGATAAAACCAAGCGATTATTGGTTTTACACCGAGTCAGGTGGTTCAAACTGATTGGAATAATACAAACATCGTGCTGGCTAAATATATAAGGAAAACTAGAGAGTTGCCACTGATAATATTTAATGGGAATTTTAGCAGCAGAAGTATAATGTTTAAAACTATCAAATGAGTTACTAATTACTGATAAGTTTACCGATATTTCTCGATTTAGTTGCTCTAAAAAAGGTAATACTTTAACTAAATCAATGATCCCATAGGGAGGATTTTCTGTGCCAGCATTTCCATACCAAATTACATTAAAAGATTCTCTTGGTAAAAATTCTTTTTTTAGATTTAAATATTTTTTGAATAAAATATTGATTTTAGGAGGCTCAATAGCATCATCAATTACTATTGGTATCTTATTGGTTTTCAATTTAATTGTTTTTTGTAATTCTGGTGTTGATACAGAAATTACATTGGCAAGATCGAGCATTTTTTGTAATTTTTCTGTTCTTTCGACGAGAGCATCAGGATCTTCAAGTCGATAAAAAAAGTGGTTGTCACATAAATCAAATATGGTTATTACACCCTTACTTTGGAGTTTTTTTACTAAATCTAGGCTTTCCTCGTCATATAGCTTTTGAAAAACAACTATTTGATATTGTTCTATATTTTTAGGTTTAAAAATCTCGCAAGACCATCCTTGCTGTTTTAAATACTTACATGGCAAAAGAGCGCGGTATCTAAAGCTAGCTGACTTAACTCCTCCAAGGGATTTCCAGGCAATTTTATATTTCTTCATAATCTAAACGCCCTGTTTGATTAAAGACTTGTCGAATTTTCTGACTAATTAACATAAGATTAAAGGTGGGAATTACCAAACTGAAGATGAGCTAAGGTAAGTTAATTTTCACCCTTTCCTAGACAGTTTTTTGAACTGCCCTGCATAATATTCGTAGTAACTTCGCCAATTGATTTGAGGAGAAACATCAATGTTGTTTCAATCAGTTTAGGTTGATTAAGTTCTGTGCATAGATGTGCAAAATCTTGCTCAGGATTAGCTAGACCCATAAAGGGAGTTAGGCTTAAGAGATTAATGTCACGTTCTTTTAGTACAGTACGTACTTCTGCTAAAGCCTCGTAATATTGTCTATATCGTTGATTAGGATCAACTCCTTTCCAGCGAACGTGTTGTTCGTGAGCATGATGATTAGCCAGTAGTGAACAGTTATCACAGCCGATCATGATAATATTTTTAGCTCCCATATTAGCTGCTAAACATACTCCTGCACCAGATACAGAACCCCAAAAGTACAAATAATTTTCCGTAGGTTTTTTGACCCATTCGAGTACCCTGCCGCGATCGCATGGTAGATTAGGAGCTTGAGTATTAGAGCGACCAGGTTGAAGATGGTCGAAAAAATAAAAGTTATTTTTGGCATATTCGATCATGTCATCAGATTCTACTCCTTTTAAACCAATTCCCGTTTCTTTTTTCTGATATCCTGAGATCCAAGTAATTTCAGGGTGTGGTTGCTCGTCTGGCATAAATTCAGGAATATTTAGATCGGGGTGATTAGTGATAGCGTACTGCACGGGAGCAACTTTCCATGCCATGTTTAAGCCGATCACAATCTTCCCTTCAAGAAAAGATAGAGGAAAAACCCGTAAACTAGCCCCAGTGCCAACAACATAGATATCGCTGCCTGGGTACTTATTATAAAGTTCAGAGACAAATTTTACCATTTATCGATAATTTAGATTGATATTAGTTGTTTTAAGTATAAATTGGCTGTTTTTCAAGAATATTGCAGTATTTGCAAGGTATCTCTCCGTATATGGTTATTTTTCATTTCTAAAACTAGTGATTCTTCTGTAAATATACCTTCAGCTACGCACTCGCGTAATAGCGAGAAAAAAAGTTTTTCCTGATTGGAATCTGGGTGCTTCCTATATATATGAGTGGGATAATATTCTGTACCCTGAATAAAGGCTTTTGTTCTTCTAATCCAAGGCACTGGTATCAATCCCCATTTTTGGGAACTCCCGATTGGCGATTCGGACGGTTAAAGTCAATTGGCAATCCAGTTTTCCACGGTTGAGTTTCTCGTCGCGTGTTATGTAGTAGTTTGGTTTGCTCATTGAGAGTATCTAAATGATTCCATTCTTCCTCCAAAAGTCCAATGCTGTTTTCTGCTTCCATCCACAAACGAGTCCAAGGTTGATAGTCCCGCTTGAAGTCGAACATTTCGGCGATTTGTTTTTCCCATTGCCAGTGAGTTAATTTGCTACAGTCAAGCAACATCACACTAGTCCCATAATAGGGTTCTCTACTATTATCTTCAGGACATATTTTGCGACAAAAGATTGCTTTACCTTGCATATCGCGAGTCAACAGTTCGTAGATATCAGTTAAGGCAAAAATATCTGGATAGAATAAATTAGATCGAATTTTTCTCGAACACCAAGGTTTTTAAGGTCTATTTTGCTAATTGGAGCTTGCATAAACTCACAGTTTGTAGTTTTCTCTTGAGCAGCTTTTGATTTTGCTAAACGAACTGCCTCATAGTCGGCATCAACACCCAAAACGTATTGACATTGACTCGCTAAAAAAGCAGCGTAAGCTCCATCTCCACAGCCAATATCGAGACAACTATCTTCCTTTGATAAATAGGAGCTAACTATTTCAACTTTTCCTCGGTAATATTTGTCGTTGGCTAATTCTTCCCAGTGATAAGCTCCCTTTTTGGCATATTTATCAAACCCAATAAAGTTATTATCGTTGGTTTGCTTGATTTTCCTGATTATTTTCCTGATTTTTGGCTGAATTACATCGAGCATGATAATTTTTTTTCCTGAAAGTACAAAAACTATGACTGACTGGGGGACTGGACGAATGATTAAGCATGATTGATTTATAATCTCATACGCAACCATGCCACTCTCCTATTTTTCACAAAAAACATCAAATCGATCGGCTACAGCAAAAGCAGATGCCAACCTCGCAAGTGGATCGAGTAAAGCAGTTAAATACCGTCTTTGTGCCATTTTTCCTACCTGATCATGGTTGATTAAACCCAAATCGTAGAGGACATAGCCACAACTTCTTAAAAAGTCTTTGACTATGGTTCTATAAAAAGTTTCGATCTGAGAATATTTGGTATCAATTAGTATTTTTTCGAGCAGTACGGGGGGATATAACATTATATGTCTCGGACATTCTAACCCCCACCAATTAGAACGGAAGATGCGAGATGAAATGCCGTCAGGATTAGGAACTGCAATATGTAGTTTAGCTCCTGGTTTCATTTTTGCATAAATAGCTTCTAAATCTTCTTTAGGGCGATAAAGATGCTCTAATACATGATGCATCCTGACAAGATCTAAAGATTCATCTTCTATCTCATCCCAAACTTGAGGTGACATTAGTAGTGCTTGATGACCGCGATCGCGAACTCCTTCTACTACACGTTCTGAAAAGTCTATCCCGATAGGATTCCAGCCTTTTTCTTGGGCAACATCGAGAAATTGTTCTGAGCCACAACCAAAGTCTAAGAGTGTTGCTCCTGCTTCAGATGGTTCGTAAATTTTTTGATACTGCTCTTCAAAAGATTCGGGAAAAATGCTATTTGCTACGCTCTTATAAAGTTTAAATATCTTTGTCAGTATTTTTTGGAGATTGTTTTTAACCAAGATTTGGCTTTAAATAAGTTTCTGCTGGCAGAATCTGGATCGCTCAAACTTGCCTGAAATTGATTAGCTTGGTAAGGGTCGTAGTCTTCTGGATAAAAATGATGAATTTCTTTTTCTAATGGTCTTGAAGAGAGAAAAACTAAATTACAGGTTTGACATTGCGAGTAAATAAATTCTTGCTGGCTTAATTCGTGTAATCGGTCGTAACCTCGTCTCCAAATTCGCAAATCATGGCTTTGGCAATTCGGGCAAGATTTTAATTCTTCCGTTTCTACAGGCAATGAATTGGGTCGATCAAAATTTTTCATGGTTTTATATTCCTCTTTAGGTAAGATCGATTCTGCTTGGATAGTTACGAAACTAGATTGACATAGAGATTACTTAATTCCTCATAATTAAATGGACTCGCGCTCGATCAACATTTAGCTCAATTACAGAGGCTGATTCAACTTAAACACTCATTGTTTCGACAACAACTTCTTGGTAACTACCTGACTTGATGACATGACCTTTCTCCATTAAGTAAACTCGATCGCAATGTTCTACTGTAGAAAGACGATGAGCAATAATAATCAGGGTCTTAGTTCCCGCTAAAGATTTGATTGCCTCACTAACCAAACGCTCTGTTTCGTTGTCTAGTGCCGAAGTTGCCTCATCGAGAACCAAAATTTCTCTTTCATGATATAGTGCGCGAGCAATCCCGATCCGCTGTCTTTGTCCCCCAGACAAACGTACTCCTCGTTCCCCCACCTCAGTTTTAATTCCTTGAGGTAATTGAGTAATTAATTCTTCTAGTTGAGCAGCTTGGAGAGCTTGATCCATTCTGGCTGGATCGATAGCTAGATCGGGTACGCCAAAAGCAATATTTCTTTCGACTGTATCATCAATGAGAAAAATGGATTGGGGGATGTAACCAATCATATTCTGCCAAGAACGAAGATTGTTGTATATTGATTTACCATCTACCAAAATATCTCCCTTATTTGGCTCTAAAAGCCCCAGAATAATGTCTACTAGCGTTGTTTTACCCGAACCAGATTTACCAATCAAAGCGATCGACTGACCTTTTTTAATCTTTAAAGAGATATCTTCAACTGCAAACTGAGAACTATTGTGATAGCTATAGGTAATGCGATCGAGTTCGATACTTTCAGAAAAAGTTAATGCCTTAGCTCGATCTTGGCTAGAATTGGCAGAGCTACTTGTTGTTGAATTAGCTTGGAGTTTAGCGAGCTTGTTGAATCCTTGTGCGCTGATCTCTTTGAGGTCTAAATAAAGCATATTCACAGCATAGTTGGAGTTTCTTAGTTGGTTGATCGAGGAAAACAATTGGCTAGCTGCTGGAATCAGACGCATGGAAGCTATAGCAAAAACCCCCATAATTCCAGTTAGTTCTTGCATATCTTGCTTTAAAAAAATTATCGACAGAGATATAAACAGCATAATGAAAACAATTAAAGCAGTCTCAATGAGAATGCGAGGCAGCATCTGAGAGGTACTAAATAAACTGTCCGCTTGGGCAAATTGTTGAGCTTTATTCTCCATCTGTGCTTGAAAGTAAGATTCACAACCGATAACTCGCGTCTCTTTTAATCCTCCCAAACCATGATTGAGAATGCGAACCATCTCCTGCTTGGATTCAGATTTGATTTTGCCCCATTTTTTGAACTTATTCCCCAGCAGATTAAACAAGATAAATATGGGGAGTAAAATTGCCATAATCATTGCTAGCAGAAATAAATCGGTTTGGGCAAGTAATAAAAACAAGCAGAGTAAGACAATCAGATCGACAGTTGCTTTTAAAAGTGGCAGTATACAAGATGCAGTAAACGTAGTAGTTTCGATCAAAATATTCTTAATCAGGCTAGCCGTGTTGCGATTAAGATGAAAAGTATATGAAACTGTCAAATAAGCACTTAGTAATTTAGTAATTAGGGACTGGTTTAGTTCAGCAGAATACTGATATATCTTAGCCCAGGACAAAAAATATAATAGTGATTTAAGGCAGAATATTGCTGCAATTCCTATCCCTAAGATAGGGACTACTTGAATACTGCTCTGCAATTCTAGCTGCTGATAAACCCAATTTAGAAAGTCAATTTTATGGATAGATTCTGGGTTGCCAGCTATATTCAGAAAAGGGCCGATCAATCCAATTCCTAAAGCTTCTAATACAGAAGTCAAGGTAAATATAAATAAAAGTAATACAAGCCCTTTTCTCTTGCCTTCTAGGACATACAATACTTTGGAGAAGTATGTAAGCATATTAATTATTCTTTAAATAAATGTTTTTCGCGCTCAATAATCAATACTGTTCTACATAGTTTTTAGTGTAAGGCTCATTTTTCAGATTAACCCCATTGGCCACGATTCCCAATACGTGCTGCTCGGTATTGGCCAACAGCTTTTTCACAGCGATCGCACTATCATAATCGGCTACTCCAGGACGAACTACTAATAAAAGACCATCAACTACACTCCCAATAATTGTTGTATCTGCTACACCAGTCAGGGGTGGAGTATCTAAGATAATGCAATCGTACGTATTTGACAGGGAATTAATTAGAGTTCTCATCCGCTGTAAACGAAGTAACGGTAAGGGATTATCTGGTATAACTCCAGCAGTTAATACATCTAAATTGGGCATTAGTCGTTGCACTGCTTCTTGCCATTCAGTTTCATTCAGCAACACATTGCTTAGACCAGCCGAGTTTGATAACCCTAAAATATGATGCTGAGTGGGTCGGCGCAGGTCTGCATCGATTACCAAAACTCTTCTGCCTAACTCCGCCATGGATTTAGCTAAATTAGACGCTACTTCGGATTTGCCTTCTTGAGGAACTGAGCTAGTAACAGCGATCGCCTTACGATCCCAATTGGTAGTGAGAAATTTAAGATTAGCCTGTAGCATATTATATGCTTCATAATATCTCACAGCAGCCAAGTTTGAATCTGGAATAGAAAGAGAAGAGTTGTTGTCCCTCGATGTGGCAAAACTTAATTCCTGCATTTCTCTAGAAACATTAGTTTGTGCTGAATAACCGCTATCGGGAATGACTCCTTGCAAGGGATAGCCAAAAATTTCCTCTGCTTCTTTACTATTTTTGATCGAGCGGTCTTTGAAGTCTAATAAAAAGGCGAATGCCGTAGCCAATAAAGCACCCATTGCACTACCGATCAGGGCAATTAGTTTTTTTTGCGTCGAACTAGTTGGCTTTTCAGGTATAACAGCATCAGCAATGATACGGACATTACCCACATTTTGGTTTTCGGCGACTTGAGTATCCTGTAGCTGTCCCAGAAGAGTTTGATATGTAGATTGGGTTGCCTCTACACGACGTTCTAATTCTCTTTGTTGTTTTTCTAATAGAGGTAAACTTTCCAGATTTTGTTGGCGAACTTGTAAATTACTTTCAAGTTCTGCTAATTTGCCGAGTAAACCAGAACGTTCAACTCCCAGATTGGCATATTCGGCAACCATTTCTCGTTCGGATTTACCATCACTAATGCTTAAAAGTTTGCTTTTTAGCGAACCCAATTGTTTACCGCCCTGAATTTGCTCGATTTGATTTTCTAAGAGAGTCTCAAGTTGCACTTCTCGTTTGACAAGACTGTTGACTTGCGGGGCATTGTCAGAAAAGCGATCGCGCTGCTCAATTAAATCTATTCTTACTTGTTGAAGTTCTGAGATCAACTGTGGTACAGCCGATTGACTCAGAGAACTAATAGCTACAGCTTCTTCCCAACTAAGATTTAATTGGCTGCGCAGTTGCTCAAATCGACCATTGACATCTTTTAAATTAGCTCTAACTGCATCAATTTCACTTTCTAGGGATTTTGTAGCATTAATATTGTTGGTAGCCTCTTGAGACAAATTAGCAATCTTATTTTTAGTTTTAAATCGACGTAAATTTTCTTCGGCTTTGGCAACAGTCAATTCTACTTTGGGTAATTGCGCTTTAATAAACTCCCGAGCTGAAGCAGGTGCTGCTCTATTACTTAAAGTATCTTCTTGTACATAAAGGTCTATTACTTCGTTGACAATTGATGCTGCTCGTTCTGGATCGGTATCCTGGTAAAAAACTTGCAAAACATCTGTTCCTACAATGGGCTTCACTTCAAGATTTGCTAATATTTCTTGATACTTAAGAAAATTGCCCTGGTCATTTTTTAAATTGAGTTGCTTAATCGCTTTTTCTAGAATCGGTCTGGACCTCAAAATTTCGGCCTCCGTTACTACAGGGTTGCTGTCTTTACCTATAACTTCAATCTGTCCTCGTTCTTCTTCTAATCCAACTAGCTGAGAAGATTTGTCTATCCTGATTAAAAGCTGGGCTTCTGCCTGATAAGAAGATGGTTTTGATAGTGCTGACAGAACAAAAAGACCTGTCACTCCTGTAAAAATCATGGTTGCTGGCAACCAACGACGCTTCAAAACCAGCCAATATTTTTGAAAATCAATGTGTTCTTCATGGGTACTATGAACTATGGTAGGAATCATGATTTTACTTGGGTTTGAACGACTAAAAAATAAATAAGTAAAATAGTTTAGTAAGCTCCTTTGCTGTTAAGCACAGTTTGAACTGTTCTCAGCAATATCTGTAGATCCAAAATCAAAGACCAATTTTGAATGTAAACAAAGTCTAAGTTAAAAACCTCTTCCGAATCAGTGCTGGAACGACCGCTTACCTGCCATAAGCCAGTAATTCCTGGTAACACTTCATGACGAAGAAGCTGGGAGGAAGATAGTCTGGCGACATCGCGGAGTGGTAGCGGACGAGGTCCAACCAAGCTCATTTCACCTCGCAAAACGTTAATTAATTGAGGTAGTTCATCTAGGCTATGACGACGAAGAAATTTACCTATTTTCGTAATACGGGGATCATCTTTGATTTTAAATAAAATTCCTCCCTTAATTTCGTTTTTGATTTCTAAGGTTTTTTGTAATTCATGAGCATTTTCTACCATCGTGCGAAACTTCCAGACTTGGAAATGTTGCCCGCGAAGACCAACACGATCTTGTTTATAAAAAATGCAGCCTGGAGAATCTAGCTTCACTACTACAGCGATGAGCAGCATTGGTAAAGCCAAGGTTGCTAATAATAAACCTGAAACGCTTAGATCGAAAATACGTTTGCACCAAAAGTCAATTCCTACAATAGCAGATGAGCCAAAGCGAACGGTCGGCATTTCTCCTAACATTGTCATTTGCGACCACTGTCTAGGCAACTTTAAATTGACTGCCAAAACTCTCCAATTGATTCCCGCAGACTTTAATTCCCAGGATAAAGAGATGGGATTTTTTACTTTTTCCCAAGAACAAAGAAATATTTCATCAAATTGGTAGCCTTCGGTTTGATTCAAGATCTTAATCCACTCCTGGCGATTTTGACAAATAGACAGATCGACAATAGTTTGTATCTTATAGGCTTTGGTAAGGTCGATTAATTGTTTAGCCTTGATGGTGTCTTCTCTAGTTCCTAGTAGTAGAATTCTACGTCCCCAAAAATCAAATCTACTTTTGATTTTAATTGTGGCTAAATCCCCTAAGATTTTTTCGCAACATACTAATACTACGCTTAATCCCCAGCCTAGCATAAAAGTCCAACGAGATATTGATAATTCCATTCCTGACAGGAAAATAACTAATAAAACGGTAATTTGCCCCAAACATATAGCTTTTAATAAATTACTATAGCTACTGCTTTCTTTATCTTCATAAATTCCTGATGCCACCATAATACAAAAGTTTATGGGTACGATCAACCAAAGAATATTCAGTTCTCCTTGAAGGGACTCAATCACTAGATAGCTATCGACGGTACTGAGCTTTTGAGCTATTATCCAAGCCAAAGCGATCGCTATGATGTCCAATAAGGCATTAGAAATAGCTTGTAGCCAAGACCAAGCTTTTCGAGCATTAATTCCTCTTACTTTTGGGTCGCGAATATCTTTGATTGTTTCCGAAACGTTGTTTGGAGTAAACAGCATAATCAAAATATGGTACTTAACTTAATGCAAAAAGCGCGATTGAAAAGTCTGTTAAGATTTTCTATGGTTTTCTAATTCCCAGCTTTTAGGCGATATACTCCGCAAATATAATCAATTTTACCAGCAAGACATTTTTCAGCAGATTTTTTGTAGAATTCTATACTTTTCTCTTATGTATTCAAAATTCAATGAAGCCAAAACATTATAAAGGATAACAAATTATATTATGGTAAACAATATTACAGATTCGCAACGGCTATTTACTGTCAACAGCTTCGACATAGAGTTAGATCGCATAGCAATATTTGTGCAAAAAACCTCGGAAATTGACAATTTACGCGAATTGGATTTTCACCATTTTGAATTTGCCGTACGTAATTACGAACAAGGAACGGTTTCTCATATTTTCTTTTTTAAAAATGTTAACCTTGAACTAATTAGAATCGAAGACCTTAAGTTAGCTACTCAATATGCAGCCAGAACTAGCATTAATCTTCTTGCTCGTACTCGATGGCAACAAAATCAAGCTGTTCCCTTCGGCTTTGTTTTTCGCTACGCAGCTCGCTCCCAACATCAATCGAGACGTCGCTACTCGCAACCGAATAAACTTATTAATAGTAGACAGCCAGCTTCACAAATTAATTTTTCACTAAAAAATATTAATAAATTAGAAGAGCCAGCTTGCTGCATCGTTCCTAATTTCCTTACTTGTGAAAGTTTGCTTGACAACACATCTAAAGTTAAAGAGAAATTATTAGCTGATCACTCACAAACAATAACAATCGAGAATGTAGAAATTACCCTTAATACTTCAACATCATTAAGTAACACTTTTGCTTTTATTTCTGAGCTAAATCTGGTCAGGATTAGACAGGGTGGCTTTCCGAAGTTAGAATTAAAGCTGGATGGTAACAGCGCAGCACAAACAACCAGATTTACTTCAATTCCGCTGACATTTAGCTGTTAATATTATAAACAGAAGTTGCCACACCGTGATTATCAGCAATATTACTTAAGCAATATTGCTGATATGTCGCTCTAATTTTAAATATTAAATTCAGCAATTTCTCTCTATCATTCCGTCATCAAAAGACTTAAATTCAATTAGTTACAGTAGCTGAATTGATGAGGTATTCTCTATTTTGCTCTGTTTCAAATAATAAGCTTAATAAAGGCGCTTTAAATATAGTATACACATCAAACTCAAGAATTTTAGTTTTTTTTTAGCTCCTTGAAAGGGTAAAATAGATTATTTGATGGGGTATTAATCCTTAATAACATAGTTCTTGGCACAGAATCATCGACAAAAACAATGAAAAACAGAGTAAAGGACGCTCAAATCTTAAATAAATTTAATTATAATACTTTAGATTCCAAACAACGTTCTATTATCGAGCAGCGAACCGAAGAAATTAAAGAACGCTTGAAGCGTTCTGCTCAAGATATTTGGGAAATAGGGCAAAAGATATTTGAAGTTCGTTCTCAGCTTGAGTATGGTAACTTCGACAGTTGGTTAAAAGCAGAATTTGGTTGGAGTAGACGCACGGCTTATAATTTTATTAAAGTTTATGAAGCTTTTCCTGAACGTGCAACTGTTGCACAATTAAGCATAGCTGCATCTGCTCTTTATCAATTATCTTCCCCATCCACTCCGCAAAAAATCCGCACTGAATTAATTGAGCGAGCTAAACAGGGTGAAAAAATAACTCGACAAGATATTCGTTTAGCTTTAGAGCCGACCGAAATATCTATGCCGAATGCTACTTTAGCATCAGAACCAACGAGCAGCTCAAACCAGCAAATTGTCTCAATTATTGCCAAATCGACCAAGATCATTGAACCAACAATACAAACTAAACTGAACCAAAAGCAAGAAGTTAGCGATGATTTGTTATTAGAAGCCAAAATTCAGTCGGAAGGATGGTACAGTGTGGGACACAAGCACTTTGTCTTTTACGGCGATACTGCTTCTGCACAATTTTATCAAGTCATACCACAAGTTTCTTTAGCAATAGCAATTACCTCTAATGATTGGGATCACGACTGGTTGATTGATAAATCTGAAAATCTGGTGGTGCTTAAAGAGTCGTTTTTTGAGCAAAAGTCAATTTCTACCTTTATTTCTTTACTTTCCCAACCAGGGGATCTAGTGCTTTTCCCTTGGTTGCCAGATCAACACATAATAGAGCTTACTAATGAGTTGGGAAGAATAGTTGTAGCTGGAGATTCTATCCTTGATCGCTGTCAAAAAGCGATCGTTCAATCCCAACTTGAGGTTGAAGCAGTTTCAAAGTTCCAGAAGTTGTAAAGTCAGAGTTTCGGGCTGGCGAATGATCGGCTTTGAGTGGCAAGCTTACTCTCAAACTTAGTTTGGGTTTCTACCAGGAGATTTGCTGCTCACTACTTTTGCTTCACTATCTGCTAACAGAGACGACAGATGTTTTGTCAGATTTTTGAGCTTGGTCTATTTCTAATATCTCCCGATAAAGCGTAAAAGCCTTTTGAGCAGAACTTTCCCAATTAAACTTTTGCTTGACAATTTGATGGGCAGCGCGACCCATCTTAAGCAATTCTGACTTATTTTGAGTCATTTGCTCAAATGCTTCCTTGATGGCTTGAGGGTTTTTTGGCTCTACTAAAACACCACAGCTTCGATCTACTTGATAGGGAATTCCCCCTACTTTGGTAGAAAGAATTGGTAGACCACAAGCCATTGCTTCCAAAACCACTAGGGGCAACGTGTCTGATTGAGTTGGATAAACAAACAGATCGGCATAATGAAAGAGAGAGATAACATCTTCGTAGGAAATCCAGTCGGTGAAGATTATTTTTTGCTTTGGGCTTAAGTTGGCAGAATATTTATTGTAGTCAATATTGTTTCTTTTTTGACCGCAAACAATTAGAATAAACGGTTTTTCAATGCGCTCAAATGCTTCTAAAAGAATTTCAACCCCTTTGTTTTTGGTATGATTGCCCAAAAAATACCTACGGGTATTTCTTGGTCGGATAACTTGGGTAAATTCAATCGCTCTGTAACCAAATCGATTTCCTTTAATTCTCTTGGCGCAAAAAATTCTTGACTGACACCATTAGTAACAACCTCTATTCTTTCTGACTCGATACCAAGTTGCTTTAATAAAGGGTATTCAAAGGGAGATAGGGCAAATATTTTGTCTGCATATTCAACAATATAATTAATAGGCTTTTCGAGCAAAAATTTCCAAGCCAACTTTTCATGAATATATTTAAGGGAGTAGGCATTACCGCTGGAAGTCGCCTCAAAAAAACCATGAGTTGAGATAACGTAAGGAATTCCTTTTTTCACACAAGCCCGAGCAACACGTTTTGTTTCTAGGGCTGGAATAACGTTGTGTAAATGAACGAGATCGTAGCTGCCATTTTTGATTAAAGTAGGAATATCGGCTCGATAAAATAAAGTGCGAAACTTGTTAGGTAAGAAACCTTTAGTAAAAGACAAAATATTAGATGACTTTCTTGCTAATAACCTGGCTTTGCCAAAATTGCTGGCTACCTCTTGCAATGAAAGAATGGCAATGTCTATATCGCAATAGTTAGCTAATGAGGCACTTAAATGTTTGGCAGCATTAGCAGCACCGCTAGCACTTAAATGGGGAGGAACAATCACCGCAGCTAGAACTTTCATAGGTATTAATAGTAGGCTAATGTTTGTGAGTACTTATAATTAGACCAACAAAACAACATAGCGAGTAAAGCCTCGCTGATCAACTGGCATATAATTCAGACTTGAGGGGTGCAGCAGTCAATAAAGAATATTTTTTGACCAAATGAACGGGCAGATCTGGCTCATGAATCATTGCTTTGATTGTATCGTTGATATTAAATTTTGGTTTCCAGCCAAATAAAGCTTCAATTTGGGAAATATCAGCAAAAAGATAGGGTCGATCTACTTTGCGCAGGCGTTTCACATCTTGTTCGATCTCAAATTCAATTCCGCTAATAATTTTGATTCTATCTAGTAGTTCAACCACAGAATATTGTTTCATTGTTCCCAAATTAACGGTAGTGACAGATTTCGGCGGTACATTTCCCCGAGATGCCACCGCCCAAAAACCTCTAGCAGCATCCCGAACGTCAATATAATCCCTTTTTGGAGATAAATTACCTAATTTAATAGTGCGCTGAGATGATTTTAATTGGGCAAAAATTTCTGGTAAAAGATGGGGATTAGTTTCGCCAGGACCAGCTACATTAAATAACCGCACTATAACAGCAGCAAAGCCTCTTCTTTTTGAGAAATACTTAACATAGTGTTCCCCTTGAAGTTTGGTAAAACCATAAACATCCATGGGTTCAGCAGGTGAACTGGCTTCGTTGTGAGGTGTGTCTTGGGGGCTATAGATTGCTCCGCTACTGGCAAATACAAATCTACAGTCGGGCGGACATAAGGACAATAGATTAACCGTCCCTTCGATATTGGTTGATAAGGTTAAATTAAGCTGTGTTTCACATTCAGGAATATAGTGAATTGCTGCTAAATGAATAATAACTTCTGGCTGAAAATCTTGGATAACTCGCTCTAGCTTTTGAAGATCGCGAATATCGATGTTTTTTAGCTGAAAATGCTTTAATTCCTGAACTTCAAATCTAGATAAACCGTATCTATGATTATCAACTACGCAAACTGAATGATCCTGCATGAGGAGTCTAGTCAAAGTACGACCTACATATCCTCTACCACCCGTGATCAAAATTCTCATATTACTTAACTCTTTTAAGTAGATAAATTGTTGTAAGTTTGAGCTATTAGTTTTCTGCCGTCTTAATCAAGCAAACTTGGGATTAAACGACGGTTTAAGTCAATAATCGTTAGTTATTCGAGATCTTGGCAGCTTTATGTTCAACTAGACTTGGTTTGCCACTGCTTAAAGTAGTAACCTTTAAAACCTTTCAAAAAATAACGCTTTCCCCTAGCCAGTATTTCTAGTAAATTCCTAATGATCGATTGAATATGCGGGGGAATTTTTTGTAAGAAACTATCGTGGCGTAACAAAGCCCTGGTTTTTTCTTCTTTCTGCTCTAAATAGGCGATCGTCGATTTATTTTCTTGATGCCATCTAAAGTCCGCCAAATAAGAATTAATGTGAACGAAATGATATTTCTGACGAGCTAGGCGTAGAAAAAATTCATAGTCCATCGAATACTTAAGTGAAGTATCTAAAAAGTTTTCCTCTTCAAATATCTTGCGCTTAAAAAACGTGGATGTACTTGGTATGTATAAGACGTGCAAATATTTAAGAATAAACCAATCAAAGTCTAGTTCTTTTCTAAATTGAATAACTTGACCCTGTTCATTTACCCAACGATAGTCCCCGTAAGCAATGCTACTTTCAGCAGAATTGGCAAAAGATTTTACGGTCTGTTCAAAGCATTTGGGTAAATACAAATCGTCGGCATTGAGCCAGCCAATTATGTCCCCTGTTGCCAGCCGAAACCCCTGATTGAGGGCATCACTTTGACCTTGATCTGGTTTAGACTTCCAAACTAGATGGGGATACTTTTGCAAAATCTCAACTGTTCCGTCTGTAGAACAATTATCTAAAATAATATGCTCAAAATTGGGATAATTTTGATTTAGCACACTTTGAATAGCTGATTCAATAAATCTCCCCTGATTATAAGAAGGAGTGACAATTGAAATCTTCGGGTATGTCTTATTCATTGTAGTATTAAGAAACCTAAATATTCTCAGGCTTTACCTGAGTCGTTAACAAATACTATAAATCGTTAAACTTTTGCAGAATCTTCGTTATGCTTCTGATAAGTCATGTGATCTGTGCGCTAGAATACTTGTTTTACTGTAGTAAAAAATCAATACAACTTGAAGTTACAGCTAAGTATATACTCAAATACTCTATTTTTTCAACAGTACATAAAAGTAAATAAGTTATCTAGATTATCTTTACTCAATCTTGTGGTCAATCGATTATATTTATAGTATCATTAGTAACAATTTTTTTGATAGCTAAGTCTGATACTTAAAGATTGAAAAGCCGAGTCTTACTAAAAATAAAATACTTGCCAAACATTGAGCTAGTCCAAAAGCAAATTTTCAGTAAACCATTAACCTAAATCGTCTGGCTAATATTTCCAATTTCTGGTCTACTTGAGGTAATATCAAGTCTGGATAAATAATTAAAGTCCAAAATAAAAATTTAACTAGGAGAAATAAACAAGCGATCGCGCTTAAGTCTTATTAGATAACCAAAGTATAAGTTAACAAGTAGAGAGTTTTTCCAATCCAAAACAGCTCACTACTAACATATGTTGGAACTAAGAGGTCTAGTGAAATACCGATATTTTAAAAAATATAAGCAATTAATAATTAGTAGCTTACTAATAGCAATATTATTAATTTTTGCAACTATATTGCTTCGTGTACTGTCAACTGAAACTGGCATTAGTACATTAAAAGACTTAGCAGCACCCGATATTAAAATTGGGAGTATAGGAACATATAATACTTTTTTTCCTAAAGACGGTGAAAGTCAGCAAAGATATAGAAGTTTATATAAGCAAGAAATGAGTGCGGGGACAGTTTTATGTTATCCCAAAAGTCTTTGGAGGGGTTATAAGAAGTATGATTTTTCACAGTTTAATACTACAGTTAACTGGTTTGAGGAGCAAGGACTTGTGCAAATGGCCCATTTACTAGTTGGTCCTAATCAATATTATCCCCAATGGTTTATTGATAAGACTTATACAAATAGGCAATTAGAAGACATTATGGAAGACTATATTCGCGAGGTGATGCACAGCAATAATAATGGTAGCAAAATTGATGTCTGGAACGTGGTTAATGAAACCCTTTGGCTAGAAGGTGGTGCTCCATACACAGGAACAATCTGGAACCAACTTGGATGGGAAGAAGATCGATCGGGTCTGAGTGGATCTGACAAAATACTTACTGGGCATCCCGTCTATATTCGTAAAGCCTTAGAAATTGCCAGAAAATATACTAATAATAAGCTAGAGTTACGAGATAATGGGATTGAATTTCCAGATAACGATGAATATCAGATGTTTTATCAGCTAGTCAAGCATTTGCTTAATCAGGGAGTGCCATTGGATGCCGTCGGTTTTCAGACACACTTAAGCACAGAGCAAACTTATGATTGGGAGGGCTTGAAAAACAATATTAAAAGGTATAAGGACTTGGGGTTAGAGGTCTACATTACTGAATTAGATGTTGGTAATGATGGTACCGAACAGGGAAGGAAAAAACAGAAACAATATTATTACAATGTGGTCAAAGCGGCTCGAGAAGGTGGTGTCGATCAGATTCACTTGTGGGGATTAAATGATGGACAAATGGGTGATTATCGCGAAGATGAATTTGCTCTTTTGTTTGAAGGTTATATGGAGCCAAAGCCAGCATATTATGGTTTTCAACAAGCTCTAAGGGACTCAAATTAAAATAAGTTTTTATTAAAAATGGTAAAAGCCAGCAACTGTAGGTACTTACTTCAATATGAATTTTTTCAAGCCAGTCTCTGGTAGCTGTCACTAAAAAAAAATTTGGAGAATTAAACTCAAATTTATTGACATGATTATTTATATTGCCTCATATCCACGTTCGGGAAATTCGTTAACTCAGAAAATAATTCAAACTTTCTTCGAGCGACCAATAACCACAGACGATCAAGGAAGCCAGGGTAAAGGAAGCCAGAAAGCCAAAACCTATGCTAGTGGCACAGTGTCTTTTATCACAAATTGGCGTTGGCCGAACGAAAATTCTCATCCGCCATCACGGTGGGACAAATTACAAGCACGAACTTTGAACAATAATCTCAATAGGTGGATTGCCTGGTACGATTTAAATGTGCCACCTTACACAAAAAACTGTCGCTACTTACTTCCTGACTGTTCGAGAGTACTAACTCCGAAAAATCGCCAGCAGTTGGCAGGTGAAGATTGCTACTTTTTTATCAAAACCCATCGACTTCCCTTTAAGAAGTATTTTGAAGGTGAATATGTCCTCCAGCCCATTCGTCATCCTGGTGCAGTTATGTGGTCTTTTTTCAATTTAAAAAAGGCTAATGGAGATGCCACAATTTCTTTGGCGGAAGAGATTAGAGGAAGTTCATGGAGTACTTATCATCAGGCTTGGAATCAAGCCATTCATCTTTTGAATGGCAGATTAATACGTATTCGCTTTGAAGATGTACTATTGCATCCTCTTCAAGCTTGCGCTCAAATATCAGCCACTATTGGACTTGAATATAATCCAGTTAATACCATGCCCTCATTTGAAGAGTTAAATCAAAAAGATCCCAAACATTTTCGTGTTGGTCAAGCTAATGGCTGGGAAGAGCATTACACTTGCAAGCAGATACAACTTTTGAAGAACATACATGGTTCTACTATGCAGCAGCTTGGTTATGAAATGCCAGAACCAATAAAAATCGCAAAGTAATAAAATAAAAAATTTATGCATCAGACTCAAATCACAAATACACTCTCAATAGGCGATCGCCAACCTTTAACTTTAATTGGGGGTCCTTGCGTCATCGAATCAGAAGATTTTACCCTGAAAATGGCAGAGGAAATTCAGAAAATATGCGATCGCTCCAAATCTCTTTTATTTTCAAATCTTCTTTTGACAAAGCCAATCGCACCTCTATCAGTTCCTTTCGGGGATATCCGATGGATAGGGGACTTGAAATCTTACAAAAGGTCAAAGACAAAATAGGCGTGCCTGTTTTAACTGATATTCACGAAAGTCATCAGGCTGCTACCGTAGCCGAAGTAGCAGACGTACTGCAAATTCCTGCTTTTCTCTGTCGTCAAACCGATTTACTTATGGCTGCTGCTGCAACTGGCAAAGCAATCAACGTCAAAAAGGGACAGTTTCTTGCTCCTTGGGATATGAAGAACGTAGTTACTAAACTAGAATCGGCAGGGGCAAACAATATTCTGCTCACCGAGCGAGGTACTTCCTTTGGTTACAATGCTTTGGTAGTAGACTTTCGTTCCCTACCCCAGATGCGAGAACTAGGATATCCAGTGGTTTTTGATGCTACCCACAGCGTTCAGATGCCAGGGGGCAAAGGCGATAAAACTGGAGGACAGCGGGAGTTTGTACCCTATTTAGCCAAGGCAGCAGCAGCAGTAGGGATCGATGCCTTATTTATGGAAGTCCACGAAAATCCCGATCTTGCTCCTAGCGACGGTCCTAATATGATGTTTTTAGCTGACCTAGAAAAAACTCTTCGGGAAATACTAAATATTCATAATTTGCAGTCTTCAAAATCTATTCCTGTAGGCGTATGATGAACAAAAAAATGGATGTCAAATTAGAGGCTTGTTTTGCTTTTGTTACAGGTTAATACGAAAAAAAAATTCTGGTAGATTAGAACATGAAAACCAGCAGGCTTGTGAAAAGAATTATCACTTGTCAAGGTAGTATTCAGTTGGTAACTGCCTTGTCAGTCATCGACTATCGAAAGCAAGAGCGATCGCCTGCGATCGCTATGAAGACTATCTTGTAATCTACGATCTAAATTCGCCAACGGGACAAATCGATGATTTTGTCGCCCTGATTAAAGAAATGGCGCAGCTAATCTGTACCTGGAAAAAGATTACCTATCTTAGCTCCGAACAAATGAAAACCCTATCTAGCAAAGTTAATCCTAACCCATCTGCATATTTTCAAACAGTACATGAACTGGTAGGAACAGATTCGGCTGACGAGATTTATCTATCTCGCAATTGGCAGTTTAGCAATCAGCTTTTTACTAATGCCTATCGTTCAGCCGAGAAAATTTGCTACGGTGATAGCATTGGTATTTACTTTGCGCCAGATTCTCAAGCATTTTTCTTACCTCAAAGTTTGCCCAAGCAATTATTAACTAAACTATCGGGATCTTTTAATCTCACCAAATCGATGTTGGGCTATACTGTTCTCCAGCAGATCGACTTTGATCGCGGTTACTTTAGTCTGCCAGAGATCTTGGGGGAAAAACCACCCATGCCCGTTACTGTCACCGACAATGCTAGTTTACTCAAAATATTTAAACAGTTAAAAAGTTTATTAGCTCAAGATTATATCTACCAACTGCGTCAGCAAATAGGAGATGCTCCTGTGTCAATTCTTTTGACCTCAAATTTTTCTGAGGCTGGCAGAATGACTTTAGAGCAGGAAATAGAAGCATATCGAGAATTTTTGCTGAATCAAGAAGAAGATGGCGATCGACGTACTATTTTAATTATCAAGCCTCATCCAAGGGATAGCAGCGCGAAAATAAAGCTGTTAAGCAATAACCTAGCAGAATTTAGCCAAATTATTATACTGACAGAAAAAAACTTGTTTTTTATTCCTTTTGAAGTTTTTTTTACTACAGCTTTTCTTGATGACAATTTAAAATTGACCAATCAAGTTAAAGTATTTGCGTTTAGCTCTGCTTGTTTAGCATTGAAATTATTATTCAATGTACCTTCTTTTATAGGTTTTGGCAGCGAGATTACCAATAAATTTTTTGCTCAAGATTATGCTCCTGGTAGGATTAAACACGAACAGGACTTAAAAATGGCACTAACAAAAATCTAAATTGAGTTTTTCAACAAAAAGTTCTATAAATGTTCCATCACCATGAAAAAACCCTGGCAAAAACTATTTTGGATCGTCAGAAAACCGTTAGTTCACTTGCTCAGAAATCTTTATGTTCAATATAAAAACCCCGATGCCAATATATCTGCTCCTATAGTCTGGGAATATGATGATATTGAAGCAATTAGCATCGGTAGTGAAACGCTTATCGAACCATTTTCCCAGATCGTTGTCGAAGTTAATTCGCCATTAACTAGTATTCCAGGTCGTTTAATTATTGCTGAAAGAGTGATCATTGGCTCAGGAGCAAATATTCGGGCTGCGGGAGGGGAAATATCGATCGCTCGCAACTCCATGCTCGGTCAGCAGGTATCTTTAATTGCATCTAATCATATCATTTCTAGTGAAAAGCCCTATAGAGATTTGCCTTGGGATGAATCGAAAGTGGGCGTTGTGATCGAGGAGAACGTCTGGATTGGTGCTGGAGTGACTGTTCTTCCTGGTTGTGCGATCGGTAGAAATTCGGTAGTCGGAGCAGGTAGCGTAGTTACCAAAAGCATTCCAGCCAACGAAGTATGGGCAGGAATACCAGCAAGAAAGATAAGAGAAGTTATTGAGTCTAGATGTTTTGCCTAATCAGCAATAAGCATCAATCTATCTTTAAATAGAGATAAAAATGACTTTGATATTTGTCTCTATATGATAATTTTTTGATTTAATAGTCCTTTATTACTCTCAAAGTATAAACTAATGAAAGAATTTTTTTTTACTGCTATTCCTTTGAATGTAGGAATAGGTGACCAAACCGATCAAATATCGATGTTGTATACATTAGGTAGCTCGTGTGCATACAAGTACGTTCACACACCATTAGTTTGTGAGAGAAGTACCCTATCCAGCTTTATTGTAAGAAAAATTCATAAACATATTGGCTTTCCAAGAAAAAGTTCCGATCGACTTATAAAATTTCTCGGACTTGATAAACATGAACTAAATATAAATGATAATAAGTTTCTGGGCTATCAGATATTAGACGTGAATCTATACAAGCTCCTGCAAGAAAATAACATTTCTAACATCTTTGATTTAAGGAAATGCATCAATACAATAATACCATTTTCCGAGCGTATAATTTACTCTTTCGTATGGACTCCAAAAATGTATTTATTGAAGTCTAAGATACAATCCTTGATCGATAGTGCCAAAGTAGATAAAAGTACACTGAAATTTAAATTTGCTGAAAAATATTGGAAAGCTAGAGAGTCTTGGCCACTCGCACTGCCCTTTGATGAGAACAAAATAAAAATTGCAGTCCACCTGAGAAAAGGTGACACTGCCTGCATTCATCTTAACAACAAAGTGATTGACGCTTGGAAATTAAAATATATCAACAGTATAGATGATGCTAAGTACAAACAGGCAGAGACCGTAGACTACCATTTCCTTCTGCAAAAAATATTTACTAGATATGGAGAAGATAAGTTTTCTGTCGTAGTTCTTTCCGACGGTTATAAGAGAACATTCAGACGCATTACAAAGGCTATGCTGCAAGGTAAACTTAGGATATATGACTTAATCGAACTCAACTCGATGGAAAGAAAATATAATGAGAAATTCAACATTTTTACCCAACATCAAAACATCTTTACCATTATCGGGGAATCGGAAGAAAACCTGTTAAAGTCAATACATGCAATTATTTGTGCAGATATTGTCATTAGCGGTTCTTTTGGCTTCGCATGGCGTATGCAGAAATTTAGAAAAGCAGGTAAGTCTGCATTCATGATTAATGTTAACGAATATGATGAACAAATCCTCAATTCGATTATAGATTATTTAAATTAACGCATACAGATTACATAATACAAAAACAATTCAATAAATTATTACTTTGACAATCTAAAATACAAACGTCTTGAGATTTCATTTTTACTACAAAATTTTTTGGTAGATATCCTTGAATTTTAACTTCAAGATATTTAATTTAAAGACACTGAAATATTGAAAAAATTTCAGTGTTTGTGTAATATCAGGTTCGTTTAAACAGTTAAATGTTATGGCTGACGGGGAGACTGAGAGACGGGGAGACGGGGAGAACTTTTATTTAAAGTTATCAGACGAACTTGATATAATACCTGGCTTCATTTACAAGTTTAATTACAGAAAATTCAAATGAATACATCAATAACCAAATTTACAATAGATAATGCAACTGACATTAAAGAATATTATCAATGTCAAGGATATGTGGTAATTAAAAATCTTTTGAGTCATCAAAAAATAGACTATTTCATCAAACAATATGAAAAAATAAAGCGCAACGATCTTTTTATTTATTATAGCCAAAGCGTCCATAGGCCTTTACGACCTAGAATTACTCCTGAAGGTTTTATTGAAGAATCTATGGAAAGGCCTCAGGATTTAAAATTTTTTCCTAGTTTTTCAAAAGCCGTATTAAATTGCTTGATCGATCAAGCAATTTCTGATGTACTTAGCATATTATCTAGCTCATCTAGTCATACGTTGTGGCAAAATATGTTCTTTGATAAGTCAACAGGAACTGTCGAGCATCAAGATCACTATTACTTAGATACTAATCCTCCAGGAAATTTGATTGGTACATGGTATGCTTTAGAAGATATTCATCCAGAGTCTGGTTGCTTTTTCGTAGTTCCTGGCAGCCACAAAGGACCCGTCATAAGCCGCAAAAATTCCTCTTCAAAAAAGGAGGGGCTCAACGCACTCGTTTCCGATCATGATCAGATGAGAAAAAAAATAACGAATCTGATTCGAGAAAAGAACTATGAATATAAAGCTTTTCCTTTAGACAAAGGAGATGTTTTATTTTGGCATCCTTATACTATTCATGGTGCTTATAATAATCATAATCCTCAATTCAGCCGTAAATCTTTTACAGGTCACTTTTATCCCTCACATCTAGAAAAACTATATGACAAGACTCCTCTGTTAAAGCAATCATCCAATCCCAATATTTTGATTAGAGCAAATGATTTGAGAATTTATGCGTGGAATGTCAAACAGTATGCAGTTTATTTTCTCAATAAATTAATAGGTCAAGAGGCTATTATGGATATGCGTAGAAAAAGCTATGAAGATTATTCTGAATAAACTTTTGGTTAATCTCTGTGTAGTAATTCTTTGATTAGGGCGTTATTAATACGAGAGATACCAAACATTTTTTGCCAGTAATGGTAATAAGCTTATCAATGCAAGAGAGAAAAACATTGAACCAGCATTTATCGAGAAATATAGAATTAGGAATTACCTTTTGCTTGTCTGCATTTTACCTAGGAATAGACCTTCCTAGCCCAATTCCTAGTGCTTTAGCTCTAGTTAGCTTTTTAATCATCCCTCTGCTAATTATCAGACAGTGGAAAGAATTTATTTATGTTGCGACTAGGGATATACCGCTGATCCTGGCGGTAGGAGCAGCTGTTATCTCAGTGATATGGTCTACCAATCCAGAGGAAACCTTGGCTCACAGTAGAGCTTTGTTGTTTTCGACTGCATTTGGTATCTATCTGGCAACGCGCTATACGCCAAAAGAGCTGATGCAGCTCATGGTTTGGCTGTTCGGCATCTACATGTTGCTAAGTTTAATAACTTCGTTAATTTTGCCATCTTACGGGACGGATATTAACACTGAGGGATTATCATGGCAAGGAATTGCCGGTCATAAAAATTCCTTGTCAGCTGCAATGGGTATGGCTGCTATGCTTTTTTTAGATCTCGCTCTTTATGGCTATAAATATCGACCGATTCTCTCTTTGGGAGCGGGAATTTCTTTTCTCCTCATACTGCTTTCTAAGGGAAAAGGCGGTCTTGGGGTATTTATGGGATTGCTTCCTCTGTTACCACTTTATAAGCTTACCAAACAGGAGTATCGGTTGAGAACTTTTTTTGGTATTTTTGCCTTCGTGATTGGTTTAGTTATAATTCTATCTACTTTAGTCAATCTGGAGTTCATAACAGTCGAGCTTCTGGGAAAAGATATGGAATTAACTGGACGTATCCCTTTATGGAATTATTTAATCCAAAGGGGCTTGGAGAAATCTTGGCTAGGTTATGGATATGGTGCATTTTGGACTAATCCCAAGGAGGTTTTACAGGTTGCTCTTAACGTACCGTGGATGTCATCTATAGCAGATGGCGTTACAAAAGCTCATGCCCATAGTGCCTATATCGATTTATTTCTGCAATTAGGTTGGGTAGGTGTGTCACTAGTGGCACTTAGTTTTGTGACAATACTGTTTAGAGTAGTCTTATTGTTAGGTCTGACTAGACAAATAGAATATTTTTGGATGCTTCAGTTATTACTTTTTATGGCTATGGGCAATATTGCCAATAATTCTGGAGAATTTTTAGCTTATCGCTCTTTGTATTGGGTTTTATATGTATCAACTGCCTGCTCGACTGCCATTCACTTGAAAAGAATTTTGAAGACTGGTAACAAATTGGTGAATCTTCAATATGAAAATACTACATATCAGCACTAAAGATCTTGAGGGAGGATCTGCCCGTGCTGCCTATCGATTACATCAAGGGCTTCAGGGACTCAACGTTAACTCTCAAATGCTGGTACAAAAGAGAGTCAGCGACGATCAAACTGTAATTGCGCCCCAAAGCATTCTAGAGAAGAGCATTGCCACATTGGGAGGTACTTTAGATACAATCCCTCCTCGGTTTTACCTTCGGCATACTCAGATTTCATTCTCTACTCAATGGCTGCCTGATGTAATCTGTCCTAAAATTACTCAACTCAATCCAGATTTGATTAATCTACATTGGTTCAACAATAACCACCTGCGTATTGAGACAATTGCTAAGTTAGGGCGACCTACCATCTGGACTCTCCACGATATGTGGGCTTTTACAGGAGGATGTCATTACGATCAAGACTGCGGTAGATATGTTGAGTCCTGTGGCGCTTGCCCTCAACTTAAAAGTGACAATAACTGCGATTTATCTCGTTGGATTTGGCAGCGAAAATCTCAAGCCTGGAAAAATGTTCCCATGACTATTGTTACCCCTAGCAAATGGTTAGCCGAATGCGCTATATCTAGTTCTCTATTTAGAAATTTACCAATTGAGGTGATTCCCAACGGTGTCGATTTACAGAGGTTTAAACCTGTTGAGCGTCAACTAGTGCGATCGCTACTCAATCTGCCTCAAAATAAACAACTGATACTATTTGGAGCGGTTAAAGCCACAAGCGATCGCCGTAAGGGATTTCACTTACTTAAGGCAGCTTTGAAAAGCCTATGCCAGTCTGGATGGCAGGATAAAATAGAGTTAGTTGTAGTTGGTGCTTCACAACCAGATAATCAGACCGATTTAGGCTTCAAAACCCACTATTTAGGAAAATTGAGCGATGAGATCTCTTTGGCACAAGTATATGCTGCCGCCGATATTTTTGTCGCATCTTCCCTTCAGGATAATCTGCCTAACACAGTGGTAGAAGCGATCGCTTGTGGAACTCCCTGTGTTGCTTTTAAGATTGGTGGGATGCCTGAGATAATCGAGCATCAGCAAAATGGTTATTTGGCTCAACCTTTTGAAGTAGAAGATTTAGCTAAAGGAATAGCTTGGGTGTTAGAAAATAAAGAGCGGTATTACCAACTAGGCGATCGCGCTCGTGAAAAAGCCGAACAAGAGTTTAGTCAAGAATTACAAGCACGCCGTTATGCATCTCTTTACAGAACCCAGTTGAGAATATCGCATAATAATAAATAAATGATTGTCAAAGGTTGCTCTTCCATTGCCGACTTACAGAAAATCCTGGTCTTTCAAGATCTAGCTACTACTCAATTAGAAAGTCTAATTCCCTTTAGTTACGTTCGAGAATACCAGCAACATGAGATCGTTATGCACGAAGGCGATCTCTTGCCCCAACAGCTTTTTGCTTTAGTATCAGGCAGACTAGAAATCAAAAAAACTGCTGTCAACGGGAAAGAAACCCTAGTGCGCTTAATTCCTGGGGGAGAACTGTTTGCTGCACCTGCTATTTTTGGCAATGGCATTGCTCCTGCTACGATAGTCTGTCAGATAGAGTCGTGCATATTAACTATCGAAAGATCTGCTTTATTAGAAGTCATTTCGCGATCGCCAGAAATTAGCTTACGCATACTAGAGGTGTTTAACAAACGGTTACAGCAACTCCACAATACAGTCCACGGATTGATTTCCGAGCAAGCAACGGTACGTTTGGTGAGATTAATTCAATATTATGGCGATACCTACGGCTATACTTCGCAAATCCACGATGGTACTCATCCAGTAGCAGGCAAAGACTGTTTAAATGTTAAATTACCCTACTATCAAATTGCTCGTAGTATTGGCATTACTTACGAAGAATGTGTGCGTTTGTTTAAAAAACTCAAGGGAATCATCACCTATAAACGAGGTGGCACGATTATTATCTTAGATCGCTCACAATTAGAAGCATTTAGTGATCCTCAAAATACAAAGTAATTCGACTATAACTTCAAACATATCCTGCTTGCGAGGGATTTAAAACGACGGTTGATGAATTAGGATATTGGGTTGAACTAATTGTGGCGCTAGATTTTTTGTAACCTCTAGCATTAATAAAATAATACAATTGTTTAAAAATTCAAAGAACCAATCAAGATTTTAGGAAATGGAAAAGCTTGCTGCGATCGCTTTTATGCCTCATGGAATGTGTTATTTATGGAAGCCTTGGTTAGTGGGGCTACATGTTGCTAGCAATGGCATAATTGCTTTATCTTATTTTTCTATTCCTCTTGTCTTAGTTTACATACTGCATAAACGACCTGATATTCCCTTTAACGGTATATTTTTGCTGTTTGCAGGGTTTATTTTTTTTTGTGGTGCTGGTCATACTTTTGATATTTGGACGTTATGGCATCCCAACTACTGGATATCGATTTCGATCAGGCTATTAACGGCATTGGTTTCTTTGGCAACGGCGATCGTTTTAGCCAATGAAATTCCTGCAATCGTCGCTTTGCCTTCTCCTCGACAAATGAAAGATATTAATCAGCAGCTAACCGAAAAGATTACCGAACTTGAGGCACAAAAAGCTCTGATTCGTGACCAGGAGGAGTTTCTGCGGAGTATCTACGACAACGTACAAGAGGCAATCTTTGTAGTTGATATTGAACCAGACAATACATTTCGCTACCAAGGATTTAATCCCGCAGCGATTAGGCAAACGGGGATTAGCAATGTGAAGAATAAAACTCCTGCCCAGATCCTCTCTCCAGAAGCACGATCGCAGTTGAGCAAAACTATCGACTGTGTCAAGATGCACAAAAGATTATTTCTTATGAAGAATATTTACCCGTGGCAGGAGAGAATAGTTGGTGGTTGACAAATCTCAATCCGATAGTAGATCGCGCAGGCAAAGTATCTCGCATCATCGGTACGAGCTTGAACATTACCAAACGCAAACAGACAGAACAGGCTCTGGCTCTCTTAAAAGATGAACTAGAAGAAAGAGTACAGCAACGCACTACCGAATTAGAGCAAGCCAATATTTTGCTACTCAAAACAACCGCTACCCTGGAAAAACGTAACCAAGAACTAGATCAATTTGCCTATGTCACTTCTCACGATCTTAAAGCTCCCTTGCGAGCGATCGCTAATTTATCAACCTGGATTGAAGAAGATTTAGCAGACAGGCTCGATGAAGACACAAGATACAATATGAATCTACTTCGGAGTAGAGTGTATCGCTTAGAAAATCTGATCAATGGACTACTGGCTTATTCACGAGTCAGCAGACTAAAATCTGAACCACAAACAGTAGCAGTAGACGAAATGCTGGCAGAAATAATCGATCTACTAGATGTTCCTGCAAATTTCCAAATTATAATTCAGGGAACAATGCCCACTTTTACTACCGCAGCTGTGCCTCTACAGCAAGCATTTAGAAATTTGATTAGTAACGCTATTCAACATAGCGACTGCAACCAGGGTAAAATTTTGATCTCCGCCAAAGAGTTAACAAATTGCTATGAGTTTACTATTACTGATAATGGCAAAGGGATCGATCCCCAGTATCACGATCGCATCTTTACTATTTTTCAAACCCTCGAAGCCAGAGATAACACCGAAAGCACAGGTATTGGCTTATCAATTGTTAAAAAAGCCGTAGAAAGTCACGGTGGTAAAATCACAGTCCAATCAGAGGAAGGTGCAGGTGCTACTTTTCGTTTTACTTGGCAAAAAAAGTTAAATTGAATTTAGATTTACGCTCTAGTTGGTGCAAATTGTTTCCTGTCTCATTTTCTGGTAATTAAGGTCAACGATTGCGCTGTTTTTTATTTAAATGTTAATCATTACATGATCATTTTAGTTTTTAACGCGGGTTCTAGTAGTCAAAAAAGCTGTCTTTATAATTTAGGAGCATCTATTCCCGATACTCCTTTAAAACCTTTATGGGAGGCTCATCTTGATTGGACAGTGGCTCAAGAGTTCGGACTTCTGACAGTCAAAAGCAACGGCATTAAACGAAAAATTGAGGTCAGAGAAAAAGCGACGGCTTTAAAAGTTGTGTTAGATACTCTGGTGATAGGGGAAACCCAACTTTTGGCTAATCTCCAAGAGATAGATCTGGTTGGTCATCGGGTGGTGCATGGTGGGACAAAATATAGTCAGGCTGTAGTGATTGATAAGGATGTAAAAAAGGCGATCGCCGATTTTATTCCCCTAGCCCCCAACCACAACCCCGCTCATCTCGAAGGCATAAATACTATAGAGAAAATTTTACCCGATGTAACCCAAGTAGCAGTCTTTGACACCGCATTTCACACCACAATTCCCCAAGCCGCAAAAGTCTATCCTCTACCCTACAAATATTTCACTCAAGGTATACAGCGTTATGGATTTCATGGTATTTCCCATCAATATTGTGCTAATCGTACTGCTCAAATCTTACAACACCCCCTAGAATCCCTGAAAATTATCACCTGTCATTTAGGCAATGGCTGTTCCCTAGCTGCTATTAAAGACGGAGGTTGCATTGATACTACGATGGGTTTTTCTCCCCTGGAGGGATTGATGATGGGTACTCGCTGCGGTTCAATCGATCCTCAGATTCCTCTTTATCTAATGCAGGAATATGCCTTAGATGTAGCCCAAGTAAGTCACCTACTCAATCAAGAATCTGGATTAAAAGGAGTCTCTGGTATTTCAGCGGATCTGAGAAATATTTTAGCTGCGATCAATGACGGTAATGCTCAAGCACAATTAGCTTTTGATATTTATCTCCATCGTCTTAAAAGTTCTATAGGTGCAATGGTTGCCAGTCTTAATGGTTTGGATGCTTTAGTCTTTACTGCGGGGGTAGGAGAAAATTCTGCTATTATCCGCGAAAAAACTTGTGAGGGTTTAACTTATCTGGGCTTACAGTTGGATTCAGCTAAAAATAAGGTTAATCCTGTGGATGAAAATATTGCTACGGATGACTCAAACGCAGCAGTTTTAGTAATTCAGACTCAAGAAGATTGGGCGATCGCTGTTGCGACAGCTAGCCTACAAGACTGATTTTAACATAACATTAACCATCAATAATCAATTAGATGATTCACCATTTTTCTAGTCAACGTATTTTCAAATTAATCATAATAGTGGTGATTACTGGTTTAATTGCTATTACTTTGGGCAATAATTATGTTCAACAAACCAACTCAAAACCATTCTCATCACCAACAGCAGAATATCGCATAGTCAAAGATGCGATCGCGCAAATCAAAGTTCCAATTAATCCTCAAAAAATAGTAACCCTTCATGGTACACCCTTAGAAAGTATTCTAGCTTTGGGTGAAAAACCAGTCGGGACGACTTTAAATGGCGATCGCGATCGACAGCCAGATTTTTTAAGTAAACAATTAGATAATGTTGAATTTTTAGGTTCTTTTAGTGAACCTAGCTTAGAGAAAATTTTACTCTTAAAACCTGATTTAATTTTAGATTTAGATACAGCTAATATTTATGATCAGCTCTCACAAATTGCTCCTACTATTATTAGTGAATCATCTCCAGGCAACAATTGGCAACCTAATCTTTACTCGTACCCCAACAGCATTAATGATTTTGGCTCGTAGTGGAAATAATACGGCCATCTTTGCCAGCGTTCATGCTGCTACTGCTATTGGTGGTACGATCGGTGGTATTTTATTAAGTATTTGGGGTGGTTTTCAGCGTCGCATACACGGCTTATTACTCGGTACAATCTTAACTTTTACTAGTGCGATCGCCTTTGGCTTGAGTAATTCAACTCCCCTGTGGCTGATTACTACCTTCTTTGCTGCTTTGTTTTGGCCGATTATCGGTAGTTCTGAACAGTCTATTTGGTTAGCCAAAATACCCTCCCAAATCCAAGGAAGAGTGTTTGCAGCCCGTTTTTTAATGACGCAAATGCCCGTACTGATCGCTTTGGGAGTGACGGGAATTTTAGCCGATCGCGTTTTTGAACCAGCGATGATGCTTGGAGGTAGTTTAGCTCCCTTACTAGGTGGTTTATTTGGCACTGGGTTAGGTTCGGGAATGGCAGCGGGTTTTGCTCGATCTAACTTTAGATTTTTCCAGGTAGGTAATAAAATTATTGCAGCCAAGATCATCCGAGAAGCCGCTAAAAATAGACTAAAACCAACCTTGTTATCAGGCAAAACTGTTTCAATTGCCAAACGAACCCAGATTGCAGCCAGAGAAACCCCAATAATACCAATTACAACCACTAGCAGGATTTGCGATCGCCTAGGCTTAATCATCAAACATAGATCTCATCAATAAAATAAAATAATATAGCAATACGTATTTCAGTTAGGACACTTGTTACCTACTACCTACTACCTACTACCTACGAACAGTTAACTAGACTTGTCCTAATTTAACTTTGTACGGCTATATCTTAAAATTATGTCTAATTTACCTCCATTAAATACCGAGACAATCTGGTCTATTCTCAACGAAGAAATTGCCGATACGGTTGTTAATCAGCTAGTCTGGCATTATCTTGGCTATCGCTACGATGAGGTTAATCAAACTTGGGATCTTACAGGAGTTATAAATGATTGGGGGGAACAATACCCCGAACCGCCAGACTTTATTGCTAACCGTCCCCCAACAGTAAAACTAACTCGTTCTATTCCGAAAGAAAATAAACAGCTACTCAAAGAAAAGCTGGGATTTAAAGGATACAAACTAGGCGAATTCGGCCCTAGACAAACCCGTCGCGCCACGGCTGCTAATTGGCTGTTGAACTATCTAGAAACTTAGGTAAGGGCGAACAGCGACGCGATTGCGCAGCAAGTCGTTAGACTGAGCTAATCCTTTAGGGCGTTCGCCCCTACTAATTTAACTTAGGCGATCGCAATGCGATCATTAAGATAGTCTTGTAACTGTTGATCGTGATCGTGACAGAGATCCCCCAAAGGCAACTCATCCCTTGTAAAAGCTTTCACCTGCAATACTTCCATCTTATCTTCAGCTTCTAATTTTCCCTCGGCTAACACCTCTAACAAAATTGAGATTGAATGTAAGCGGGGATCGCGCTGAGGATCGGAATAGATACCCCGTAAACTTTTAATTTTGATTAGGTTCAACCCCGTTTCTTCTTTTAATTCTCTACTGGCAGCATGGGGTATATCTTCTCCCCAATCAATCATTCCCCCAGGCAAACCCCACTGACCTGAATCCCTACGCTGAATCATGACAATACGACCATCAGGCAAAACAGGAATAATTGTTGTCCCCGTAACAGGATGACGGAAGATAATGCCGAGTACTGTAGAAATAAATCGCCAAGAACGACCCATAGGAAAAGATATTAAGTATGTATGTAATGTTTAATTTAAACTCTCAAAGCCAACAATCTAGTTATTTAATCTAATTATTTAATAAAGACTTTGCTCGGTCGATTGCTTGCCTCACCTGAACTAACCCTGTTCCCCCATAACTATTACGAGCCGAAACTACCTGTTTTGGCGCGATCGCTTCATAGATATCGGCTTCAAAGGCGGGATGCAGTTGTTGCCACTCTTCTAGAGTCAGATCTTTCAGCAATTTTCCAGCAGCGATGCTGGTTTTTACTACCTTACCTACCAAATTATAAGCCTCACGAAAGGGAACGTCTTTAGATGCTAAATAATCGGCAACGTCAGTAGCGTTAGAAAAGTCTTCAGCAACTGCTTCTGCCAGTCTAGGAGTTTTAAACTCAATCCCTTCATTAAGCAAAATCGTCATCGCTTCCAGACAGGCTTTAACAGTTTTAACTCCATCAAAAACTCCTTCTTTGTCTTCCTGGAGGTCTTTGTTGTATGCCAAAGGTAAACCTTTCATAATTACGAGTAAAGCTTGAAGATGACCAAATACGCGACCTGTTTTTCCCCGCACTAATTCAGGAATATCAGGATTTTTTTTCTGGGGCATAATGCTTGAACCAGTAGCACAGGTATCTTTGAGCGTAATAAAACTAAACTCTTGAGATGCCCAAAGAATCATCTCTTCACTGAGGCGACTGAGATGCACCATAATCAGACTGGCAGCACAAAGAAATTCGATCGCAAAATCGCGATCGCTAACCCCATCTAAACTATTTTCGTAAACCCGCTCAAATCCCAGTAATTCAGCCGTATAATGTCGATCAATGGGAAAGGTTGTTCCTGCTAAAGCACCACAGCCTAAAGGAGAAATATTAGTCCGCTTAAAAACATCTTCTAATCTTTCCCAGTCGCGTTGGGTCATCTGGAAATACGCCAAGAGATGATGAGCTAAACTGATTGGTTGCGCTCTTTGGAGGTGAGTATAGCCAGGAATCAAGGTTTCCACGTGTTGCTCACTATGATTAAGCAAAGATGCTTGAAATTGACGTAAATACTGCTGAATTTCCCTAATTTCAGCTCGTAAATAGAGCCTGATGTCAGTTCCCACCTGATCGTTGCGCGATCGCGCCGTATGGAGCTTTTTACCTGCATCACCGACAATTTCAATTAATCTTTTCTCGACAGCAAAATGAACGTCTTCAGCTTCTACTCCAGGATTAAAGTTTCCCTGCTGATATTCCTGGCGAATTTGTTCTAAACCTACTACTAGTTGTTTGCCTTCTTCATCGGTAATAATTTTGGTTTTGGCAAGCATTTTGGCATGGGCAATTGAACCAGTTAAATCGTATTCAATTAATTCAATGTCAAAACCAATACTGGCATTAAAAATAGCGATCGCAGGGTGCAGAGCAGATTCAAAGCGATCGCTCCAGGTTTTTTGCTTGCTCACAATATCAAATCAATTTAATAGTTACACGACTCAATTATTTTAAGTCATTAGCTATTGTTTCCTCTGCACCTTCCAAAATAATAATTATCTTTAGCCAGTAAAACCTTTGAAGGTATAGCCAAAAAATGAGCCAATTAATAATGCCCAAACTTGACCTGAATCAATAAAGTTGTACCAAGCATCCTGGATTTGACCTAAAACATCAGGATCTTCAATACTTTGAGCTAAAAGACTAGAAACAGGTAACAGGTAATTATGATGCAGTTCAAATATCATCTGAATTGACTGATCGTTGAATAAAATTTCCATCAGCTTAAAAATTTTCATAGTTAGGATTTGCACCTAATCTAATCTCAGATTGCTTAAACCGCCAGTATCGGTAAAAATTATGCAGCTATTAATCAATTGCTTGGATTTGCATGACAATGGAAGTCATATCGTCACCATGACTTTTACTAGCAGCACTAAACTGCTTCACTTGACCAAAAACGTGGTCGAGAATTTCGGCAGATGTATCGAGATGCTGACAAGCCCATTTAAAACAGAGACAAAGATTATCTTCATCAAAGCGATCGCCATTTTCATTGGCAGCGTCGGTAAAGCCATCAGTGTAATAAATAATGGTGTCTCCAGGAGCGAGCTGTACTGTAGCATCCTCATACTCTGATTCCATATCCAAACCAATTAACATCCCCCAGCTATCGAGCCTTTCTAGGGTGTTAGTAGCTTTGCGCCATAGTAAAGGCGGATTATGAGCAGCATTGGTAAAAGAAAGAGTTTGTTTTAAGGGGTCATATTCCGAATAGAACATACTCACGAAGCGGTGTGAGTTTTCTAAGTCAGCGTACATGACACGATTGAGATGACGCATAATCTGAGCAGGAGAATGACGATTCAGCACCTCCGCTCGCAGCATTCCCCTGGTCATGGTCATAATCAAACCAGCAGGGACACCTTTGCCCATAACATCACCAATTACAATACTCCAGGGTACGTCTGAACCAATTTCAGGCTGACTATTTTTGAGGCGATCGTAGTTAGTGGGAATAAAATCATAATAGTCTCCCCCCACGCGACTGGCAGTTTCACACTTGGCGGCAATGGTTAGCCCCTTAATTTGGGGACATTTGCTTGGCAGTAAGCGTAACTGAATTTCCGAGGCAATTTCTAGCTCACGGTCTTGTCTTTCCTTAGAACGTAACTCCACCGTTAACTCATGATTAGCGATCGCCACAGCGGTCTGATCTGCTACTAGCTGAGTTAGTTTTCGACGAGTAGGACTCCAAGTATAGTCAGCCTCAGTGCTAAAGACATAGAGACGACCTTGTTCAATATTCTTAACTAAAATTGGGGTACCAAAAAAATGCACTTTTGATTCTAATTCTTGGCGCATTTTTTGATCGATAATTTCCGCTAGTTGAGCAGAAGTATTAACCGTTTGCTGATGATTAATCTGATAATTTACTCGTTTAAATACCTCACTAACTTCTAGACCAACCTTATGATCTTGGCAGTGAATTTGCTCTAAATGTACTTTACTGTCTTTATATAAAATCAATGCCCCACCAATGGAATCAGTAACCCTGGCTGCCATGAGGGGAGTCAATTCCAAAAATTGATTGAGGTTGCTAAAACTACGCAGGGCAAATCCCAAAGAGCTTAACAGGTCTTGAATTTTATTTTGTTCCCTTTGGAGATTAGCCACTAATTCTTTTAGTGCCACAATGGCGTTGGAATTTGTACGGCAGACTCACCAACACTATTGTTTTCTTGAGAGGGATGGCTATGAGAAGATGCGACAGTCATTGCCTCTACAAATTTAGACATTTTTTAGTTCATTAGTCAAAAATAGGTTTTGAATACAGTAATACTAAAATATTCAATTAGATAATTAAGAGAGTAACTTTTATATTATCTAATGACCACTATCTTAAATAAATTGATCTCAAAATATAGGTTGATTTATGATAACTCTAAATAGCTATTGCGCCCATAAACTTATCGTAAAAACACTTAAGTTGAGCAAAACAGACCAGCTAAAGAATTATGTAATTTGTTTAACCATTGAGTAAAGCTTCGACAAATTCATAGCTAGAAAATGGTCGCAGATCCTCAATTCCCTCTCCTGCACCAATAAAGCGAATTGGTAAGTTTAATTGCTGTGTTACTGCTAAAGCCACACCACCTTTAGCACTACCATCTAGTTTGGTTAAAACGACACCACTAAGATTTGCTGCTTCAGAAAACACCTGAGCTTGGCGCAGACCATTTTGACCCAAGGTGGCATCTAAAACTAATAAAGATTCTACTTTAGCATTGGGGGCTTTTTTATCAATAATTCGACGGATTTTTTCTAATTCCGTCATGAGATTTTGCTTATTTTGCAGTCTACCTGCGGTATCAACTAAGAGCAACTCAATATTTTTTGCCTGAGCAGCAGCGATCGCATCAAAGACCACTGAAGCAGGATCGGTATTTTGCCCTGGGTTAGCAATTACTTGAGTATTCGTCCGTTCTCCCCAGACCTTAACTTGCTGTACCGCAGCAGCCCGAAAAGTATCCGCAGCAGCAATTAAACAGCTATAGCCAGACTTTTGACCCAGGTTTGCTAGTTTACCAATGGTGGTGGTTTTACCTGCGCCATTTACCCCTGTTAAGAGCCAGATATTAAACTGATCTTTTTCTGGCACAAAGTCGCTATTTGCTTGATTTTGTAGAGGTTTGTCGAGAATACCTTGGAGAATAGTTTTCAGGTAGGCGATCGCTGATCTGGAGGTAAGACTTCTTCTTTTAATTTGCGTTGCAGGGTTTCAATAATGTAATCAGTAGCTTCAATCCCAACATCCGCCTGTAATAATAAACTCTCAATCGACATGACCGCATCATCATTGAGAGGGCCTTTGCCGACAATTGCCTTAAGCTGATTGACTAAACCAATACGAGTTTTCCCCAGTCCCTGACGCAGTTTCGTCAGCCAGTTAATTTCTTCTTCTGAAATATTTTCAGCAGTTCGACCGCTTTTAGCCAGGACTTGGGATGACCAAATAAAATCTTCGTCTAATTCTGTTTCTGCTGTTTCAACTTCTTCGCTGGGGGTTTCAATAGCTGTCTCTTTCAGCTTGACTAACCCTTGAGACTTCTGCATCCACGCAGGAACATTGGTGGCTGGTTGAGGAGTTTGGGGTTCAACAGCTTCTTCTTCGATAGTTTCCGCTGCAACTTCCTCTACACCCTCGATTTCTTCCTCTAGAGCTTCTGTAGATTCTGGTGCGGATTCTGCTACATCTGGCTCATCGATTGGCTCATTGATATCAGATTCTACTGTCTCTGCTTCATTAACAGATTCAGATTCTGCTACATCTTCTGATGTAGGTTCTTTTTCTGGCTCATCTACTGGCTCAACTATTTGTTGGACTTCACCTTTACGTTCCTGAATATTTTTATAGGCAGCCTTGGCAAAAGCAAGATAATCTGGTTCGGCTACTTCTGCTGATGATTCTTCAGCGTCGGTAGTTACTTCAGGTTTTGTTTCAGCAGGTTTTGTTTCGGGGGGTTGCTGTGCTTTTTCGTTACGGCGAAACCAATTAAACATTGTATAACAGAGGTGAAGCTACTTTGAACAGTTTTATAGATGATACCAAGGTTCGCTTGCAGATAGATTCTTAGTTCGAGTGGTAATTACACTACAAATTATTTAGTTAGCAGAAAACCAAATCTCAGCAGCAGCAATTACCCGAATATCCATGGCGATCGCGAAGCGCATATCCTTTAGGGCAAGGGCTTGGAGCCTAATCGCAATTTATCGCTCTCTCTATAACTATAATCAACAGTAGGTATTTCATTATTTTGCTATGACTTTATCCAAGATATCCGACAGCAATGACCACCTAGTATTACAGATTTCTCCTGTCTGGGAAATGAGCGCAGATAGTTTTTTTGATTTTTGTCAACTTAATTCTCATCTTCGTATTGAACGTACTGCTACAGGAAAACTAATTATCATGTCCCCAGCAGGTTCGGAAACAGGAAATCGCAATTTCAAATTAATTCAACAACTAGCTAACTGGACAGATCGAGATGGTAGTGGAATTGGTTTTGATTCTTCTGCGGGATTTGCCTTACCTAATGGATCGACTAGATCGCCTGATGCTAGCTGGATTAAGTTGACCAAATGGAATAGCTTGTCTGTTCAACAAAAAACTAAGTTTGCTCCTATTTGTCCAGACTTTGTAGTGGAACTAAGATCTCCTAGCGATAATTTGAAAATGCTTCAAGATAAAATGCAAGAATACATTGATAATGGTGTATCCCTTGGCTGGTTAATCGATCGCACTACTCGCCAAGTTTATATTTATACACCCGACAGTGAGGTAAAAAGTTTGGATAATCCTCAAACTATCAGTGGAGAGCCAATTTTATCGGGTTTTGTACTGGATTTGACTAAGATTTGGTAATATTAGAAATAATTTTTTAAAAAGATTGATTCAAAACAATTTTGCCGATCGCCTGTCCCGATTCTAGATGAGCATGAGCAGCAGCAACTTCAGAGAAGGTAAAAGTTTGACCGTCTAAAAGTGGACGTATTTGTCCTCGATCAATTAACTCAGCTAGTTTGACTAGAATCTTGCCATGATTGGGGCGGTTAATGCCCGACAGCATTGGTAGAAGCATATAAACTAAATGTAAAGTTAGTCCTTTTGCGTGCATCAGGCTCAAATCCTGTTGGGAGGTCGAAACTGTCGATATTACCGTGCCATTTAGCTTGACTGCTTGGAAAGCATTTTGTAAATTATTATTGCCTACGGTGTCAAAAACAAGATCGAAGCCTTGACCGTCAGTATATTGGGCGACAAATTCGTCTACAGGAGTATCATTATAGTTAATCGCCACATCTGCGCCTAACGAAAGAGCGATCGCCGCTTTGGCTGAACTAGAAACGGTAGCATATACTTCTGCCCCAGCCCATTTTGCTAACTGTACTCCCAAATGACCGACTCCTCCAGTACCGCCATAAACTAAAACTTTTTGACCAGATTGTACTTGGGCGCGATCGATTAGTCCTTCCCAGGCAGTAATAGAGACTAAAGGCAGTGCTGCTGCTTGCGCCATGGTTAAAGATTTGGGCTTATGAGCAATTAAATTGCTATCCGCCAGCATATATTCTGCTAAAGCACCGCCTGTTCCTTTGACACCACCTGCACAGCCATATATTTCATCGCCAACTTTAAAAGCATCTACATTACTGCCTACTGCTTCGACGACTCCTGCTACATCCCCATGCAAAACGGCAGGAAAATCGGGAGCAATATTCGGTATCAAACCCCGACGTATTTTAGTGTCTACTGGGTTAACACTAGTTGCAGCAACTTTGATGAGTACATGATCGGGTAATAATTCAGGCTTGGGTAAATCGGCTATTTGGAAACTATCTGGTGCGCCAAAATGTTCAATGACAAATGCTTTCATAGTTGATGTTTTTATTCAAACGTTATGTTTCTTATGTACCATTTAGTAACAAGCACTTGGAAGGATTTACCTAAAAGTGTATCAGTTACCTTTTGGTAAGTCGCCATGAATTCTAGTTTTAACTCCAGAGAAACTGAACTTAATTACCTGCCACAACCTGCTTTGGATCGAATCGCTAATAGAGGTATTTTTGATACTCAGTGTGAAGGTCATCAAATATTAGATAAAATTGCTAACAAATGGACAATTTTAATTATTAAAGTATCTCTGACAATCTACAGAGGTCTTTTGGGAATTTGTATTACACACGCATTAGTTTAGCGACCAGCCAGGACGGACTTAGCGATTGATTCTAGTTGCATCACCCAATTTCAGGCTAAGTAATGCCTCTAATTTGCGACGTTGTTCTTCAGAAGCTGCCTCAAAAATTCGGGCAACCTCGGCATTAACTCGAATTGTGATAGTTTTAGTTTCCATAATATCTACCTTGTTTTTAAACAAGTTTACTTTGTTAAATCCATTGCCAGGATGATTAAAGACGATTGCTTTTTCTGATTCAAGTGAGACAATACAATTAAAAAGGAAGCTTCCCCAAGTTTAAAACTTAAGTTAAGTATACCAATAGCAACGGAAACAGCAGCGATCGCCTGAAACTAGAGAAAAGATTCTTAACTGTGGTTTAGACTAAAAATAATCATCAGAAAACAATTCAGCCGATCAAAAACAACTGAATCATGAAACCAAGTTCGGAAAATAAAGTTTAAGCAGCTTCTTTTTTCGGTTTTTTAGAGGGGGAATGACTCTTTTTAGCGATTGGATAGGTCTTTCTTTTCCTTCTTTTATCACCTTTTTTCCAACCAGGAGACTTTCCACGGGGTTTGGGGAAACTAGCCGGTGTACCAACCTCCAGCAAAAGTGGAAATATTGACTGGGCAACTCTTCCAGGGGTTAAATTTTTCTGAGAAGACTGCCAAGGAAGATGATGATCTTTGACTAAATCTGATGCTAGCCATATGCGAAGCTGTATCCTTTAGGACAGTTGCCAAGTCATTAGAGGCATCAAATCACTCCATCTTTGACATTGCTTGGCTGTACTCAGACTGGGTAAAGTCCAATGAAGTCTTTGCTTGGCAAATCGATACCAGTGGTCAACTCCGAAACGACGGGTATATTGTTGCCAGATATCTTTTAACTCTAAAAATTGTTCTCCCACCCAAACTAGCCATAAAGGACGACGCTTTTGAGCATAGCCTTTGGAATCAAGTCTTTGCACTTGAATCAGACTCATGTCATGAGATGCAGATGAGCGGAAATGTAGGTTGTCCCATGTGCTAACTTTGAGTTTGCCTAATTTTGGGTCTTCTATTTCAATTGTTGAGGATGCCGACCACCATGTAGTAGGGTCATTAACCTTGAATTTTTTTTCATGCTTTTTGGGTCTTCCGATTCCTGAATAACTATCTGGCTTTGACCATAAGCAGCAATTGGAACGTATTCTCATAAGTTTACTGACGGGTATTTCTCCTGCTTGATTGACCCATGAACCTAACATTTGATAGGTTTCTTGACGGAATTTTTGAGATCGTTCATATTCCATAGTAGGGAGAGTTTGAATTTTTTGGCTATTTTCATTTTCTCCCTACTGGCACTTTATTCTTTTTCTGTTTTCTCCCTCTACCTTTTCGTTAGTCTAAACTACAGTTTTCATCATCTTCAACTAAATTAAGATGGCGACCCAACACCGCAGCTTGACCTGTAGCATCAACAGTATACTTAGCTGTTGCTTTTTGGCTCTGTCCTTGGGAGTTTTTGAATTCCCCCCCCTGACAGCGATCGCCAGAGAATAAAACGTTAGTTACTTTATGTTCTTCCCGCACGTCCACCCCTTGACTTTGGGCGTGTCTGAGCAATAGGTCATCAAATTCCGATCTGATTACTTGATAGGTAGAGCCATATTTTTGGGCGGCAATTGAGCGATCGCAAAAGCGAACATCCCACGGTGCGCGATCTTGTCCCCAAACAAAGGTAGCACCATACTTTTTGGTAAACCCGTGAGCGTCTACTTTGTCTAATACTTCAAGCTCATCGAGAATTGGCACCACCCCAGGAACCCAGGGTTATTTCATTCTAAATGGTATTGTAATTATGGTAGTTTGATTAAACTAGAAAAATGAGTGAAATAGCTATAATAGAAGCATTCTCTGGAATGCCAGATCATAGAAGAAAACAGGGGACAAGGCATTCATTAGAATTATGTCTGGCTCTATTTACGCTGGCAGTAACAGCAGGGAATCAGGGCTTTTTAGCGATCGGGGATTGGCTAAAATCAT
>JAAUOU010000048.1 GCA_012034765.1 Pleurocapsaceae cyanobacterium CSU_1_1 | reverse complement strand
CATTGCCAAAAATTAGGGCAGGTTTAATGTACGACATCATCGCCCTTTACCTGACGGTGCAGTATTAAAGCAAGCTCAGATAATTAAGAAAAACTGACGGCTGGTACATTAATTTGAGGCTTCAGGATAATTCCGTCCTAAAGGATACCGCTTCGCATATACCTGACTTCAAACCCAATATTATTCCTAGTTGGAGTAATTCCTTGGGGATGGATGCGGTACTGTATGAAGATGATTATCTGGCTACTAGCGAAGGTGTTAAGCTCCCTAGTCTTAAATCGTTCAGAAAGTCTCAAGACAAGTTGGCTAAGATATCGGAGCGCAAAGCTACTAAGAAAAAGGGCAGCAAACAGCGTCGCAAACTAGCCAAGCGGGAGGCTAAGATACATCAACAAATAGCTAGAGCAAGAATTGACCATGCTTACAATACTGTCCACGCGCTACTGAATATGGGCAAAAAAGTTTTCTTTCACGAAAAACTCAATCTTTCTGGGTTGAGTCGAAGAAATAAACCCAAACAGGATAGTGATGGAAAATACCTGCACAATGGACAGTCGGCTAAATCAGGACTTAACAAGTCTTGGGCTGATGCTGCGTTCGGCAATTTTTTCAACATACTGAAGTTCAAAGCTGAAAAAGCTGGAGCTTTGGTAATACCTGTGAATCCACAATACACCTCTATGCTGCTGCCTTACAAAGACGAGTTCGTCTTTACCGACACAAGTGTTCGAGAATATTGGGATGAAAGATTAAACCTTTGATTGATAGAGACATTTCAGCCTCTATCAATGTCAAGAGAGTGGGGCTGGACTTGTTCCCCACTATAAAACGGTGTAAAGGGAATCCCGTAGTGGTCACATCTACTACTAATAGTACCTCAAAACTAGTTCTGACTGCCTTGCGAGGTTTTCAGAAGCCAGCGTTATACTCGAAGAGTTAACGTCTGGAGAAGTCACGACAGGGTTGCGATCAATAAATTAAGCAAATAATCATTACCTGCAAAAACTATTGATTATTACGATTAGGATCGGCATCTCTATCTAATAAATCTTCCAAAAATTGGAAGGAAATATCATTTGCTTCTTTTGTATTTGCCTCTTGATTTAAATTTTCTTCAGCAGAATTAGGATCGGCACGCAAACTATCTCTATCTAGAGTATCTAACCATTCAGCAATATTATCACTGTCTTGATTGGGAGTTTCTAAACTATCTAACCATTCAGAGATATTGTTCATATCGTTAGACTGATTATCGTCCAAACTAGTAATTTCTGCCCTGTTATCGCTTAACAAGTCAAAAGAACCAGTATTAGCCTTACCAAAGTCTTCAAAACCTAAATCATTAAGGTTGATCTCTTCATTACTAGTATTGGAGTCCGCATCACTGACAAAATTACGGTTAGAAACTTTAGTATCTTCAAAGGTAATCTCATCGAAGTTTAAGTCACTATTGTCATCATCAAAGGTAATTTCTTCCAGACTCGCGTTGATATTGCTATCCCTATCATCGAGGGTAACTTCATCAAAGGTAATTTCTTCCAGACTCGCATTGATATTGCTGTCCCTATCATCAAGGGTAACTTCATCAAAGGTAATCTCATCAAGACTTTCATCATTATCGATAGTTATATCGTCTAAATTAAAGTCGGCTCGATTAGTAAGATTATCTAGGGTAACTCCTTCTAGACTATTAATCTCATCAGTGGAAGTGGTTTGAGCATCAGCAACGACATTATCGGCGAAATTAGTAGGAGTAGTATCTTCTGAAAAATCAAAAGATGTTTCAAACGTTTCAAATTCCTGAATATCAGAAGTTTGTTGACTATCTCCATAGTTAAACATTCCTAATGCTGCTGTATCATCTGCTTGAGTCACGCCATCGATACTGTTTGTTTGTTCATCAATATTAGGAGTGACATCAGTTGACAAGTCAACATCAGGCGCATCAATTTCTGTGGTGTCAATATAGGTTGCTGATGGATCAGAATATTCTGTGCGCTCGCCTAAGTTTAACTCCGTGTCTTGATTAAATTCAGGCGCATCAAGTTCTGTATCTTCTCTAGTTCTATCTTCACGATTAAACATTCCTGAAGCTGCTACTGCTGCACCTCCTGCTTGAGTTATACCATCAATGATGCCTGGTCGATTAACATTAAGATCGACATCAGTTGATAAGTCAACACCGCGAGCGGTTACATCTTCGACTGAATCAGGGAAAGCTACCGAGGTGTCAATATTATCGGTGCGATCGTCTAAATTTAAATCATTGTCCTGACTGAATTTAGATACTTCAACATCAGTATCAATATCGCCACTGGTTACATCTGTGCGATTAAGATCGATGTCAGTCGCTACTTCATCTGGTACAGATATATTTCTAGATTCCTCTTCAAGAACAAAATCACCAGGAAATTCTCTTCCAGCAGTCGCATCACTAGTTGCGCTTTCTGCTGTATTATCTAAATTTAGCTCAGTTGAATCCCTTGAAACTGCTGCTGCACCACCTATTGCTGCTGCGCCACCCAGGGATATGTTATCAAGTTGCTGATTATCATTAAGCTCAAGCTCATCGTTTCCATCTGGCTGTAGATTGGTTGGTTGATCGCTAACCTGCAACTTTGTTTCTTGTCCTGTAAACTCGCCATCGTCTCCATCTAGCTGTAGATTGGTTGGTTGATCGCTAACTTGTAACTTTGTTTCTTGTCCTGTAAACTCGCTAACAGGATTAGAGGGTATTTCTTCAACGGTCGTTGGTTCGTCTAAATCTAAATCTGCGTCAGCGACGTTCTCAATTCTGTTTCTTCTTCCAGCCAGATTTGCTGCTGCACCACCTGCTAAGGCTGCGCCACCTGCTGCTAAACCAGCCGTACCTAGATTAGAAACATTATTGCCAGTATTTTCAGCAACATTACCTAAACCTTCAGGTCTATTTGCACCTAAAGGAACACCTTCTCCGCCGCCAGGCGAACCTGGAGGACTATTTCGACCATCCAAACTATTGATGTTAGGAATATCGTTAAGAGCAGGTTCTTGATCGCTTTTCTTCCGCCCGCCCCAAATGGCTACTGCCAGCAAAGGTATTCCCAAGAGTGGAAGTAGCCACCACCACCAAGTTCCTTTTTTTTCTGCTACCTTTGTTCCTGGGTCGGCATCTGCTTGGGCAATGGGAGCAACTGCTGCCTTATTGGCATTCACTACTCCATCAGCATCATTTGTTGCCGACAGAGGTTCACCACTGCTCTGAACATTGGGGTTGATTTTGCCACTGTCATTGACATTGGGATTAACTTCACCACTGCCCTGAACATTGGGATTGATTTCGCCACTGCCATTGACATTGGGATTAACTTCACCACTGCCCCGAACATCGGGATTGATTTCGCCACTGCCATTGACATTTGGATTAACTTTCCCACTGCTCTGAACATTTGGATCAACTTTCCCACTGCCGTTGGCATCAGCATTAGCTACGATGCTCTGACCTGGTTTATTTTGAGGCGCATTTTTTCCAGTAACTGAAGCTGTTTTTTTCTCCTTAACAGCTACATTTGGCGCATTTTTTCCCACAGCGATCGCGCTATCTTTTGGAGCATCTACGCCAGCTTTAGCAGAAGGTGAAACTGTCTTCGAAGCCATTGCCGTTGCCGCAGCAGCAGATATTGAACCAACTCGATTGGCAATTACCTGTTTTCCTCCTTGAGATGTCGCAAATCCCAAGTATGCTTGCGCTGCTTTGCTTGGAGTACCTTTGTAAATTAAATTAAATGGCTCAGAAAAGGGATATCTGGGATCGTCAGGCTGAGTCTGGTGCATCGAGATGACTTTGACATCGCCTCGTTTGATCACATCGTTGGCTACTGCATAACCAATGCCGTTTTTGCCCAATTTAGCAATCATTTCATCGACACTATCTTGCTTTAATTGATTAGTAGTTGAACCTGTCTTAAATTCTCCTGTCTGAAAAACAGGATAGTTAGGAAAAGCTTGTCTAGTATCGTTACTGTTAGGAGCATCTATTAGCTGAATTTTACTTGAAGTTCCGCCAAGTTCAGACCAATCAGTAATTTCACCTCGGAAAATTTTGGCAAACTGATCGATTGTTATATTGCCATCGAAGGGATTGTTGTTCGAGACGACGATCGCAATTTTTTCTCGGCTAATAGGTACAGAGACAAATCCTTGTGCTTTTTCTGCTGCTGTCAAGGCTCGACCAATTGCAGCGAGGTCAGCTTGACCATTAGCAAGGCTTTTTAGCGCAGTCACAGAGTCTTGAGTTTCGATCTTAACTTTGGCTTGAGGATATTTGCTGGCGAAACTATCTTTTAAACTACCGCTAATACCATTAATACTGCTGGATGCAGCAATCCTGACTGTTGCATCTTGAGGTAACTTGTCTGGGACGGCGAATGTCTTGGCTGCTGAATCAGATTGAGCCAACAGAACAGCCTTAGCTGGTTTTGAAACACCGACCAAAGTTAATAATATTGCTAATGTAACTACAGAGTTATGTCTTTTATGTAACATTTTTAGGCCTAAATTTTATCTAATTATTTGGCGATTAATTATAAAGGGCGAATACCCTGTATCTGCATAAGAGTCTATGTTGTTTTAAGCATTTCTAGTTAAGTAAAAACACTTAAGCTAGTATGGCTTACTAATATTACCAAAAACCTCAAATTAATTCCAGAATTGTTAAATTCAGACAGCAAATCTTTAAGATGAGTTGTTATAAACGACAATCATTTTTTCTCATCAACTAAACTCTGTAACCTCAATGAGTAGCGAGCTATATTTTATTGTTTAAGTTTTATTATTTAAGTCAATGGAGGAACTTTCAATCGCTTTGAAGAGAAAGCAGCATTAAGAACTATACTAAACTTAAGAATTGATCGGCACAATCGTAATTAATAATTATGGCAGTCATTAAAAAGGGATCGCTTGTCAAGGTAGTTAAAGAAAAGCTAGAAGGTAGTTCAGAGTCTAAGGCGAGTGATGCGCGGTTTCCCTCATATTTATTTGAGAGTAAAGGGCAGATTGTAGAGCTAAATGATGATTATGCTTTGGTGCAGTTCTATGTGCCAACTCCTAACGTCTGGCTGCGTTTAGATCAACTAGAAGAAGCTAAATAGAACAATTAGCCCAAGCTAAAACTTATAAGAATTATATGCTGAATAAATGCCGATATTTTGGCAAAATAACTAATTCAAGCTTAATTAATGGTAGTTTAATTTAGTCTGGCGCGATCAGGCATGACGGTTTCGGTAAGCATTGCCTTATGAAAAATTGTATCTTCAATATCTGCCTCTGTCAGATTTGCTTGACGTAAATTAGCATTTTGTAAGTTTGCTCCCCGCAGATCTGCTCCAGTCAAGTTTGCGCCTCTCAAGTTCGCTCTGGTGAGATTTGCACCTCTTAGCCTTGCCTGCTGCAAATCTGCACCTTGAAGATTGGCGTAACTCAAATTTGACCAGCGTAAGTCACAGCCGACTAGACTAGCTTCCACTAAATTACTGCCCAGAAAATAACTATGGCTTAAATGAGCAGCGATCGCTTTAACTCGATATAGGTTAGCTTGAGAAAAACTGGCAGACTGTAATTCTGTTTCAAAGAAATTAGCCCCCGACAAATCCGCTCGATCAAAACTAGCCTTAACCAGATCACTCTCGCTGAGATTAGCGCGATTGAGTTGGGCTTGAGAAAAGTTGGACTGGGCTAGTTTTGCCTGTCTGATCGATGAACCAATCAGGTTTGCCTGACTAAAGTTCGTCTCTTTACCGCTAACCAAGCGTAAATCTGAGCCAATCAAGTTAGCTTGATAAAAATCCGCATTAATTAAACAGGCAGATTGCAAGTTAACTCCCGTCAAATTTGCTTGCTGTAAGTCGGCATCAACTAATTTTGCGCCCATTAAATTAGCCCCAGTGAGATTGGCTTGAGCTAAACAAGTGTCTGTCAAATCTGAGCCTGCCAAACTGGCTTTAACTAAATAAGCCGTTGATAAATTAACACCGCGAAGATTGGCATTAGTCAAATCTATATTTGGTCGCTGATGGCTGTCTAACCAATCCATCCAACTAACTGCGCCCTGTTTTAATTTAGCTAGATGCTCAATATTTGCCACTGTAAACTTAATCGGCGATCGCCTATATCTAAAATTGCTTTACCTATTATCCCCGCTTTGTTACTAGTTCCCAACATTTAAAATTTTGTTGATGAAGCTATTCTTTTTTCTGCTTCAAGACTTCTCTGCCACAAATACTCTCCAGGGCTGCCAGGGCTGCTGAAGATCCAGCAATGATATCTCTTTCTTCTCCGCCTAGATAGACACGACCAAAACTCCCAATGGAGGTTACCTTGAGGATATTAATCAATGCTGCTTTTTCGGCTTCGTTAGCCGCTAGGGATGCATAGGCAGCAGGCTGCACTTCCAAAACATACAAAGTTTGTCCTGCCAGTAGCATTTGCCCACGGCAGTCACGGTTAACTAACTGAGCTTGGTAGGCATCTATATTGCGAATGATTTGGCTGGAGACAACTTTAGGTTTAAGACTATCCTGCTGTTTAACTCCTAACGTTTCTAAAATAGCCCTGCCTGCTGCTTTAACTTCTCCCTGTCTGTTGGCATGAATTTCTAGCAATCCATATAGTCTTTCGACAAATTGAACTCCTGGGCGAACTACCGCAGATTTAAGCGCTACGTCTGTAATTCGATTAATTTCAATACCAGGAGATATTTCAATCCATAACGAAGCATCTCCTGGGAGGGGTAAAAATCCTGATGCCACCGTGCCAATGTAGGCTGCGTGCTGCAATTGCAGGCGATCTAAGTAGACATAACTGCGAAGTTCTACACCCAAAATCTCATTCCTCTTGTGACCATAAAATTATTACTTAAACCATCCTCCAGCTAATCAGTTTGTGTCCGCAATTGTAAAGAGGATAGGGATGAATTTTTGAGAGTAAGAACAATTGGGGAGAAGCTGTAAAATTAGCTGGCATTACTAGCCATAATGGTGAAGTCAAACCCCGATTTTGACGATCACCTAAAAAAAGACTTTTCCATTTGTAGGCTAGAGTGTTTAGATGGTTACTTATGTAGGTTTAAATCCTGATGTAATATTCGAGTCTGAAAGATTTATAAAAATATAAAAATATGAGTTCTTTTTTATTTGTAACTGATTTAGATAATACTCTAGTTGGTGATGACGCTGCATTGTTGGAGCTTAACCAAAAACTAGCTGCCCATCGTGAACAGCATAACAGCAAAATTGTTTATGCTACTGGGCGATCGCTTTATCTCTACCGTTTGTTAGCCGAAGCAAAATCATTACTCCCTCCAGATGCGCTGATTACTGCGGTAGGAACAGAAATGTATTTTGACCGAGAGGGATGCGCGGGGAACCCGCGCATATCCAATCGAGGTGTTAACCAGCAAGAGTCGCAATATGACCGAGAATGGGCAAATATTCTGGCTCAGGGCTGGAATCGTCAGGAAATCGTGGCGATCGCCAGTCAGTTTACAGATTTGCAGTTACAGCCAAAATCTGAGCAAAATCCCTTTAAAGTCAGCTATTATCTGGCAGAAGCAGCAGCAGCAGAAATCCTGGCTAAACTTCAAGCAGCCTTGAAGCAGGAGGGTTTTGACATTAAGCTAATCTATAGTGCTGGTCAAGATTTAGATTTGTTACCCAAAAATGGTGATAAAGGTTTAGCGGTTCAGTTTTTGCGCCGTCGGTGGAAAATTGCACCAGAGCAAACGATTGTTTGTGGCGATTCTGGCAACGATATTTCTATGTTTGAAGGTCAAGAAAAAAGCTTGTTGGTAGCCAATGCGAAACCAGAATTACTAGAGTGGTATGCAGCCAATAAAAATGAGCATAATTATTTAGCCAAGGCTGACTGTGCGGGAGGAATTATTGAAGGTTTAAAACACTTTGGATTTATTTAAAGCTTCTCTGGCTCAGATACAATTATTGATTTATTGATTTAGTTCATGACCACAACTACGACAAAAGCGATCGCCTAGTTGGGCTTCCTTGCCACACTGAGAGCAAAATTGTTTGTTGATGCTGGTTTTCGACTGATTATTGAAACCCATCGACATATTCCCCATCTGCATCGACATAGAGTTGAGATTCATCGACATATTCCCCATCTTTAACGGCTGCATCGGCTGCATTGGTTCAAAATTTGACTCTTGGGCAATTGCGGTTAAATCTATTTGTGGATAGCGATTAAGTTCAGGCGGAGATTCAATGGTACTAATACTATTTTGCTGAATCAAAATGTATTGTGAATTCTGGTTAGTATTTATTTCTAAGACAAAACCTTGTTCTAGCTGAAATAATTTTGGTTTACTCAGCCAGTTTCCTGTGCTGAAACTGCTGCTTTGACTCTGCTGCTGACCAGGAATACTAATGCTTAGGTTAATTTGAGTTTGTTTCCCTATATTGGCGATCGCTAGCTGCCCATAACCGCCCAGATTCGCCGAATAAGCCATGATCTTTGTCTATGTATATGATTTACTGAATATCTAATTTAATTTTACGCTTAATTACGAACAGCATAATTGAGGTTTTAATAACTTTTGAGGGTGCTAACGTTTAGCTTTTTCTCTTGTTTCAATCTTTGGTAATTGGGGTGAATTAGATTTGGCGGCTGGGGTTGGTTTTTGCTTCAAAGTTCCGTACATGAGCTTGGTAGTGTAGGCGATCGCCATTAAAGATGTAATTAAGCCAATGACTGATGCAGTAATCTGTCTGGGGTCATCTTGATTACCTGAGAGTAAATTAGTGCCAACTGAGGCTAAATAAACATATAAAGCAATAACGGGCAGCATTGCTAGCCAAGATACAAACAAATATTGCCAGAAGTTAATCTTCGTGAGGCTAAAGCCGTAGTTAAGAATATTAGAAGGAACAATTGGTGACAGACGAGTCAAAAATACAATCTTCCAACCTTTTCTCGCCACTGCGCGATCAAACTCTCCCCATTGAGGACGCTGAGAAATCCATTCACTAATTTTTTTACGGGCTACTGTTCTACCTAGTTGATAGCAAACAGCAACGCTTAAGGTATCAGCCACAGATACCAAAATTAAGCCAGGAATAAAGCCAAATAAGCTTCCCGCAGCCAAAAAAAGAAAAATTGCTGGTAACCCAAATAGGGTTGCTGATAAATAAATACTGATAAAAGCTGGATAAGCCAGGTATCCCAGAGAACTAAGCCAATGATTAGCTTGAAAAAGCCATTCTTGCCAAATAACCATAATATATTAATATAATTGCTGCCTGACTATAAGTTAAAGCAGAAGATAAAATTTGAAAATTGTTCGCTAGACGTAAATTTTTCTCCAGATTGTGAGATTAAGGTCAGTTATTAATTGTATTAATTGCTCATTAACACTCGGAGTTTAACTTAAGAACCAGAATTACTCAATAACCGAATCTGCTCAAAGAAGATTTTCAGCAGGGAAATTTTAGGCGAAATCAGAATAACTATTAACTATTACTCATTACTCATTACTTCTCGTTTAGGGATTTAGGGATTTAGGGAAGTGATTAAGCCCCAATCCCCTAATGCCCCAATTCCCTACTGTTCTAGTTTTTCTATTAGTTGTTAAACGAGAAGTATTGACTCATTACTCATCACTCAATTTTTCAAGTAACCTATATAAAACAGATTTAATATAAGTACTGCTGAGGTGAGAGGGCAATCTGTGAGCAACTATAAATCGGCAAGAATACTGTGAAAATTTTGATTTTAAGCGCCAGAGATCTTCGAGGAGGTGCTGCTCGTGCTGCCTATCGGCTACATCAAGGCTTGTTGGCAGCGCAAGTAGATTCACAGATGTTAGTCCAAAACAAACTAAGCGACTGCAATACTGTCCTAGCTCCAAAAAGCAAAATTCAGCGGGGAATTGCTGCCATCAAGCCAGCATTAGATCAATTACCCCTCAATTTATATCGTCATCGCGATCGCACGATCAATATTTATTCATCTCAGTGGTTGCCCAATAATATTGTCGCTCAAATTGAGCAGATAAATCCTGATGTGATTAACCTGCACTGGGTTAATGGTGGTTTTGTGCCTATTGAAGCCTTAAGCAAACTTAAGCAACCCTTGGTTTGGACACTACATGATATGTGGGCTTTTACAGGAGGATGTCACTATAGTGACACCTGCGATCGCTATATTCACTCTTGTGGTGCTTGTCCTCAGTTGGGTAGCGATCGCGACTGGGATTTATCTCGCTGGAATTGGAGACGTAAAGCAAAAGCTTGGCACAATTTAAACTTAACCGTGATTACTCCGAGCAAATGGTTAGCTAGCTGTGCTAAATCTAGTTCTCTCTTGGGGAATTTTCCAGTTCAGGTTGTTGCTAATGGGATTGATCCACAGGTTTATCAGCCTCACGATCCGCTTTTTGCTAGGAAAGTCTTTAACCTACCCATAGACAAAAAATTATTCTCTTTGGTGCTTTAAACAGTACCCAAGATCGACGCAAAGGATTCACGTTATTGCGATCTGCTTTAGAACACCTAAAATCTGCTCAACAGGCTGCTAAAATCGAACTAGTCATTTTTGGGGCATCTGAACCAGCTCAACCTATCAACTTTGGCTTTAAAACCCATTATGTTGGACAACTAAGTGATGATGCTGCGTTATCCCTCCTCTATGCCAGTGCCGATGTTTTCGTCGCCCCTTCCATCCAGGACAATTTACCCAACACGGTTTTAGAAGCTTTGTTTTGTGGTACTCCTTGTGCAGCGTTCAATATTGGTGGAATGCCTGATTTAATTGAGCATCAGCAAAACGGATATCTCGCCCAGCCTGAGCAAACTCAAGATTTAGCTCAAGGAATTGACTGGATTTTGGCAAACGATGATAGGTATCAACAGCTAAGAATGAATAGTAGAGTTAAAGCAATTGCCAATTTTAATCTTGAACGGCAAGCTCAAAAATACTTACAAGTTTTTACAAATTTAAAAATTTAAGTAGTAAGCTATCTCCATAAGACATCCGCAAACTAAGATTTTTTCTATTGGCTAATGTTTAGTATTACCTCTGTAGATATAGTTACCATTACTGCCAAAATTGACGACGCTCTGTTTGTTACCCTAAGCAATGTTAGTCAACAGAAATATGGCGCTATCAATCATATTGTCATTTACCATCAAGCCAGCGACACAGAATTAGAGCGGTTACAAGCTTACAACCATTGCCATAACTTATCCTCTTATCCTCAAGCCAGTTCAGGCATTGCTACTGCTTTTAATGAGGGCATTCAGCATAGCCAAGGAACGTTAATTTTGTTTCTTAATTCAGGAGACACCTTAATTACCAATGATGTCATCGAACGAGTAATCGAGTCTTATACTCAACATCAGTGGTTATGGGCGACGGGAGAAACCGTCTCTCTAAGTCGTCATAAACGTCTCCAAAGACACTGCAAACAACCAAAGGTTTGGAGCGAAACTTTATTCTGGTATGGAAATCCAGTTTGTCATCAGTCAACTTTTTTACTCTCGGCAACTAATCGAAAAAATTGGACTATATCGAGAAGATTTAAAGATTGGCATGGATTATGAATACAATATCAGAGCCAATCTAATTGCTCATCCTACTTTGTTAAATTTTCCCATCGCTTATTACGATACAACTGGAGTTTCATCAATCAAGGTTTTTCAGCAATTTACTAACCATCGCCGTATACGTGACCACTATTTTAGATTATTCTGGTTTAAGCGCTTAAAAGCAGATGTTTATTGTTTGCTTAAATCTTTTTATCGCTTAGCCATGATTCCTGCCAAGCTATTGTTGTAACGATTAAACTGCTCAAGATTAGACTATTTTTTCTGGTCATTGGCAGAATGTTTCTCAAAAAACGGCGGTTAAATAAATAGTTAAATAAAACTAGACAACAGATATAAATTTAGATATTTAACTGCTTTATGTGATTTATGGTGCTTTTGCGACAAATTTACTTAGTAATGATAAAAATATAACTACCCCAGACCAGAATCAATATGAGTGTGAGCAAAAACCCATCTGTTTCGATCATTATTCCTACTTATAATGAAACCGATAATATACAAGCAATTGTCAATAAGTTTTTAGACTCTAAGTATCCTCACTTACTAGAAATAATAATTGTTGATGGAACTAGTACAGATGGAACACAAGAGAAGATCAAAGATTTAGCTCGTATTCACCCTCAAATTAAGCTTTTAGATAATCCGCAGCGGATTCAGTCAGCAGCCCTTAATCTAGCGCTTGGGGCTTGTAAAGGTGATATTTTTCTAAGGGCAGATGCTCACTGTAACTATGCTCCCGACTATGTTGAGCAGTGCGTTTTAGCTTTGCAAAAATCTCAGGCAGTTAATGTCGGTGGAGCGCAACGCTTTGTGGCTGTGAATACTTTTCAGGCAGGAGTTGCCTTAGCCTCCCGTAGTCTGCTTGGCAGTGGCGGGGCTAAATATCGCAATCCCCACTACGATGGATATGCAGAAACGGTATTTTTGGGCTGTTTTTGGCGTTCAGTCCTAGCCGATGTTGGTGGTTACGAAGTGACGCGCAAAGAAGATTCTGAGCTAAACTTTCGTTTATTAAAGGCTTATGGTGAAAAAGCTATTTATATTAGCTCCCAAATCAAAGTCTGGTACTTTCCTCGGCACAATTGGCTGGGATTATGGAGGCAATACATCAAATATGGCCGAGGTAGCTGTATCATGTCCGCTAGATATGCTGATACCCTACCTTTAAGAAACAAAATTCCTTTTTTTGGAATTATGGTGTTAACTACCGCTTTAATTGCAGATTTAACGTTTTTTCAGGGTGCTTTACAGACTATTCCAGCGATTATCTTAGGTATATGCCTCATTGCTTTAGAAGCAGCTCGTGTAACTACAAAATATCACTCTGGTTTTCGCGAGAAATTTTGGCTTAGCTCTGAAAAAAACATGCCTAATTTTTTTAGTCGTTGGTTTTGGTGTACGATCGCGATCGCCACTATGCCAATTGCTCACTTTGTTGGTTTTGGATATCAGCTTTATTTAAGGAAAGTTTTAGGCAATAAAGAGAACTGCTTTTTTGAGTCTAAAAACAGTATTCCTCGACGTACTCGTACTAAACAGAAAATAAAGGCATAAAGTTTGCTTAAATGATCTAAGTTAATGTTGAAGCGATTCAATTCAAAGTCAGGGTCGTTTGATTGCAATTTGTAATAGTTGGGAGAAACTTATGAAAGTTATTATCTTGGGAGGAGACGGTTTTTGTGGCTGGCCTACCTCACTACATTTATCGAATCTCAACTTTGAGGTCATCATTGTTGATAATTTATCTCGAAGAAACATAGACAATGAATTAGAAGTTAGCTCACTAACACCGATTGCACCTATCGGACAAAGATTGTCTACCTGGAAAAGTTTGACAGGAAAAGAAATTAAATTTTGCAATCTAGACATTGCTGAGGAATACGATCGCCTCTTGAGCCTCATCTCGACCGAAAAGCCTGATGCGATCGTCCACTTTGCTGAACAACGAGCAGCACCCTATTCGATGAAGTCTTCTAAGCACAAGCGCTATACGGTTAACAACAACCTCAACGCTACCAACAATCTGCTTTGCGCCATTGTGGAATCGGGATTAGATATTCATTTAGTACACCTAGGTACGATGGGGGTTTACGGTTACGGTACAGCAGGGATGAAAATTCCTGAAGGTTATCTTGATGTAGAAGTTGTCACCGATAATGGCGATCGCATTCAGCAAGAAATCCTTTATCCCGCTAATCCTGGTAGCGTCTATCATATGACCAAAACTCAGGATCAATTATTTTTCTACTACTACAACAAAAACGACGGTATTCGCGTTAGCGATCTCCACCAGGGTATCGTTTGGGGTACAAACACGCCTGAAACTTTGATGGACGAAAAGCTCGTCAATCGCTTTGACTATGACGGTGACTATGGTACTGTACTCAATCGTTTTTTAATGCAGGCTGCCATTGGTTATCCACTGACAGTCCATGGTACAGGGGGACAGACTAGAGCCTTTATTCATATTAAAGATACAGTTCGCTGTGTCCAGTTGGCGATCGAAAATCCACCACAACAAGGAGAACGAGTTCGCATTCTCAACCAGATGACAGAGACTCATCGAGTAATCGATTTAGCCAAAATGATCGCACAAATGACTGGCGGGGAAATTGCCTATCTGCAAAATCCTCGTAATGAGGCAGTAGAAAACGAACTATTTGTTAAAAACCAGCGTTTTATTGATTTAGGATTAGAACCAACTACCCTTAGCCAAGGATTATTGAAAGAAGTAACAGAAGTAGCCGAAAAATATGCTCATCGTTGTGATCGAAGCAAAATTCCCTGTACCTCGCTGTGGATCAAGAAAAAAGAAGCAGTATCGACAAGTAACGGTTTAGAGCCTGCGGAAACTACGAAAGTTTAATTTACTTCTAGTATTTATTTAGTAGGGGCGCATCGCGATGCGCCCCTAGGTTAAATGTGCCGTTTTAATCTAACTTTGTACGGCTATATCTCTACTCCATAAAGCTAGTCCGCCACCTCTGCCTCTAGCAGCAATAAAATTATCTCGAATTAAAAAATATTTAAAAAAGGCTTGATCTTTTAATTCTTTTGCTAAAAAATTCTTTTCCCTTAATAATCCATTTTGAATATATCCTTGATAAAGATTCCAACCCCATAAAGAAACTTTTAAATAGGTAAAGTCAAAAGCCAATATTCTTCTTTGGGGCAAAAATTTAATCGGCCCTGTTAAAGACAGTTCAAAAAAAGCTAATTTTACTGAATTTATTACTTCTCCTTGCTGTGCTGTTTCAGGATTAACTTTATAAGTAATTTGAATCTTAATAAATTGTGGAATATACTTGCCTGCACCCAAGATAACTCCAGCTTTTTTTCTAGTTTTCTTTGTTCCTGTAATTAAACGCAAGTTCCAAACTCCAGCTAAATTTGCTAGAGAATAACTTTTTTGCTCCTGTTTAGAGTCTTTTTCTAACTTCAATAAAGCATTGATTACTTGAGATGAATTTGGTAATTTGCTCAGGCTATTTTGAGCGCTTGCTGCCTGTACTAATAATATTTCATTTGACATAATCAGCATAATTTAGTTTGGTGGTTAATTTAATCGATTGAGTAAGCAGTATTTAAATAGTACAAACGTTCTTAAGCAAGAATATTTGATTTTATTTGGTAACCAAATATTTAATTTGTATATGAATATATCTTGAGTTTGTGAATAAACTTAAACAGAGTGCCAAAAAAGTTTTTATTTTTCGAGGATTTATTAAAAAAATCTATTTGCTAAATGCGCATAATCATTAAAGCAAGTAAAATCAAAAAGCTGAAATGTTTAAATGTTATAGACAGCGCAATGAAGGATAGAGATAAAAGCGATCGCAGATTACTTCGCCACTAGCACTAAAGCATATGCCTAACGAATTAACTTTAAAGTTATACTAATTGCGATCGCTCTTTGGAGGCAAAATTGCGATCTTTACTTTTGTAATTTGCCAGTTTAAAGATTTACATCTTTATATAGATGATAGATGGTAAGTAAAAATGTAAGTTTAGCTATTTTGACGGCGCGTTTTGCGAGTCAGCTCTAAATACCAAGAAAAAGCTTTTTATAATTATCAATTTAAGGGAAATTTCAGTTTTATTATGTCCTTGGTTACAAAATTCCTCAACATACTCGGAATGAAAGAGCAGCAAAGACTACCTTACTGGCTCAGAATAACTACTAAAGTTCCCAAATGCACTTACTATTTTGGCCCTTTTGATAGCCCCTTAGAAGCAAAGGCACTCCAGGCAGGATATATCGAAGATCTGATGGCAGAGGAAGCACAAGGCATCCATATTGAGCTAGAGCAAGCTCTAGAACCCGAAAACCTAACCATCTGCGAAGATGACGATCTTAGTGCCTAATTGTTAGTTGCTGCATTGATTGATAAATAATGACCCTTACTTGTTTACTGGCGATCGCGGTTGCCATAAAGGGCTAATCCTTTGCCTCTTCCTTTAGGGCAAGGGCATATCCGAATGACAATAACTCAGGGTGGATTGATCCCAATCGCCAATCAAACACAACTTAACAAAACTACAAATTATTTGAGAATTGAGTAAACTCATATACAGGTATTCTGTTATCTTGATCTTCCATATCTTCCATGCAGTTCAATTCTAATTCCACCTCATCCTTGCCCAAAGCTTTGCTATTAATTGCGCCTTTTTTCCTTTGGGGTACAGCGATGGTGGCGATGAAAGGAGTAATTCCTAACACCACACCCTTTTTTATGGCGGGAGTTAGATTAGTACCTGCGGGAATTTTGGTTTTGCTAGTTTCACTAGTATTAAGGTTGCCTCAGCCCAAAACTTGGCAAGCCTGGTTATGGATTTTAGCTTTTGCCCTAGTTGATGGAGCAATGTTTCAAGGTTTTCTTGCTCAGGGAATAGTTAAAACAGGAGCGGGGCTGGGATCGGTAATGATTGATTCTCAGCCCCTAGCGGTGGCGCTTTTGTCAAGCTTTTTATTCGGTGAGGTAATTGGCTTATGGGGTTGGCTGGGCTTAGGCATTGGCGTTTTAGGGATCAGTTTAATTGGTGTCCCCGATCCCTGGATCTATAGTCTATTGGCAGGGGATTTAGGGGCAGTAGAGGTTAACTGGCTCGGATTATTTGATAATGGCGAATGGTTAATGCTGCTGGCTTCTTTGTCAATGGCAGTAGGTACGGTAATGATTCCTTATGTCAGTCGTTATGCCGATCCCGTGGTGGCTACAGGTTGGCACATGATTATTGGCGGAGTGCCTTTATTCAGTCTGTCCGCGCTACAAGAATCCCAACAGTGGCAGAATATGACGGTAGAAAACTGGCTATCTCTGGGATATGCAACGGTTTTCGGCAGTGCGATCGCCTATGGAATTTTCTTTTATTTAGCTTCCAAAGGAAATTTAACCAGCCTTAGCGCCTTAACTTTTCTGACACCAATTTTTGCTCTACTATTTGGTACGATTCTACTATCAGAAGTCTTAAGCAGCCTTCAATCAGGAGGAGTTTTCTTGACTGTAATCAGTATTTATCTAATTAATCAAAGAGAGCAGATAGCTGCCAAATTTACTCGAAAAACTCATAAATTAGACATAAAAGCATCTTCTGTACCTACTGAAAATAAAGCAGAAATACCTCTTAATCTTACTTCTTCAGAAAAGATAGTTGAATAAATTGAATACAGCATTTTCCATGACAAACAAGATCAATTAATTAAATAAACAAGGCTAAGGCTAAATAGTAATTAAATAGCCTGTTGTTTTAAGAGTTAACTAAAACTGATTACGATAGGGAATTGTACCTTTTTTCTTCTTACCTTTATTTTTCTCATAATCGATTTCTTTGAGTTTTTTCATGATACGACTGAAGTATTCCTTCATATATTCCTCTAAAGTAGTAGTTTCTTGAGGATCTAAACCAAAGGTTTTATACACTTCCTCCATGGGCGCATCTTGAGGTTTGCCACTAGCCAAAACTTCAGCAAACATAAGACGATCTGCTGTGTTTTGTCCCCATTCACAAAAGCGGGTAATTCGACGCAAAATCCCTAATACTGTTAAAGATATACGGGAAATTCTAGTCTTCTTACCTGAGAGATTTTCACAAAGGTTCATAATCTCATAAGCACCCCAGGCTTTTGTTCCCACCACAGGAAAAGTTTTCTTTCCAGTTTCAGGCACTGATAAAGCACGAACGGCAAACTTAGCAATATCCTGAGTGTTCATATAGGCAATGGGAGTACTTTCTCCTGATACCCATACCACTTGTTCTTCCAGAATCGGGATCGCATATTGGCTGATTAAACCCTGCATAAAGCCAGCTAATTGCAGCACAGTATAATTCAATCCAGATTCAGCCAAAAATACTTCTGTACAACGCTTAATATCCATCAGCGGTACTTCAGGATATTTATCCGCATTCAACACCGAGAAAAAGATATATCTATCCACTCCCGCAGCTTTAGTCGCTTGAATTAAATTAACTTTGCCAGTCCAATCAACGTCTCTGGCGCGGAGATTATCGGTAACTCTAGCGGTAGCAGCATCAATCACGGCATCAACACCTTCCAAAGCCGGAGCAAGAGTCGCGGGATCGCAAAGATCCCCTTTAACTATCTCCGCCCCCCATTCTTTGAGAAAAATTGCCTTGTTGGGATTCCGTACTAAACAGCGTACCTCATGGTCTTCATCCAAAGCCTGACGAGCTACCTGTCTACCCAAGGTGCCAGTTGCGCCAACTACCAATAATTTCATTTAAGGACTTTTGTAATGTTTTTTAACGTTTCTCTAAGTATTTTATCAAAGAGTCATTTGTTTATCGAACTAGATTATGAAAAGATCGATAAAATTAGGTTTTAGATCATACTTTCCAAGGCTGCGCCAACGACTCGATGATCGGGATCTGTCTTAAGTTTGCTCAAAGTGGCGATCGCTTCTGGATGGTCATATCTACCCAAGGATTTGGCTACTTGAAGACGAACACGCCAAGATTGATCGTCAGCAAAAGCTAAAAGTAGCTTCAAAGCTGCTGGCTCTTGCTCTGACTTACCTAGCAAACCCAAAGCGCTAAGACAAGATTCCATCACGGGTTCATCTTCTCCTGACAGACCAATTTGACAGATTTCTAATAATTCTTGAGGACTTTTAAGATCGACGATGGCAGCAATGATACTACGACGCACTAACCAATGATCGTCAGACTCATACATTGCCCTCAGATAAGGGAGTGCAACTTCACCATAGTAAGATAAGGAATTGGCAGCCTCGGAGCGAACATTAGGATCTTGATCTTGGTTAATCATGGTCAAGAGAGCCTCGAAAGCAGCGTCGCTCTGTTTTCTACCCAAACCCATCGCGACAAATGAGCGGACTAAAAATTCTTGGTCGTTGATATGGTTGATTAGCAATGGCGTAGCAACATCTGCTTCATAATTTCTCAGTTCTCGAATTCCCTTCATTCTTTGCTGAGGATCGGCATCATTGAGGGCGTTTTTTATCTGTTCTATGTCCATAAACTGAAGTTTGAATTGCGATTTTACCTTACTTTATATTGTTGCCGATCGATAGCTGTCTTGAGGAAGATATATAGTGAATATATCTAGTAGACACGTCCGAACCTGAAGGATCAAAGAATGCTGAGTGACAAAGTAAAAGAATTAATCGCCAAGTCGCGGATTGTAAGTTTTGACTGGCAAGATTATCCTGAGTCGATAGTAGGGATTTTTCAACAGGCAGATGATGAGAGCAGGTATCTAAGGGATGAAGATATTGCTCAAATCCAGGCGATCGCCCCGAATTTAGCCCCCAATTTAGCACAGGGAAAAGTATTGCGCGATCGCGTAGTAGAAATAGTTTCTGATGCCAGAGCCGTGGTATTAGAGGCTAATCCAGGGATTACCGAACCTGGAGGTGGTTTATATCCACCCCTGCGGGCAGAAGCCTGTTGGCGTGACTTTTGGCACTTTCTCCGCTGTATTAGCTATGGTATCAGCGCGCAGCGAATTGACTATACGAGCGATCGCGGTTTGAGCTATATGGAACAGCTTTATCAAGAGTTAGAAGTTCCTTTAGATGCCATGGTTTTAGGCTTGGAACAGTTAAAAGTGTTTAGTCTCAAATATTTTGAACCAGCAGCACAGAAGGATCTAGAACCTTATTTTGATCGCTTGATTGAATCCATGGGTCAATTTTCGGCTGTTAGTTAAAATGTTACTGGTTACATGATCCTGTAGGGGTCAACGGCCGTTGACTCCTACGTTTGATTCATTATTTCAGTAAAGATTCACCTCGGCGGAATAGTTCCCTGGCATAGTCTGTCCAAGTACCCTGTCCCCAATAGCGGAAACAGCTTGTTTCGACTAAGAGTACATACAACAAAGCCTCTTGATATTCTTTAGTTTTGGTAACTTCAGGATCTTGAGCTACTAGAGCATCATATTTTTGATGAAACATGGCACTCAACTGATTCATTGGTTCGAGAACATTTTCATACCCCTTAACCCAGCTAAGATCGTCTGTCCAGGATGCTCCATCCATATGAAACTGGTGGTCTGTTGCTTGAAGATGAGCGATCGCTTTAGCTACTTTTTCAGGAGTAGCAGCATCAGGATTTACTTCCTGCCAAATTTTATGTTGTCCTACCGCCTGACAGAGGGGATAATCTTCGGGATTAACTCCCGCAGTCTCAATTAGTTCGATATACTCTGTCCCGTTTAACCCCACGACATTTTGCCGATTTTTTAGCTCATACCACACAGGCTGGAAATCACGAGCATATTCATTCATCATCACACCGCCGTTTTCTCCATCGGCAATTTGACTGACGCAGCTTGGTACAGAAACATTGCCGATCATTTGTTTGCCTCTACTTTTGGCTTCATGGTAAGGCTGCATTTGCGCCACTAGCTTAGTGTCTGAACCCTGAGTTTTAATTAGTGCAGTAATGCTGATAGTCTCCCCCTGAGAATTACGGGCAACTAAACGATTGGGAATATATTTATCATCGTGATGTAAACTTGAACCGTCTATTCTTTCTACGGAATGTTCCTGTACGAGTAGCCAGCGATAACCGCATTCTTTGAGAGCTTTAATATATTCGTAGAGAGTATCGGGATGATTGGGCAGGTGCATTTCTGGAGGCGAAAAACCTTTGACTCGCGCCAAAGCATCATAACCAAACATGGCGGCAAAATAATGTTGCCAAGCCTGAATATGCAGCTTGAGATCGGGAATTGGGGTAGAGGGAATTACGGCATGACTCCACATCGTCCCTAACCATTCGACATAAGGATGATAGGTGGCATCACAGGTGATTTTCTTGAGTTTATCCAAAATATCGTGACGATCCATCTGCTGAAAACTCCACAGCAGATTACCCGAATAATCCAGCATAATTCGCGGACTGCAACCATTAGCCACCAGCTCAGGAATCCAATCTCCCATACGGGAATAGCACCAGGCGAAAGCTTCGGCATTATGGTTATCTCCATCATGGGGATGTTCAAACATATTTTGCAGATTGCCGATCAGTTCACCATTTGCTCCTGCGGGAATAGTCGGTTGATGCATATGGAGAGCGCAGGCAAAAGCAGCATTAACCTGATTAAGATCAATGTTACTGTCGGGTAAAAATATCGGTCGAGCCTGATTTACGGCGATCGCAATTTCTGCCTCCCAACCACAAATATTGGGTAAGCCATTGTTCACAACTGTTAAATGATTAGATGCTGTAGCGGTAGACATAAATTGTCCTCTGATATTCTTTGAGATGATTAGTAGTTGGTTTAATTCTAGGTTGCTAAATCAACTTTTAAATTATCAAAATATTGCAGGCTGACCAAATATCATTGAGAAAATAAAAAATCAGAACTTTATACATACTTCATCGTTTTTTTACACAGTATTTATTTTTGCATTGTAAACTTACTTAGTATCACCCAATTTACACTATATGTATGCATTTGCTTACAAAACAACACCTTGATAATTACCTTGATTTGAGCAATTCATCTCATTTTTTTGCGAGAGCTATTGAATCAATTACTTTTAAAGTAAATAGTTAAGAAAATAAGAACCAAATAAACACTGTATTTCTTGATAAATATTTAAGTTATGAAATTAAGTATTGGTATTTTAGCTCATAATGAATCAGATTTAATTGCAGCTTTGCTACAATCTCTTGGTCAACAAAGCTTATTAACAAGTGTAGATAAAAAATATTCAGTTGAAATTATTGTTGTTGCTAATGGCTGTAGTGATAATACAGCAGATGTAGCTCGCAATACCTTAAAACAGATAGAGTTTATCCATAAAACATCTTTGAATTGGAGAGTATGTGAAGTAAAAGAAGCAGGTAAAAGTAATGCTTGGAATTTATTTGTCCATCAATTTTCAGCGCCTGATACTAACTTCTTTTGTTTGCTGGATGCAGATATTAAATTGCATAATTATCAAACTTTAGAAAAAATGATCGAGGTATTAGTTAAAAATCCAGAATATTGGATTGCTCTAGATCGACCAATTAAAGATATCGAGCTAAAAGAAAATAAGAGCTGGATTGATAAATTGTCTGTGGCAGTTTCTCAATCGTCTAATGCAGGTCAACTATATATTTGTGGACAGCTTTATTGTGGTCGTGCCGAAGCATTACGTAATATTTGGATGCCAGTAGGATTGCCTGTGGAAGATGGGTTTTTAACTCAAATGATCATCAGCGAAAACTTTACGCTAAAAAATCCTACTTTTACCAAAAGAATTGTCAGAGTAACTGAAGCTTCTCATATATTTGAAGCTTACACTAATCCTTTAGAATTGATTAATCATGAAGTTAGAGTTGTGGTTGGCATCGTTGTTAATATCTTTTTAACTTACTACCTACAGGAAAAATTATGCGAAGCGGGATCCTTTAGGGGTAGTCCAGAATTGACGGCAGGAATGCTAATTAACAAAATGAATCGGGAAAACCCGTTTTGGCTTAACGATTTTGTCCGTAATTCTTTAGTTCAGGAAAAGTGGTGGCTCATTCCCATTCCTCTAGTGTTTCGTCGCTATAGATCTTTAAAAAATCATTCTTTACAAAAAGCCTTGTTGCGGATTCCCATTGCTACCTTGGCGTTTATCGTAGACCTCAGCATTTTTATTCGTGCCAATAGTACCTTACACCGTAAAGTAATTAGTAACTATTGGTAGTTATTTGGTCAAAAGCGATTAAGTTTCGCCTACCCTACGGATCCGCAATATTCACAGAAGATCGTTAGATGAGACTAAGATATAAGATAACTATAGGGTCTGTTAGATTCTCTGAAAACTTCTTGATAATCTTGATAATACTGTGGCTAAGGGTCAGTTAAGTCAACTTTGGCAAACGTTAACCTTTTTTGAGATCATTCCTAATCTCAATACTTTATGGCAAAAATTAATTTTAAATAGCCCATCGCAATCTTATAATCAGACAAAAATGACAATTTTGGTAGCTGGTGCAACGGGTGGAGTGGGTAAACGAGTCGTGCAGAAATTACTAGCTCGCAATTATCATGTCCGAGGATTAGTTAGGGATGTAGATCGAGCTAGAGCTATGCTGGGAGAGGTAGAGTTATTTGAGGCTGATCTTACTATCCCCGATACTCTTAACCCAGCCATGATGGCAGGAGTTAGCGCGGTAATTTGCTGTACGGGTACGAAAGTGCAGCCAGTAGAAGGAGATACCCCTAATCGAGAGAAATACTATCAGGGAATTAAATTTTATTTGCCAGAGGTAGTTGATACTCCAGAATTAGTGGAGTACGAAGGAATCAAAAATTTATTGCAGGTTATCTCACAACACCTTCCTCATCGGGGAGAACAGATGATCTTTGATTTTGCTAATCCCAGTAGTGATTTACAGGAAACTTGGGGAGCAATAGATGATGTGGTGATGGGAGGAGTTAGCCAAAGTAGAATTCGCTTGGCAGACAACAGAGCAATCTTTGCGGGGATTGTTTCTACAGACAACAACGGCGGTTTCGCCTCTGTGCGGACTCGTAACTTTACACCGCCAATGGATTTGTCAGATTACGAGGGAATTGAACTGAGGGTAATTGGAGATGGCAAACGCTATAAATTCATTACTCGCTGTGAAGGTAAATGGGATGGGGTTGGTTATTGCTATTCTTTTGATACGATTCACGATTACCCCACAACTGTTCGTATTCCCTTCAAGGATTTAATTCCCGTATTTCGTGCTAAAACCGTGCAGGAAGCAAGCCAGTTAGATGCTGCCAAAGTTTACTCAATGCAGTTGATGTTGAGTAAGTTTGAATACGATGGGGAGCTAAATCCTCAGTTTGAACCAGGCTCATTTAAACTGGAGGTTGAATATATCAAGGCTTATGGTGGTCAAGTTAAACCCCAGTTGATTCACATAAGTTCAGCAGGAGTTACTCGCCCTAATCGTCCAGGAATCAATTTAGCAGAAGAACCACCCGCAGTACGCATGAACGATCAGCTTGGAGGAATCTTAACCTGGAAATTGCGAGGAGAAGAAGCAATTAGATCTAGCAATTTGACCTACACGATTATTCGTCCCTGCGCTTTAACCGAACAACCTGGTGATAAAACTCTGTATGCCGAACAAGGAGATAATTTAAGGGGACAAGTTAGCCGAGATGCGATCGCCGAACTTTGTATCCAGGCGCTGAATTTACCTGATGCGGTCAACAAAACTTTTGAAGTTAACGAAACCGAACAGCAAGGTGATACTGACTGGAAAAAACTGTTTAACAATTTACAAGCAGATAATCATAAGTCTGATGTGAACTAGTACCGCTGCGCGGAAGTCAGAAGTCAGAAGTCAGAAGTCAGAAGTCAGAAGTCAGAAGTCAGAAGCATTTAACTGTGAGGCTTTGACAATTTATAACAATTTATAAATGAAGGGCGTTGCTGAATTGAAGTTTTAAAAGAAGTGCGATCGCTTGTGAAAAGAACTTCTCTCTGGTTTTTTTAGGGGATAGAGTCAAGAATTGCCAAGCAGTTTTGTAACCTTATTTTGTCATAAACTTAAGTTGTCAAGATGAATCTGGTTTAATTTTGTCTTTAGAAGAATCCCCGCTTAATCTATATAGTTTATCTGGCGAACACAATCACGATCATCTGCTTTCTAGTCAGGAGGCAGGATGGAACAAGCTGAGTCTGATTTATGAGTTAGAACCTGCGGGGGAAATGCCTGAAACGATCGCTTTAGCCCATGTTTTAGTAGTTGCTCAAGGGGAATTTCAGGCTAGTTTTCAAATCGAGGGACAATGGCATCAAGAAGAATATCTTCAAGGAGATGTTGCTCTTATTCCTGCTGGTAGTGTTTTTCCCAGGGTGGCAGTGGATCGGGATGTGCCTTTGATCGATCTATTTTTGCCCCCCGATGTCCTAATTGATGCTATGGGAGATGATACTCAGATAGAATTGCGATCGCAACTCAAAGTTCATGATCCTTTAATTCAACAGATAGCCTTAGCTTTAAAAACTGAATTAGTTACTGCTTGTGAAGATAGCCAGCTTTATGCAGACTCGATGGCTACTGCATTAGGGGTGCATTTACTACGCCGTTATGGAGTTAAAAATGCTGTCAAAGAGTATCGAGGCGGATTAACCAATTACCAACTCAAAATAGTCATTGACTATATTCAAGAACATTTAGACCACAATCTCAACTTGGACTTACTGGCAAGTTTAATTCATATCAGTTCTCATTATTTTGCTTGCCTATTTAAACAATCTACTGGCACTTCTCCCCATAAATACATTACCAACTGTCGTTTAGAAAAAGCAAAACTTCTGTTGCGTCAAAAAAATTTAGCGATCGCTTTTATTTGTCAGGAAGTCGGCTTTAAAAATCAAAGTCATTTTACTAGAGTCTTTCGTCAGCATTATCAAATTACCCCTAAGTCCTATCAGAATTTATTTTAAATAGAGCTAAAAGCTTTTTAAAGTAAAAATAGAACAATTTTTGGAATAATCGGCAATACAGCGAACTAGAGAATATTTAAACTAAGCATTAGTTCTGAAATTGAGAAAATATTAATTACAGTCATGCAAATAATTTATCTAATCCTAGCTATAGTCGGTTTTGCTTTGCCTTATTCACAATTCATCCCATTTCTTGCTGATAATGGTTGGAATTTATCGTTGTTTTTGTCGCAATTATTTGTCAATCAAGCCTCTAGTGCTGTCGCTTTAGATTTATTTACTTCTTCCTTCGTGTTTTGGATTTTTGTGTTTAAAGAAGGTACGAAACTGCAAATGAAGTTTCTCTGGGTTTATGTTGTGGTGAATTTAATCATCGGTTTGTCTTGTGCTTTACCTTTATTTTTAGGAATGCGCTTAAGTAAGCTAAAAACACAATTATTAAGTGAAGCCACATGAACAAACTATTACCGATCCAGAAATGGCAGATTGTTCAATGGTCAACCCTGATTATTGCCACAGTATTTGCTTTAATTTTGTTAGCTGAAGGCATGAATGAGGAAAGTTTTCGGCTTTTAATTAGATTTACTGCTCGCTCTTCCTGTATTTTGTTTTTATTAGCTTTTATTGCCTCAGCATGGCAAAAACTTAAGCCAAGTCAAGTTTCTAAGTGGTTATTGCAGAATCGTCGCTATTTGGGACTATCTATGGCAATATCTCACGGACTCCATGCAGTTGCGATCGCGGGAGTGGCAGTTTTAACTTCAGAAAATATGGTGCGGGACAATTTTGGTGCTAATTTAGGCTACGTGTTTATTCTATTAATGACCATTACTTCTTTCAAACGCCCCGCTGCTATTTTAGGCAGGCGTAGCTGGAAAATTTTGCATACGGTAGGAATGTACTATCTTTGGCTATCTTTTACCGTTGCTTTTGCCGAGAAATTAGGTGAGTCTTGGCTCTTTTATACACCGTGGGTAGTTATGTTAATCTCTGCCTTGATTCTACGTTTAATCCTGTTGATTAAAAAAACAGAAAAACCCATCGTCACTTAATACTTATGATTCCCAAACAAAGAAGAACCCTAAAGGATTAGCTTCGCCCTAAAGGATTAGCTAGCGCGTCCGTCCTTCGCATCCTTCGCGTTTGATCGCAATTCCTAGATTTGTCATGTCAGGAAAAAATAAATTACCCTTTGCCCCTAAATCTACTCTTCCAGCTTGTGCTTCTTGAAAGTTAATATTTTAAGTCCATCGACGAAAGAATGCGCCGTCTTCTCCAGCGTTGGTAGTTAGTTGTTCTATTTGGGTCATTTGTGCTGTGTTTAAAGGAGTGTAATTGCGCGCTACAGTAACATTAGATTCTAGTTGTTCGGGGTTTTCGGCAGCTATGATGCAGCAATGCACTCCAGGTAAAGAAAGGCTGTACCCCATAGCCTGTTCCATACTAGATAAAATACCAGGTTGTAATAATTTACCGTAGGCAGGAACTTTCATAGCGATTACACCGACATTTTTTTCTTTTGCTACTGGCAATACGGTACGGGAAAATGGACGGGGATGATGAACATCAGCAGCGTTGAGAGAGATCAAAGTTGTATCAAAATCGTAGCGACGCAACCCCTCGGCAATAACTTCTGGTTCATGATGCCCTGTAATTCCCGAAAATTTAATTAATCCTTGCTCTTTGGCTTCTTCAACAGCTTTGATTGCGCCTTGGTTGCTAAAAATAATATCTAATTCATCAGTAAAGGAAACGTGATGTAATTGCCAAGAATCGAGGTAATCCGTCTGAAGACGTTTTAAGGATAGCTCTAATTCCCGCCAAGCACCATCGTAATCTCTGGCTGCGGTTTTACTGTTGAGATAAATGCGATCGCGGTAGGTTGGTAAAATTTTACCAAAGCGTTCCTCTGAAGGACCATAGCTGGCTGCGGTATCATAATATTTGATCCCTAATTCTAAAGCTTTTTCAATTAAAGCAATGGCTTCTTTTTCTTTACCTTCATAGGAAATAGGAGTTTGCCCTGCTCCACCCAAGCCTAAAACTGGTAGACTAATTTGAGTCTTGCCTAATATTCTTGCTGGCATGGATTCGATTGTCGAGGAAGACGCGAGGTTTGTTTTTTTGGTTAAAGCTTGGCTACCAATAGCTGTGGCTGCTGCTACGCTACCGATCAGGAAGTTACGTCGATTGGTTTTTCGGGTCATAATTTTTGATTTTAGCTTTAAAAAATATTTTAGCGAGAATATTTTTTTAGCAAGCGATCGCCCTTTTGACTTTTGAACTGACAGCAGAAAGCTAAGGCTTGAGAAACTGCACGCCAACGTAGCCCATAATGCTATCTCTGCCAGGGTTTGCTCCAAATAAGTCGGCATGGGAGATATGATGCCAGCGTAAGCCTAACATCAGTCGTCTTTGGTTTTTGAGCTTAATATTAATCCCTGCACCAGCTTGAGGGGTGAAGTTGAAGCTTGCTCCTTTACTAGGAACATCGCTAGTAGTACCCATGATCCCCGCACCACCATCAATAAATAGCGCCCAATTGGTCTTACGGAGGAAATGCCAGCGCATTAAAAGGGAGAGGTTTAAGCCTAAAGCATCGTTGTCAGGCTGGCTAAAATAGATAGTGTTTAACTCTAAATTTATGCTGTGACCATCAAACAGAAATTTAGATAATCCTGCCCCTGCTAACCCAAAACGTTGCGGAAAAGCTTCTTCTCGATCTAGGGTCGTTGCTGCTGCACCCTGAACATACCATTGTTTTTGCCCTTTTGTGCCGAAAGCTGGCTCAGATTTCCTAGTCAGATTGGGGGAATCGGTTTGTTCTTGCTGAAGAGAAGGGGGTTGTGCTTCATCAGCGACTGCATCAAGAGGCGATCGCAAAATTGCTAATATTACCGCCAATATAAATATTATACCCCGACAAATGTTATGTTTATTTGCTGTAGCTTGCTGCCCAGAAATTATTGATGACATTTTGATGACATTATTTATCTTTAAAATTACGCTTGATCGTGTTTTTCGTTTACTTAATTACATTTCATGTCTATTCTCTGCCTTTGAATTAAAGACTAAAAATAGATTTATCTTTTTATTCTGATGGGAGAATCGCTATATTTTAGCCTTAGTAATCTTAAATGTCTCACAAAAATTACCAGTTAGCATTTAAAGCTACTCCAGTTTTACTTTTAATAAGTATGGTTGTACTCGGCTTTTTTTTTCGCGTCACAAGTTTAGCAGATAAAGTGTTTTGGGTAGATGAGGTGGCAACTGCGGTTAGAGTTTCAGGCTACACAATTGCAGAAGCTACTAGTAGTTTATTACAGCAAGATATAGTTGAACGTGATGATTTACTGTCTTATCAAATTGTCAATTCAAGTCGAACTTTTAGTGATAGTATTCATGCTCTAACTAAAAGCCCTGAACATGCTCCTCTTTATTTTTTGTTTACTAGATTATGGCTACAGTGGTGGGGTAATTCTATTGCCACAATGAGAAGTCTCTCGGTCATCTTTAGTTTGCTAACTTTGCCTTGTTTATATTGGTTGTGTCAAGAATTATTTAATCGCTCGCGGATTAGCTGGTTAGCTATCGGCATAATGAGTATTTCCCCTTTTTATGTGGCATATGCTCAAGAGGCTCGTCCTTATAGTTTATGGACAGTAACTATTTTATTGATAAGCGCTAGTTTTTTAAGAGCCATCAGATTAAATACTAAATCAGCTTGGTTATTATCTAGTTTATGTTTAGTAATTGGCTTTTATACTTCATTATTTTCTATTTATGTAGCTTTGTTTCAAGGAATATATTTAATATTTAAAATAAATAAAAGCCAGCTAATTATAGTCAAAAATTATTTTCGATCAGGCTTTATTTCTTTACTAGCTTTTTTTCCTTGGATCTTGGTAATTATTAATCATTTAGATTTACTTCGAGATAATACTAGCTGGATGAGGGGCAATTTTAATCTTGCTGATATTATTGCAGTTTATCTTGGCACTAATTTATTAATTTTTGGTGATTTACCGCTATCGCCAAATTCTAACCCAATTCAGGTTGTTCTAGGCTCGGTAGTAATTGTCATTATTTTGCTGACTGCTATTAAACTATATCCTCTCTGGCAGAATAAGCCATTGAAGCTTGCTTTAATATTAGTAGTTTCTATTTTTACTGTTATCATCAGCAAATATATTAATCTAGACTGGACAACTATTATTGGAGCGTTAGTTGCCATTGGTATTTTAAGTTTGTCAGCTTATTCCCTTTATTATTTAATTGTCAATACAAAGTGCGATCGCTGGCTTTATCTTATTTGTTTAATATTTTCTCTACCGCTACCTTTACTAGTTATGGACATTATTAATCAAGGGCAAAGTTCCACTGCACCTAGATATTTAATTCCCCTACAATTAGGTATATTAATTGCTGTTGCCTATACTTTAGGCAGTAAATTAAATTCTCAACAGTCAAAATTTTGGCAGTTAATTATAATTGCTTTGTTAGTATTAGGCACTTTTTCTAATATTCGCAATCTAAGCTTATCGCCCTTTTATCAAAAGGGAAGAAATATTAATAATCCTGCGATCGCTAAAATAATTAATCAAAGCAATTGCGCTTTAGTCATTGTCGAATCTACTGAAGCAATGGATGCAATATCTTTAGCTTATTCTTTGAAACCTGAAGTTAAATATAAGATCATTACTCCTCAAGAAAATTTATATTTATACCTGAATCAATTTGCTCATGTTTTTCTATTAAAGCCTACTACACAATTAAAACAAAGATTAAATCAAGATTCGCGAATTAAATCTCAACAGGTATATAAATCTCCTGTATTTAGTGTTAACGAATTTCCTCTAGACTTATGGACTATTGAGCAAGCAAAAAATCAAGATTAGGTTTATTTCATGAAAATTGCCATTATCTGTTCTAGTTTTTTTCCCGTAATTGATGGTGTGACGATCGCGATTTTTAAAAGATTAGAACAGCTTAGTCTTTTAAAACATCAGGTAATTGTGTTTTGCCCTGATTATAGTCCGATTAAGCATATATATCCTGATTACGAGCAATATACAGGTGAAATATTTCCTGGTATAGAAATAATTAATTTACCAAGTAGTAAAGCGATCGCCTTGGATTTTGAACGAGATTTAACAATTAAATCTTATCAAATTGTGCTAGAAAAGCTTGGACAGTTTAAACCCGATTTAATTCATGTTGATGAAGCAGAAAGACTAGGAATTTGTTTGCTTAAGCTACCTGGAGTTAAATATGCTCAACAGCATCAGATACCTTGTCTAGCCTGGTTTCATACTAACTATATTGATTATCTTGATGATTATTTTACTTTACCGCTGGGGATTAATAAATTTATTAAAAAAATTTTAGCTTTAATCTTTGTTAAAATCTATAACTCTTATGACTGTACTTTAGTATCAAGTTCTATAACTGCTCATAAGCTAAAGCGAATGGGCATTAAAAATATAGCTTTTGCTGAATTATTAGGCTGCGATTTAAACCAGTTTAGAAATAGTCATCAAGCTGTCGATTTTTTTACTATAAAATATAATTTACCTAATCTAGCAAATAAAATTAAGCTAATTTTCATCGGACGCTTAACTCCTGATAAGGGGTGGAATTTTGTCTTAACAGCCCTCGCTAAATTGCCTGCTCACATTTATGACCAAATAGCCATAATAATTGCTGGAGATGGTTCACTGAAAACAGAAATAAAACGAACTTTAAAACAGTTAACACCTGAAGTTTATTTATTAGGTAGAATTAGCCCCACCTCTATATCTGAACTATTAGTTAATGGGGATATATTTATTACCAACTCCGAAAAAGAAACTAAAGGCTTAACAGTAATTGAAGCTGCTGCTGCGGGAATTCCTGCGATCGCTCCTCGGGCAGGAGGAGTTACTGATACGATTATAGATGGTGAAACAGGCTGGTTATATGAACCTCAAAATCAAGCAGATTTTTTAGATAAGTTAACTAGATTAATCGCTGATACCCAGCTTCGTCAGTCGATGGGGATGAAAGCTCAAGAACTCGCTCAACAATATAGTTGGCAGCAAACTGTTAACAATTTGGTAGAAATTTGGCAGCAAAAAATCTAGTAGTCGATCGCGGTCAAAGGTTAGTTGGATAGTTTGTTTGGGCATATTCCCATCCTCCCAATAACTCCCAGGCAAAAATTGTCGTCTAGACTACTGATTTATTTTTACAATAAAGTATGTAGAGAAACATCTTAAAATATATTGATATACATTGATTCCGATCGCATCTTAACAATTTTAGGCAAAGCTACCAAAAAAACTATGGATTTAATTGCGCTTGAAAGCTTCTTAGACAATACTTCTTTTGCAGTATTGCTAGTTACCATGCTGATCTACTGGGTTGGCGCTGCTTTTCCTAATTTGCCCTTCATGGCTACCTTGGGTACAACGGGAATGGCGATCGCTAATTTATGTATGGCTACCCTGTTGGGTTCTCGCTGGATTGAAGCAGGTTATTTCCCCTTAAGCAATTTATACGAATCTTTATTCTTTTTAGCTTGGGGGGTGACAACCATTCACTTTGTAGCAGAAAGAATGAGCCGTAGCCGTTTGGTGGGGGCAGTTACCAGCCCTGTAGCGATGTGTATTACCGCCTTTGCTGCCCTTAGTTTACCTGTGGAGATGCAGGCATCAGCCCCTTTAGTTCCCGCCTTGAAATCCAACTGGTTAATGATGCACGTCAGTGTAATGATGTTGAGTTATTCGACTCTAATGGTAGGAAGTGCGATCGCCATTGCCTTTTTAATTGTTACCCGTGGTCAAAAAGTAGAGTTAAAAGGCAGTTCAGTAGGGACTGGTAGTTTTCGCGATCGCGTTAAGCAAAAAACCACTAAAAATACTGAGACGGAAAGTGTTTATAGCAGCACTGGCAATACTGCAGTGTTGGATTTACCCCAAACACAAACCGTCACCCTATCCCCTGAGCGTTTGAGTCTGGCAGATACCCTTGATAATATTAGCTATCGCGTCATTGGGCTAGGTTTTCCCCTCTTAACTATTGGCATTATTGCTGGTGGAGTTTGGGCAAACGAAGCTTGGGGGTCATACTGGAGTTGGGATCCTAAAGAAACTTGGGCATTTATTACTTGGCTAGTATTTGCTGCCTATCTGCATTCCCGAATTACTCGCGGCTGGCAGGGCAGGAAGCCCGCTATTCTAGCAGCAGTAGGCTTTGTAGTAGTTTGGGTATGTTATTTAGGAGTTAACTTACTGGGACAGGGGTTACATTCCTATGGTTGGTTTTTATAAAGGGCTTCGCCCAAGCTCTTAGCCCTAAAGGATTAGCCCTAAAGGATTAGCCCTAAAGGATTAGCGCCTGGGGGCGCGTCCTCCTTACGTCCTAAAGGATTTCCTAAAGGATTAGCTTCGCGTCACCGCTCCGCGACACGAAGTTAGTGCTAAAGCA